>WVZO01000609.1:447-10612 GCA_011772425.1 Candidatus Aminicenantota bacterium
CCTGCCTGGTAAGAGTTAGCGATACCACCGGTCCGGCAGCGGATGTCAGTAATGCCGTATTTACCATTGATCCCTATCCCACGATTACAGTCATTTCCCCCAATGATGGTGAGATTTGGGACGCCGGAATTACCCAGACTCAGACCATCACCTGGACCTATACTGGTACAATCGCAAATGTCAATATCGATTATTCCGCTGATGGAGGAGCATTGTGGAATTCTATTGCCTCCTCAGTCCCTAATACCGGTAGTTACAACTGGGTGTTACCGGCTGTTGATTCCAACAACTGCCTGGTGCGGATAAGTGACACCGTAACATCAGCTTCGGATATGAGCGATGCGGTCTTTACTATCTGGCAATTACCTTCTATTACTGTTACCGCACCCGATGGCGGCGAATCCTGGGGTCGTCGTACGGTTCACACCATTACCTGGACTACCACCGGCAATATCCAGGATGTAAAAATACAATATTCTCAAAACGCCGGGAATGATTGGATAAACATTGTAAGTTCTACGGCCAATGATGGAAGTTACCAGTGGACTGTTCCCAATGTAAACAGAACTAAGACCCAATGTTTGGTGCGGATCATGACCCTTGATGACACGGTTTTGGATACTAGTAACAATTATTTTACCATATTAAAATAATAACTCATGGTTATTAGCTGATATTTTTTGGGTCAGCGGGCCGCATCCCCGGGGAGGGGCTGGAATCCGGATGCGGCCCCCGGACACAACCCGGACAAGCCGGAACAAAAAAGACTTGGCTTGTCCGGGAAATTCCAAATTACAAATCACAAATTACAAACAAACTACAATTCCAAAATTACAAATCCCAAACAAATGGGTGTCCTTCGGACAAATTTTAAACACCTTCGGCGAGGAGAAAAAATCTTGACTGTCCCTTAAAACCTACCTTCTAATCTTTATCTTCTTTGTGTATCTTCGTGATTTTTACCGCATTGTAAATGCCTTCGTGGCTAAAAAATTAAAATTAGAATTACTGTGAATGTTTGGATTGGTTTGAAATCTATTAATATTTCGTTTATAATTTGAAATCTATTAATATTTCGTTTATAATTTGAAATCTATTAATATTTCGTTTATAATTATAACTTTTATAACTAGAGGAGAAGAACATGCGAAAGCTTCGAATTGCAGTGATGGATTTGGTTGCCAATTCAGACAAACCTTCGCTGTGGGGCCGCCTTATGGCACCTAACTTCGCCGGGATCATGCCCCAGGTGACTGCAGCCTGGTGCGAAGAAATGGGCCATGATGTCACCTACATTTGTTTTACTCGATATAAAGACTTACCCCGGTCTTTTGACTCCTTCGACTTCGTGATCCTGGGGGCATTAACCAAAAGCGCCCAACTGGCCTATTCCCTGAGCAATATATTTAGAAGTAAAGGTGCAGTCACTGCACTTGGTGGTCCTCACGCCAGAGGCTACCCGCAGCATGCAGCCAAATATTTCGATTATGTATTCGGTTTAACCGACAAAGAAGTATTGTCCGAGGTTTTACAGGATTGTTCACCCCATCGCCCGGAAGGACTTAACGTCTCGGCTAAAACGCAGCCTTCATCACTGCCCACGATCAGACAACGCTGGAAATTTATTAAAGCCGCACTGGACAAAGCTCCTTTTCTCAAAATAATTCCCATAGTGGGCAGTTTTGGGTGTCCCTATTCATGTAGTTTCTGCTACGACGCCAACGTCCCCTTCCAACAATTAAATCTCGAGGAGATGAAGGAAGATTTTCCTTTCCTTTTAACAAAATTTAAGCGACCGATATTATCGTTTTATGATCCCAATTTTGGCGTTCAAATCGATCGCTACCTGGATTTCATCGAGGAAAACGTGCCTCCGGGCAGCATCGATTTTTATGCGGAAAGCAGCCTTTCATTCCTCTCCGAACCACGTTTGCAGCGGCTGAAAAAGTGCGGATTCAAGGTCATGATACCGGGAATTGAATCGTGGTATGAAACCGGTGAAAAATCAAAAACAGGGAAAAAAACTGGGATGGACAAGGTGAAACAGGTTTCCCAACATATCAACCTGATCCTGGATTACATCCCCTATCTCCAGGCAAACTTTATATTCCCTTTTGACTCGGATGAAGGGGAAGAACCCTTTGAGCTTACCAAGCGTTTCATTGATCTCAGCCCCGGGGCCTTTCCAGTATACTGCTTACTCACGGCATACGGCCAATCCGCTCCTCTCAACCTTGAATACCAGAAACAAAATCGCATCCTTCACCTTCCTTTTTATTTCCTGGACAGCCAACAAGCCATGAACGTGGTTCCGAAAAATTACTCCTGGGTTGAATTCTATAAACATTACACCAGTCTTGCCCAATATAGCTTTACAAAGAAAGCGATGATGGCGCGCTTCAAAGCAAACAAATCCACACTCTGGCGCTGGATGAATGTATTACGGGGACTCCATTTCTCTGAAATAATTAATTACTCCAAAGAATTTCTCAGCCTCTTCCAATCCGACAGGCAGTTTAAGAAATTCTATCTCCAGGAGACCTCCGAAGTACCTCAATATTATCTCCAATGGATGCGCAAATCTCTGGGTCCCCTCTGGGAGTGGCTTCCGAAGGAATCTAATGGGGCAACCCTATGAAAAGGCCACTGCCAGCACAGAAATCAATGGACAACGAGCAACCGTGGCAATTGTTATTCCTTCCATAACCCCCATGGTGTTTGTCAACTATAGGAACCGAAAGATTTATTATGGAATGAGCGATTTCTATAAAATCAACGTGGTTAGCTTAAAAGGAAAGGAAATCTGCAGCTTCTATATTGACGGCCGAAAGCGGAAAGATGTCTCCAGGGCATTTAAAAATGATCTTGCCAAATTATTAGGGGATATACCGGCGGATGTGGTTAAAAATATTATCGACGGTCTCCCGAAAAAGGCTTCTTTTTTCCAGGGTATAAAAATAGACAAAAACGGACTGATTTATGTCTTAATTTCAGACCCGGGTAACGAGACCTTTTTGGCCATTGATATCTTCTCTCCAATGGGCAAATACCTTTATTCTTCAGAATTAAGGCTTGAACAGGGACGTTTAATAAAATGGGGAGATATCTATTTTGACGATGACTTCTTAATTCTAACAGTAGAAGATGAGGAGGGAAACCTTAAAGTGGCTAAATATTTGATTAAACTGCCTGTTTACCAAATACAGCCATAATAATAATTCGAACATTTCTGAACTCCCTAACGCTCCACTATTCATTTTTTTCCGGTTGCTATCATTTTGTTATAATCAACTTCTGCGGCAATATAGCCAAAAGCCGCCCGGTTTTTGCCCGCTAAAATGCTCTTAAATATTTCTTTTGCTTTTTCCGAATGACCATTATAGTAATACCAATTACCCACACCATACCCCACAGTGGCAGTTGACAGGCCGGTATCCGTACCACTGGCTTTTATGGTTTTCAGCAATGATACCGGTGTTTTTAATCCTTTGTACATCAACAAGAGAGCGTGATAGTCCTGGTCCTCGATGATTTTCATTTTTTCCTTTACCGGTCCCAGCAGTCTTTCTGCCGCTGCTTTATTATTCATGCGGCGAAAGGTCATATACAGCCAATGGGAAGCAGCCACAAGGGTATCATCATTATTACACCATTTTAAACATTCCCGGTAGGCAGATGCGGCTTGTTCAAAATCTCCGGTCAGGTAATAAGCCAGACCCAGATGATACCAGATATTGAATTGAGTATTAGAGACAGGTATGTTCGCGGCATTGGGGATGCCATCCGGTTCTACTTCCAGGGGGATTCCTTTAACCAGTTTTACAGCTTTTTTAAAGTCTTTTATCGCTTTTTTGAATTTCCGGGTGGTAATGCAGCGGTGGCCGCGGTGCCTGTACAGTTTATAGGAACCAGGATATTTTTGCAGTCCTTTTGTATAGATTTCAACGGCTTCTTTGTATTTTCCCAAGTAAGCGGTACGGCGGCCCAACCATATGGTATTTTCTTCGCTGGGGTCTGCGTCGAAATTTTTCTTTGCTTGTTCATAATTTTTCCTGGCTGTCTCTTCCGTATTTTTCGCGTCGGTCCCCTTTTTTTCCTCCTTTTTTTCCTCCTTTTTTTCCTTTTTTATTATTTCAATTGCTTTTTCCAGGTATTCGTCTCTACCTTCACGGACTGCTTTTATGGTTCGTTTTACCGGTACCGTGGGCAGGATTCCAATTAAATGATGTTGTGACCCGTCATGCTTTAAAACCTTCATCCCTGTCCACATGACACGAAAGCCCCCGGGAAGAGGTATAAAATTAGCATTCCCGTTACAACCCGCTGTGGTCTGACCGACAATTTCCGCCAGCTTGTAATGTTCGATGATTCCCATATAGGTTTCACCAGAACTTACCACAAAGGGTTCGGTAATAAAAACAATTTTCGCTTTGAAGCGCGGGGCCTTTGGTTCTACTGACCAGCGACTCTTAGAATAAGTTAAATCCTGGCGGTCAGGATAAATAACATTGGGAATATTCCATCGTGCCGACTGAACCGTATCGTCGATTAAATGGGGAATGATATGGGATTTCGGGTTAATTATTGCTTTGGGATATTTCTCATCCCCATCCCACCTGCTGTCAAATATTATCCCCTTCGCATTTGCCAATCGGTCGATTACCTTTTTATATTCTTCTAGATCGGTTGAACTGAGATTGACGTAATAAAAATCTTCAGCCAATTCCTTGATGTCAGGAAAGTCAAATTCGGATATCCGGTTAAAAAAGAACCTTCTCTTTTCTTCTTCTCTTTGGATCTCCACATGAACGGTTTCGTCATTTCTAAGCAGGGTTAATTTTGCCGTACTGCCCTGGGTCCCGCTTCCAAATTGGTTTAATGCACGATATCTTCTTAATTGCGGAGAGCCCGAGACATATTGTTCTGCATTTAATAATGCTTTTTCACCGCTTATTCCATCGATACGATGAATGATATCGCCTTTTTTCAAAAGCGGAGTCTCTGAAGCGGTGATGACAACTTGATTTTCTATCCACTCGACTTTTATGGGCAGGCCCCCGGGGGCAGGTTTGGGTTTATAATAGATAAAACCATGACCATCTTGCAATTTAGCTACTATCTTTCTAAAGCTGTCATAATAATCATTAGGCGTCTTATTCATAAGTACTTCACTGAGAGTTTCCGGTAATACCTTATCCCAATCCGTATCGATCACATCGAAATACGGATAGAAATGTTGAAAAACGTTCCAGGCAATGACAATATTGCCTAACCTTAGCGGTTCACTCTCCGCTGTCATACTATTTAAATCTATTTTATTCAACTCTGCCGTCAATGGTTCAAGCGGATGTTTATCATTTTTGCCCAGGGTTCCATTCTTATCGCTCCAAAGGGCTAAAGGTACCTGGCAGGATAAGCCTCCGCCCAATTCTTTATTAATTATTTCACCCACTTTTGGATATTGTGGGAACAGCATCCCCGGGATATAACCCGCTGCGTTTTGAATTTGTAACACATTATTGTCGCCATCCTTTACCACCGTGTATTCATAATTAGTCTCGCTGCTTTTCCGATATGTCCATTCTGCCGGACGGTTATCCGGTTTTACTTCATCAAAGCCGGGATTCGATAAAGACACGTCTTCCCAGTCTCCATCCTTGTCTGCTAAATAAAAATGAAAATCATCCGCCCACATTTTGCCCACACCCACTAACTCAGCCCCAAATTGCAAATAATAGGGATCTTCATTGAATTCTCCGGTTATTTCATATTTTTTCCATTCATTTTGCCTGATGGGACGGTCCCGCATTAGATCGTCAACGATTGGTTTCCCTGATGGGGCCACCGCATTAATATAAATGTATCCCCCGTTTTTTTCACCGTTAACCTCTGTCTTTGCTTGAGCCGTCAGTTTAAACCGTTTTCCTTTGTATTTTACATCAAAAAAGGATAAACATATTCCATTTAGAGCACTCTCCGGTATTTCAAAGCGACCAAGCCGGAAGCTCTTATATATATTACTTCTATATTTTAAATCCACCCCATAATGCTGCCAGGCAACCAAATGCAGGTCCTCAACATTTTTGGGCAGTTTTGAGTCAAAGGTTTTCGGTTTTACACCGGTATCGTAAATTTGAATGGTTGGCGCGATAGGCAAAAACAATTCTTCCAGGATTCCTTTTAATTCCTGGCTGTTTTTAGCATTTTTCACTTTTGCCGTACCATAGACAGCAAATTTATCCCAATTGACCCGGGCCGCTTCATCGCTGGGGTGAAAGAATCGTATATATCCATAGAGCCTGGCAAAAGCGCTGAGATTTTGAACCTCTCTACTTGCTTTATCTCCATTATCCATGGGAAATAAAGTGAATATAAAAGCAGCGGATATCATTACTCCCAGGAGTAACATGTTTCTCTTCTTAATTCTCATGAAATACCTCCTTTTTTATTAATACTCTGTAAAAACGCCCTAAAAAAAACAACGTTTCCCGGTTGGTACTTTTCAAACGTCATGAACGACTCCTATAGGGTGTGGACGCCGTCCACTTTTGACATTACCGATTATATAGGAAGTTTAATTTTTAATCAATGCTTTAATTTTCTACGACTCTTGATCAGGCAGGAACTTGCCTATTCCTGCATACTGAGTAATACCCTACTGGAAAATTTTATTGTGTTTATTTGCCTGACCCCAAAAATATAAATGGTTATTGACAAACGGATGAAATTGAGTTATATTTACAGCGGAGGAAATAATGCAGAGTTTAGCAGAATCAATAAATAGCCTTCCTACTGATCTTCAAGAAAAAGTCTTTGCGTATATCGAAGAATTGAAAAAGAGTAGAAAAAAGAAAAAAAGAAAACTCAGCATGAAATGGGCTGGTGGGTTGAGAGAATACAAAGACAAATTTACTTCTGTTGAACTTCAAAAAAAGTCGCTGGAGTGGTGGACAGGTTGAATATGCAATGTACCTGGTAGATACGAATATTTGGCTTGAGCTGTTACTTGAACAAGATAGATGGCAGGAAGTGAAATCATTTTTCGAAAAAGTGAATACAGATCATATCCACATTACTGAATTTGCTGTGTATTCTATAGGTATCATTTTATCAAGGTATGAAAAAACAGACGTTTTTAAAGATTTCATTACTGACTTAATTCATGATTCCCAGGTCGATATTATCCGTTTGCAAGGTGAAGATCACTTTAAAATTATAGAAGCAATGGAAGAGTATTCCCTGGATTTTGATGATGCGTACCAATATGCTGCTGCCCGGAAAATGAATTTAGAACTGGTGAGTTTTGATTCGGATTTTGATCAAACCCCGGAAAAGAAGATATTACCAGGTCAGGTAATCCAGGAAGAAATAGAAGAATTAGAAGAGGAATAAAAAGTAGAAAAAAGACGGGACAGGCAGATTCCCCTCACATCATGCTGGGGGGCTAATAAGCATCCTGGCAAACGAAATGGCCCGTAGGGGTTGAAGGTTGATTTAAGAATACCTTTCCTGTAAAATATATCTATGGGAAAGAAAAGAACCAAAGAAGGGAGGCATACGGCTGTGAAAGTGAAAAAATTATTACAAATGCTCTGCCTGGCAGGATTTATCATTTTTCCAACCTTAATACACGCACAGCAGCAGTCAAATTTTAAATGGACAAATGTGATTCCCTGGGTCATTGGTGTGGCAGGTGTCATTATCATTATTTATTACAATTCTGTCAAACCCAAGAGGGCGGAGAAAAAGAAACGCCTGGCAGATGAAAAGAAATACCGTACAGCTTTAAAAGAGGAATTAGATCATATTGATTTGCTGGGGTCACCGGATATTGAAAGTAAAATCGTCAAACTGGAGGAAACCTTTATCTCACTTTGTATCTCTGAATACTTATGTGACGAAGAACGGATTGACCACAGAAAAAAAATGGAAGAGTTATATGACCGGCATTTAACACCGGAAAGGGTGATGGAAAGAGCATTTCAAAAGTACCGACTGCTGCTGGTAATCGGTGACCCGGGTTCAGGAAAAACAACGTTACTGAAATATTATGCGGTCAGTTGTCTTAATAAAATATACAGGCAATTTGGTTTCACAGACGATGTATTTCCCATTTATTTTCCTCTGCGGGAATTGGATTTTGAAGAAAATGACCCTGTTCCTCTTCCTCAGAACCTGGCAAAGTGGTCGGAAAGGCATTTGTTGAATATTTCCGCTGATCAGTTTCACTATTGGCTTGACACCCGTAAAACCCTGGTGCTTTTGGACGGTCTGGACGAAATCAGCAGCAAAGAACAGCGTAGAAAGGTGTGCAAGTGGGTAAAAGATATGTGCACAGGGTTAACAAATGCCTATTTTGTGGTGACGTCACGTGCCACCGGGTATCGCAAACTGGATGGCATTGAACTTAAAATGCCTCATTTGCGGGCAGATATCATGGATTTTACTCTGGAACAGCAGGCTGATTTTTTGAAAAAATGGTTCCGGGCAGTTTACTGCGCTGAATTGCCACCAGTGGATAGTAAAATGACAGAGCAGGAATGGAAACAACAACAAAAGAAACGGGCAGATCAACAGTCTCAAGCCATTATTGAGTTTTTAGAAATAGAAGAGAATAAAGCCATAAGAGAACTGGCTGCCGTACCCATGTTGTTGCAGATTATGGCCATTATCTGGAAAAAAAGGCAATACATTCCTAAAACCAGGGCTACCATGTATGATAAAGCCCTGGACTATCTCCTGGAGTACCGGGACCTGGAAAAAAACATTGAGCCTTTGTTACTGGCTGATGAATCCCGGCGAGTGTTAGCGCCAACAGCTTTGTGGATGCAAGAAGAACTGCAAAAGGATGAAGCACCAAAAATAGCAATACATCAGAAAATGCAACCTATTCTCAATACCCTGGATAAGAAGAGTCGTCACCCTGCTGTTGTTTTTTGCGATTATCTACGGGATCGCACCGGAGTGATTGCCGATTATGACAAAGATCATTATATTTTCCGCCATAAGTCCTTTCGTGAATTTCTTGCCGGTATCCGGTTAAAAGAAGAAGCCCATAAACAGAAACGAATTAAAACACTGGTGCAGCATTTTAAGGAGGATTGGTGGGAAGAAACCCTGCGTTTCTTTATGTGCAAGGCAGATGATGAGATATTTGACCGGTTTATGCGTGCCTTATTTCAATCAAAAGTAAGTAAAGAATTGGATGCCCATCAACAGGACTTGCTTCAGCAATTGGTTATGGAAGCACCCCAGAAACGAATCGATTCATTAAAACAATGTTTAAAAAGCGAAAATCTGAACAATAATCAAAAAAGATATGTGATGGATTGTTTAAAAATCATCGGCACCCCCGAAGCGATGGAGGCAATCGAGACATTCATTGAAAACAGCAAAGAAGATGAAGCCAACCTGGACCATGCCCGGGACATCGTATGGGAGTTAACTAAAGAGACCTCAAAAGTAGAAGAATTGGCTGAAAAGGACCGACTTGTTTCAAAACCGGGTTCCATCCGTAATCCCTTTGAGGACAATGTGGAATATATTAAAATCCCCGGCGGCACCTATAAATACTCGGTTAGAGAGAAAATGGAGACGGTCCCTGATCTTTATCTCTGCAAATACCCGGTCACCAATAAACGGTACCGCCGGTTTATTACGTTCCTTGAAGGCAAAGAAAAAAAGTTGCAGGAAAATCTTTCATTGAAGTTGTTTGCCGATCGGTTCATTCAATTTGCAGAATCCATTAAAGGATACAGCGATTATCTGGGTGGGGATTTCAAAGAATGGCCGGATAAACTTCGCTCCAAAGCCGACGATAATAAAAAATTTAACGGGGATGACCAGCCGGTGGTGAGGGTTAGTTGGTATGCGGCCCGCGCCTATTGTTTCTGGCTCTCCTGCCTGGAGGCGGTAATCAACCGGGGTGAAGAATTTGAGAAAATCAAGAATATCGAGAGGTGGGCATCTATTTACCGGCTGCCCATGGAAATGGAATGGGAGTGGGCGGCCGGAGGGGAGCCGGATGGTTCTATACGAGAATATCCCTGGCCCAAAGAAAAGGGAAAACCCAATGACAAACTTGCCAATTATGATGGAAATGTCGGTGCCACCACGACGGTGGGCCGTTACCCTGAGGGTGCGACACCTCATGGACTTATGGACA
>WVZO01000609.1:10626-10878 GCA_011772425.1 Candidatus Aminicenantota bacterium
ATGGAAAATTATTCCGATGAAAGAGAAATAAGACGTGCCCTTCGCGGTGGCTCGTGGCTCGACGTTGATTCCCTTCTGCGTTGTTCCGCCCGCGACTTCATCAGCCCGGTTATCGTCTGGTACTACGAAATCGGGTTCCGCGTTGTTTCCCCCGCCCAGTCTTAATTGATACTCTGAATCTCTGTCCATCTGGAACTCTGGATCGGCGCAGGAGAGAGAAGAAGTTGAGAAGTTAAGAAGTTGAGAGGTTGA
>WVZO01000457.1:0-6320 GCA_011772425.1 Candidatus Aminicenantota bacterium
CCTGGCCTCTGCAGCCGCCTGCCGCAAAGGGGGGCCAAAATATTTTGTGCTTAAGGAACCGAAAGTCCCCATGTCCCAGGGACACTGATCCGTGTCTCCCATGACCATATCGACAATGTCCAGGGGCACATCGAGTTCTTCCGCCAGCATCTGGGCAAGCGATGTGATCACACCCTGCCCCATTTCGATTTTGCCGCTGAAACAGGAGACCCGGCCGTCTTCCCCGATGCGAAGATAGGCATTGAAGTCAGTGGGATATCCGCGCCGGCGGCGGACCTGCGCCAACTCCTCGGAATCNNAAGAATGAAGATTCCCCCACCCAGGAGCTTTAAAAATTCCCGGCGGTCCATGCTAACCGGCTCTTCATTATTACCCGAATCCTGGTTCGTAATCTTTTCTTCTTTCATGATTTACCTCCAACCATTGAGCGCGATGCGCTTTGAATGGCTTGAATAATCCGGTTATAAGCCGCACAGCGGCACAAATTACCCTCCATCGTCTCAACGATTTCATCGTAGGTGGGCCGCGGGTTCTTCACCAACAGGCTGTAGGCATTAAGGATCATCCCCGGCGTACAATAGCCGCATTGCACCGCATTGTGCTCGATAAAGGCAGACTGGAGGGGATGGAGTTTGCCGTTTTCGCTCAACCCTTCAATGGTAAGGACTTCCTTCCCGTTAACGTTTATGACGGGTAATTGACATGACCGCACCGCTTGATTATTCACCAGCACGGTGCAGCATCCGCAAAATCCCTCGCCGCATCCATACTTTGCCCCTCTCAGGCCTAATTCGGTACGTAATACCCATAAAAGCATTCGATCTTTATCAACTATCACCCGAGCAGGTTTATTATTGAGTGTAAATCGGATGGTTTCCTTCATTTTTAACTCCTTTTTTTTATTTTGTTACCGTAAATCTAACCAGCTTGCCTCTATTCACGCCAAAATTATCGATGAATAGAATGGGTTCAGCTACCAGGTAGGAAGTACGGGGGGAGTAGACAGGACCTGAATACGTCTGTCTGTAACTTCCAACTGGCAAATCCAGGGCTGAATAGGGTATCCAGGCCGCCCAGGTGGTTGACAGCCCCTGTGCAGGAATTTGGTACTTAGCGGTGCCGCAGGCGGCAAATCCGTTGATATCTGCATAGTGAACGCTTAAGCTGCGTACTTGCCAGCCTTTTGCTCCACCTCCCGCATCGTAATAAAAATAGATAACCACCTGGTCCCATCGGCCAATGCCCGGGGGTATGGACAATGTTCCATCAAAACGCATAAAGTAACCCAGGTCGGGACGATTTTGATAATAGGTATTATGCTGAACATTGGTTATTGTAAAAGTGGTACTGGGATATGTTGTCCTCGGTACATTGGGGATATTTGGGTTAACCGGTGTAATAGGGGTTGTCCGGGAAGGGGTGTTGATGGCATCTTTTGCCACATATCCTTCGGAGGCAACCCGGGTAAAATGAATGTAATCGACCCAGCCGTAACCGCTGTCTCCCCATTGTGTTCCATAAGAGTTGATCAGTTTGAAGGCATTGCGGTTGTCATTGTAACCCACCAGCAAAATTGCATGTGCTCCCTGGACCCGTCCGCTGGTCTCTCGCCAGGTAAAACCTCTCCCGGCATAATTGAATCCTTCATCTGTTTTGACCCCGGCCATAACTGGATAGCCGGCATTAAGTTGGGCTTTAACTTCTTTAACATCCCGGACATTCACACGGCGCCAGTAATCGATCCGGTACCGCCGGGCCCTGGATTTTGCGGACTGGGAAGGCCTGGAACGGTAGTCACTTTCATTGTAGGGCATGTCGGCCCATGTTGCGGCACCCTGGCTGGATAAGAGGTTCAATGCCGTGATAAAACTGGCACCGCCATCACGGCCATTATTGATCTGGTTGTAAACAAAAGCCGGACTGAATACACGCTGATAATTTATCCTGCCTGAATAGTCAAAAAAAGAAGTTCCTTCCTCGACTTTTTCATGGTAACTTTTTAACGCATAGGCGACTGTCCAGCCGACACAGGAATTCTGGCGCCCCTGGTTACCCGGTGGAGGCAGGTTAGTGGACAGGTCTACCGATGACGGCAGGGTGTCGCCGGAAAAGGGTACCGAAGCCAGGGGAATTCCTCTTAATTGCTCTTCTGTGGCCGGGATCAGTCCTGTTGCCCGCCATGTTCTGTCCTGGGACCACCCCGATGAGAATCCATTTGAAATGAGAATAAGTATTAAAATTAGTTTAATTGATGGAAAAGTCAATTTAGCCATATGAGTATTTTAAAGACAAGAAAAAAAAAAGTCAACCCCTCAGCCACGGCAATGCTGTTGACTTGTGAAAATGCACTCATATAAAAAGTTTTGCGGGGGTCCAGGCCCTCTCGGCGAGGCGCATAGCGTTAACAGCCGCAGAAGGTCCTTCGGACCATCTCGAAGGCTTCCTTACCAGAGCTAACCAACCAGGTAACCACTTTTGAAATTGACATGTATTGAAGAGAGGGATGTTGTTTCAAACGTTTGAGGAAGCCTGCAACTTACTTTTTTATGAGTAACGAGTAACGTGCCAGGCAAGTTATCCAATTGGCCCTGAAGGAAAAGAAGAGACAAAAATGAGTTGAAAAAAGTACTTCAAGGGATTATAATTTAGCCATGAAAAATGGTTTTCTTGGATGTCCCCTTTTTTGTCCCCTTTTTTCGTTATCGTTATGTATTGGAGATGGGTGAGGACGCCCAGGAAGGTGGAAGAGATGACGTTGTCAATTTCTCCGTTTCTACGCACCGCCCCTGGGCCTCCCTTCTGACTTAAATACGGTTTAATTCTTTAAATCGGGCAACCACCGCAATAGGTCTCTTCAATGGTCCAGCACTCTGAGATCTCCGTTTCTCCGCACGGCATGTAAGAGTTACAAAGCCAATCCCATGGGCAGGTAAAGCTGCCTGTTCCTCCTCTTACGTTCTGCTGTTCAGCTTCGCTCAAGTTGGCGATGGTGTTTTTCTTTAAAACCAACTTTTTGTTGAAACGTTTGAGCTTCATGATGCTCACCTCCTTATTTTTTTATTTGTTTTTGAATTTTCATTACAATAAAGACAAAGCAACTTTTGTGCCAATTTAGAAGAAATCCTGAAAACCCTTTATTATTCAATCTATGAAGTTTTTATCTGGTTTTTGGGCTAATTTGAAAGTGTATCATTTCGAGTCATGGTTATTTTGATAATCAGGGATTTTAGGCTTATTATTCTTTTATATTAAGGATTTTGGGTTGTGTCTCGTTTCGATACAGGAATATTGCCGCAATCGGTTTTTCAGCCTTCAAATGCTTTCATAACGGAACTTTTTAAGATATTCCAACGTGTGCCGTTTTGGCACACTACGGAAAACCGAACCAGGGCATTTTTATTTTGCCTGTCCCGTTTTTCGTCCCGTTTTTCCCTATGCCTCCGGCGGCCAGGGGCTCTTTTGAAAAACGCGCAGAGACCCCCCTGGACCCCGCAAAACTTTTAATATAGTCCTTGATTCTTACTGGTTTTTTTATTAAAATATGATAACTCCATATGTGATATGATAAAACATGAGAATTAAGAGAGCATGGCTGAAAAATTGATTATTCTTGGCATCGATATCGGGTCCGTGACCATATCTATCGTGGAAATGTCAATGGAAGGTGAAATCATTAACACCCACTATGCCTTCCATCACGGGGATATTCCCGAAACCCTCCGCACCATGCTCTCAAAAGTAAACTACCAATTGATTAAAGGAATCGCTTCTACCTCTGCATCGTCTTATTTCTTGAAGGGCGTCCGTTCCTATGACTCCAGGATTGCCTGTATTACCGCCGCCAAAAAAACGCATCCCCACATTCGTACCATCCTGGCTGTCGGCGGAGAAAAATTCAGCCTGATTACCTTTGACCAGGAAGGAAACTATCAGAATCTAAAAACCAATACCTCCTGCGCCGCCGGCACAGGAAGCTTCCTGGATCAACAGGCCAGGAGATTGAATTTATCCGGCGGCAGCGCAGAATTAAGTGAACGCGCCTTGCAAAATAAAGGTAAGGGGACACCCCCCAGGATCGCTTCCCGCTGCTCGGTGTTTGCCAAAACAGACATTGTCCATGCCCAGCAAATGGGTTATTCCCTGGAAGAAATATGCGACGGCCTTTGCAAAGGACTTGCCGACAATATTGCCGATATTCTCCTCAGTGATGAAAAAGTGCCCGATCCCATTGTATTCTCCGGTGGCGTTTCCAGGAACCGGGCAGTGACCGACTACCTGGAAAAAAGAATCCAAAAACCCCTGCTGGTAGATAAACTATCATATGTCTATGATGCCCTGGGCGCTTGCTTGCTTTATCTTGAGGAAGTAAAAACCAATAACAATAACCCAGGACCTGGCTTATCAAGCGAAAATATCAATGGATGGCATGACCTGATTATTAATCCCGAAGATGAAGCGGAAAAAGAATTCATTTTCGAACCGCTTTCATTAAAACTATCCAACTACCCGGAGTTTGACAGCCGGGAAAGGTACAACCACGTCTCACCTCATACGGGTGCGGCAAACCCTGTTGAAATCGATATTTATAAATTACTTACCAGGGGAGAAACGTATTCCCTTTACCTGGGATTTGATATCGGGTCCACCAGTACCAAGGCGGTTTTGCTGGATGCAAACCGGGAGGTGCTGGCAGGTTTTTACTGCCGTACGGCGGGTACAGGTACTTTTATCGAAGAACAAGCAGAAAAGTTGAACGTACCGTTAAACGAATTCTCAAAACGCGCCGAAGGCGTGCGCTCACCCCTGGTGAGCGATTGTTGTACGGTATACATGGAACGGGATATTAACCGGCTTTTAAATAAAAATTACTCCATCGCTGAAATCCTGGCAGCCTGCCTGTTTGCCGTAAGAGAAAACTACCTGGTAAAAGTTGCCACAGAGGGAAATATAGGAAATAACATTTGCTTCCAGGGGGCTACAGCTAAAAATAGGGCACTGATTGCCGCGTTTGAACAGAAACTTGAAAAGCCTATCTTTGTTTCAAAATACTGCCATCTTACCGGTGCCCTGGGCGTCGCCTTAATCCTTGCCGACGAATTGCAGCACCCGTCCGGTTTCAGGGGAGTGGATATCTATAAAGAGGAAATTCCCATACGATCCGAAACCTGTGAACTCTGTAGAAATCACTGCCGCATTTGTATTGCCGCTGTTAAGAACGATGAAGTGGCTTACGGCTTCCTGTGCGGCAGGGACTACGATACCCACCGGTTTGTGAGCAAAAACAAATCCGGTTTTGACCTGGTTAAAGAGCACGAAAAAGCATTCCCCATGAATCCCGGTTTAATTTCAGAGAAGATACCTTTTACCCTTGGTATTCCGGCGGCGCTGCACCTGTTTGCCGATTTGCCCTTCTGGAAATTCTTTTTTAAAGAGCTGGCAATACCTGTGATCACCAGTGAAGGGTTTACTGACGCGGTAAAACTGGGTAAGAAACTCGCAGGAGCTGAGTTCTGCTCGCCAATGAATGCGCTTCACGGACACGCCCGTTACCTTTCAGATAAAGTGGATTGCCTGTTTCTGCCCATCTACCTGGAGGAGTGGAATTATCCGGTAGAAATGAAAACCGGCAAAAGCAAAGAACGGCAGCGGAGTTTCTGTTATTATACCCAGTTTAGTTCTTCGTTGGTATCCATCCTGGAGCAAAATGAGAAAGGAATACCAGCCATTCTTCCTTTAGTGGGATACCGGGAAAGCAGTCATTTTATTAAAAAGGAATTGCACAAAAGTTTAAATAAAGTCCTTCCTAAAAAGCGATCGTTCCGGGAGATTTCCCGATCGTATGACCGGGCTATGTCTCTTCTCCGGGAAGGAAGAAAGAGACTGGCAGCTGTATACGAAGAAAAAGAAAAAGAAAATGAAAATGGGGATATCCGGGTTGTGCTGGTGGGTCGGCCCTACACTGTTTTGTCTTCATCCATGAATAAAGGAATCCCGGATATATTCGCTTCCCTTGGGATAAAGACCTATTTCCAGGATATGCTGCCGATATGTGATGATCGGGGGAAAGATAGGGAAATAGAAGCAGCGATTGGGACCCTGCTGGATTCCTGTCACTGGAAATTTGCTTCCAGGATATTGGAAGCAGCGGAGTTTGCCGCCAACAAACAAGGACTGTACCCGGTTTTTATTACCTCTTTTAAATGTGCGCCGGACTCTTTTATCATCGAGTATTTCAAGAGAATACTCGATAAAAAGGATAAGCCTTATTTAATTCTCCAGTTGGACGAGCATGACTCCAATGTGGGGTATGAAACCAGGAT
>WVZO01000457.1:6354-7463 GCA_011772425.1 Candidatus Aminicenantota bacterium
CCTGTGTTGGAGCACGATCTTTCAGGAAAGACAGTGCTTTTTCCTTATTGGGACACGCTGGCCAGCCCCCTGGTTGTGGCAAATCTACAGAGGGCAGGAATCGATGCCAGGCTTTTGGAGGAAAATGATGCTGTTATTCGCAAAAGTATGCGCATGAACACGGGACAGTGTATTCCCGTCAATGCCATCACCCTTGAGACCATTGAGTATATCAATCGCTATCATCTTGATCCTGCCAAAACGGTTTTATGGATGATCCGGTCCGGGTGGGCATGCAATGTCGGGATGTACCCTCACTATATCAAAAGCCTCCTGGAAGCTTATGGAAACGGGATGGAGAAAGTAGGCGTCTATCCCGGTGAAGTTACCCATATGGAGATATCGCCACTCATGTCGATTCATGCGTATCATGCTTACCTGTTTGGCGGTTTAGTCCGTAAACTGGGCTGCCAGATAAGACCCTACGAAGTCGTAAAAGGAGATACAGACAAAGCTATTAAGGCAGCCATTGAGATATTTAAAAAATCCTTCACCGAAAAATACTCATACCTGGAAGCGGTAAAGGAGGCCCTGGTTCTGTTTGATGGGATCACGTTTATCAAACCATCATCACCCCGGCCGAAAGTTGCCATTTTTGGCGATGTATATATGAGAGACAATGATGTAATGAACCAGGATTTGATTCATGATATAGAAGCTGCCGGGGGCGAAGTGATCACCACCCCTTACAGTGAATATGTAAAAATAATCTCCAGTGCCTTTTTTGAAAAATGCAAAAAAATGAGAAGATACCCGGAGCTGATTACATTAAAACCGCTGCTTACCGCCATAGAATTACTTGAGAGAAAATATTCCACCCACTTTAAAAAATATATCGGGAAGCAGGTATCTTCCCGGAAGTGGGAATTTACCCGGGTTCTTTCACAATTTAACGTACGTTTGGTGCAGGGAGGAGAATCCTGGGAAAATCTGTTAAAGATTTTTTACCTCCTCAAAGAGCACCCGGATATTTCGCTGTTTGTGCAGACCAACCCGACCTTTTGCTGCCCGTCGCTGATAACCGAAGCCATGGGCCGTGAAATTGAAAGGGTAACCGGAGTACCGATTGT
>WVZO01000136.1 GCA_011772425.1 Candidatus Aminicenantota bacterium
CCGGCGGTCATACCGGTAAAAGCAGGAAAAATAATGGCAAACACCACGAAAAAATCTTCAGGTTCTTTAACAGTGGCAAAGATGTCCAGCGAAGGGGTTTCATGGGGAGACTTACCAAGAAAAAACGTAACCAATGATATCCCCAGTGTCGTGACTACTACCCATAACATCGTCACTCCAATATTTGCCCCTTTTTTAAGGATTAGCACGAGAAGAAGCAAGGTGGCGGGAATACTAATCATCCAGATTTGCGGAACAATCCCGGTTAGTTCCTGGACCCAGGCGAATGCTGGTGTAAACGCCTCGGAAAAGGCAATCATATAAAAAGCCACGGAAATAGCCTGGGAAAAATACAATGAAATCCCAATGGTGCTTCCTACCATGGAACCGAAAGAACGGCTGATAATAAAATATTCTCCTCCCCCTTCTACTTTCAGGTTAGTGGCGATTTCGGCAATAGCCATGGCTGTGGGGATGGTAATGGCATGACCGATCAGGATGATTAGCAGTACCCCAAACATACCGACGTGACCCACTGCATACCCGAATCTTAAGAAGAGAATCGCACCCAGGATGGTGCTGATAGCAGCCAGGAAAACCGGCGCTGTACTGAATCCGTGCCCACGTTGACCCCGCCTCTGTGTAGGGGTCTTCTTTTTCCAATTCATTATCTCACTCCTACTCTTATAGAAAAGCCTGACGCTGAAGTTTTATTAATTTTACAACCATACGGTAATTTTAACGGATTTCAATCGCAAATACAATGCTGGATACAAGGATTAGAAAATGAAAAAATTTTAAAAATTTTTGGAGTTTTGACTTGACTTTCCTCGGAATAACTCCGGTGGCCAGGGGGTTCTTTGAAAAACCACCCCCTGGACCCCCGCAAAACTTTTGTTTACGAAATGACGTTTTTTTACAATCCTTGTGATTCCAATCTGGTATGGAGAGTGGTGCCAGGTAATTTATTTATGGATACGGCTTTATTGGAGGAAAATAAAAAAGTAAGAAAGTAGGACACCGGTCCCCAGATTTAAGGTTGAAATTAAATTTTTTTGTAATATAATAGAGTTATGGAACATCAAGCTATTAATCATCGGTTTGGAAGCCTTAAGGATACAACGCCTGAGGCTGAGAAAGTGCAAATAGAACTTTTACGAAAAGCCGGGACAGCCAAAAGGTTCAATATTACACTCTCCCTATCACAAACTGTAATTGACCTGGCTCGCCGTGCATTAAAGAGAGCAAATCCCGATCTGAATGAGTTTGAGTTAAAAATCCTCTTTTTAAGCAACTGTTACGGAAGGGAACTGGCAGAAAAAGTCAAAAAGTATATGGTAGAAAAAAATTTCTATGAAGTTTAATGATCTGTTACCGGCATTAGATCCCATCATATCAGTCTTTAAAAAACTGGGAGTCGGGTATTATATCGGCGGATCCGTAGCCAGTTCAAGTTTTGGAATTCCGCGAACCACATTGGATATCGACATCATAGCTGACTTAAAGGAGGAGCATGTAGAACCTCTTTTCAAAAGCCTTTATGATGATTATTATATTGACAAAGATATGATTAGGGAAGCCCTTGAAAGGAAATCTTCATTCAATGTTATCCATTTTGCCACCATAATAAAGGTCGATATTTTTATCCTGAAAAACAGGGCTTTTGACAGAGAAGCTTTCAGACGAAAAAAATTAGATACCCTGGAAATTAGCGAAAGCTCAATCAGATATTATTTTTCTTCACCTGAGGACATCATTATTAGTAAACTTGAATGGTATCAAATGGGTGGTCAAGTTTCGGAACGTCAATGGAATGATATCATCGGCGTATTAAAAGTGCAGGGTAAAACACTTGATATCGATTATTTAAGAAAATGGGCAACTGAAATTAACGTATTAGATATACTTGAAAAAGCTATAAAGGAAGCTGAAGAAGAAAAGAGTTAACAGTAATGAAGAAAAATGGAAACTTATAACCTGGAAGATGCGCTCAAGGCCAGCGCAAACACCTCGCAGGCCCTTTCTGACCTGGAGGCTAAATTCTTTCCCTGGGCCGACCAGTAGGCTTTTCCAGGAAAAGAAAATAAAAAAGTAAGAAAGTAAGGCACCGGTCCCCAGATTTCGATGCTGGCATTGAAATAGTGAAATTTCTTCTCGAAAAGGGAGCGGATATCAATGCTAAGGATATTGATGGGAAAACGCCGCTGGATATTGCAAAAAAGAAAGGGCTAAAAGAAATCATCTCGCTACTTGAAGAAAAAGCCAAGGAGAAGGCCACTAAATAGAAGTCTCCGATTTTCTATTAAACCAGGTGGTATAAGAAAGTAAGAAAGAGGACAGGCAACTTCCCCTTTTACTTGTTTACTATAATTATCTCTCTAGCTCGTTTTATAACCGACTCAATTCGTTCGGACTCAATAACTGATTTCCAATGACCATCACAAAACCTCTCTCCTCGACTTGCTGCCGTCAGTATGGAGCGAAGGCTAATTAAATCTGCTGTTTCAATTTCATCAATTAGCTTTTTAGTCTCTTCAGGTTTGTAATTAGGGTTGCACCAAGGGGAGCTAGTAATATATTTCATGAAACTGCTGATCGGTTCTGGATACCTGGGATAGAAACCAACCCATTCTATCTCTCTTAATGATTTCTTCGCTTTTAAGTACAATCGCTCAAGCTCGTCCACGTCACTGGTCGTAACTTGATTTTCTATATTATCCATTTTCTTAAGAAACGGGGACAGCCAGTCATGACGGCTCGCCGTCGCCCAAAGACGATGAAATTAAACAAAGTAATTTCATGGTAGGTAAAAAAATTGTTTTTTTATTTTTACTTCCTGGTGATTTCACGCATCCGCATCTCATAGATGCCTATTACCTCGGAATCCGGGATTTCGTTGGATTTCTCGACATCAAGTGCTTTTTGGAAATATTTCCTGGTAAGTTCCAGTTTGTTTTGCCGTTGATAGAG
>WVZO01000102.1 GCA_011772425.1 Candidatus Aminicenantota bacterium
ATTATTTATTTTTTATCCGGCCCCGGCGGTTTGGTAAATCCCTGTTTCTTTCCGTGATGGAAGCCTATTATGATGTCTTCTACAAAGACCGGTTTGAAGAATTTTTCAAAGGCACGTGGATTTATGATCATCCCACGGACGAAAGAGGCAGGTACCTGGTGTTAAGCTTAAATTTCTCTGTCGTGGAACCTGATCCGGAAAAAATGGAAGCTTCCTTTTTAAATCATATTCAAGACGCTGCCGTGGATTTTATTCAAAGATACAGTGATTATCTGTCAACTAACCCCAAAAGAGACTATTACGCCCAAAAAATAGAAAACAGCCGGTCTGCCACCGACGTCTTATCTACCTTGCTTCTTCTCTGTAAAGGCGCCAGGCAAAAATTATACGTGATTATCGACGAATATGATAATTTTGCCAACACCATCCTATCCACAGTGGGTGAGGACGCCTATCTAAAACTAACACACGGACCGGGTTTTTTCCGGTCTTTTTTTAATGCATTGAAAAAAGGAACTACCGGTACAGGCGCACCTATTAGCCGCTCCTTTATAACCGGCGTATCCCCCATTACCATGGATGATGTTACCAGCGGGTATAATATCGGGGAAAATGTTTCTCTTGACGCCCTCTTTAACCGGATGCTGGGATTTACCCGCACCGATGTCACGGAAATGATCGATTATTATCAATCGGCAGGATTGATAAAACATGAGACCGGGTATTTAATGGAGATTATCGACCAATGGTATGGCAATTACTTATTTTCAGAATATTCCCTTAACCAGGAGAGGTTGTATAATTCCGATATGGTTCTCTATTTTTTAAAAGAGTATTTTAAAATCCAGTCTATACCCGGTGATTTAATCGATAATAATGTACGAATAGACTACGACAAATTAAGGCATCTTATTGTGGTAGACAGGGGTAAAACAATAATTACCAATGGAAATTTCAGCAAGTTAAAGGAGATTGTCGGCAAAGGTGAAACGTTGTCTAAGATTACCAGGGGATTCCCCCTGGAGAAATTGATGGACCCGGAGAACTTTGAATCCTTATTGTTTTACCTGGGGTTGTTAACCATCAAAGGCCCGGAAAAAAATAAATTGTGTTTGGAAATTCCCAATGAAACGGTCAAACGGTTGTACTACAGCTATATAGAAGAAGCCTATCGTGAGACCGGTATATTTGCCCTGGACCTGTCGGTGTACTCTGATTTAATGACCGACATGGCCTATGATGGAAAATGGAAACCGCTGCTAGAATTTATCACCGGCCGGATGAAGGAGAGCATGAGTTTAAGGGACCTGGTAACCGGGGAAAAATCCATCCAGGCTTTTTTAAATGTTTACCTGGGGTTGAGCGATCTCTACATCATTCACAGCGAAAAAGAGTTGAACAAAGGATACGCAGACCTGGTTATGGAGGCTTTTTTGGCCCGGTATGCCGGGATAAACTATTCCTATATCCTGGAGATTAAATATCTAAAATCGGGGAGCAAACGCGGGGACCCCGGGATACAGGAATTAATACAGACAGCGGAAGAGCAATTAAAAACGTACAGTATCGATGAAAAATACAGGAAGACGATAGAAAAGACGAATCTTATCAAATTGGTGTTGATATTTTCGGGACACAAATTGGTGCATATTGGAGAGTTATGATTTTTTGTCAATTTACCTCCTATTTCTTATATATTTTGATTTTTTAATGGATTTATGCTTAAAATTGCCGTTTTTTCGTTTTAAGTTGCCTGGTTTATGCTTCTAATTGACTTTTTACTGCCGCAAATTGCTTAAAAACCACTGCAAATTGGTTGCGCACGTCTACAAATTGATTGTGCATTGCTGCAAATTAGTTGAGTATGTCTACAAATTGGCTGTTTAAAATTAATCTCTATGTTTCACCAGGTGCTTTATTCCTTCAATAACCATATCAATATGCTTAAAAGAAACAAAAATATGAGTAGATATTCTTACTCCTTCCGTATTATCTTTCTCGCGTCCAATCGTCCTGATAACAATATTATACTTCTCCCTGAGATAATTCACTATTTTCTCAGGCTCAATTCCTTTAATTGAAAAAGCCGTAAGACCTCCACTGAGATAAAGGTCATCAGATGTATGCAAGCGAAGCCCACGAATTTTGCTCAGCTCTTTTTTTAAATAGGTGGCCAATGCTTTTACCCTTCTCTCTATTCGATCTCGACCAATCACATTCTGGAAATCAATGGCTTCTCCAAGGGCAAACGTAAGGGGGTCTGCCCGCTGCCCCAGGGTTTCATACTTTTCAGCACTCTTATACGTATCCCAACCTGTTGTGGCAATGGTAGGCCACAATTTTTCTTGAACCTCTTTCTTGACATAAAACAGACCGATGCCAGCAGGAGCTCCCAGCCATTTATAAGGACTGGAAGCAAAAAAATCAGCACCTAATTCCTTCATGTCAAGTTTTAACATTCCCAATCCATGAGCACTATCTGCGACAAGAAGTATACCATTTTTATGAGCAAGCTTACTCAATTCTTTAATCGGGGCAATAAGACCGGTAATATAAACAGTATGGCTAATACTTATGACTTTTGTTTTGGGAGTAATGGCTTTTTTAAATGCATCGACAATTTCATCAACACTCTTTGGTGGTACTCCAAGGGGTACTTCTTTTACGACGATGCCAAATCTCTTCTCCTTTAACTTCCAGGGATGGATGCCGCCAGGGTGTTCCAAGCTGGATATAAGTACTTCATCCCCTTCTTTTAAATCCAATCCATTGGCAGCAAAATTCATTCCTTCAGTGGTATTTCTTGTAAAAACAACTTCTTCAGGGGACGCATTAATAAACCGGGCAAGTTTTGTTCTCACATCTTCTTTTTTTTGAGGGAAATAATTGTAAAAATCAAAGGGATTGGTTGCTTGAATTTTGAAGGTTTTTATTAAGGTGTTGAAAACAGGCTTGGGCATGGGGCCCACTGTGCCATTATTCATCATGATGAGCCCATCCTGGAAAAGGAAATGTTTGCTTAAAGCTTCCCAATAAACACCATCAGGTGATTCATCTCTTATATACTTACTATTTAGAGAGGTGATACTTTGATATACAGCAGCATTTAACTGGTTCAGGGTATAAATGGAAAGTGCTGAACCTCCTATAATCAGCTTTGCAAAATCCCTCCGGGAAAAACCTTGCATTTCCTTTTCTGAATTAGTTTGCCGTGTTAAATCCATATTAATCCTCCTTTTTCTTTTTGCGGGACTATTCTATTCCTACAGCCTTTAAAGCACTAGATACCATAAATGGAAAGAAATAGCAACACATTTCTTGGCCCGGGATTCACTGCTAATTTTTGTAAGCCGCGAAGGCACGCGAAGAAACGCGAAGAAGACACACCCCGCCCTTTGGGCACCCCTCTCAAGAGGGGATTTATTGGGCTAAATGTGGTACGATGGTCGAAGCCTTGTAACACGGGCTGACCGTGTATGAAAAGTTTTTGCGGGGTCCAGGGGCGGTTTTTACTAAAAAGAGCCCCTGGCCGTCGGAGACAAAGATATCTTCAGCCGCTGGAAATATCGCGGCGGCTGAAAAGCCAGGCAGCAAAAGCAAACATAGCTAAGGAAACTACAATTATAGAAATAGATGTAGAAAAACCGATGCGACCGCCCATTAACACTTTCATGGCTTCATAATAGGCAAAGGGATTGATGGGCTTTAAATAAGTCAATGGTTTCCACAGCGGCGCGGCCAGGCTCAATAAATATAAAACCAAAAGCATCACACCTCCCCAGGTAAAAAGCGCTTTTCCCGAATCGGAGATCGCGGCAAAAATCACAATATAACCGGCAATAAAAAGCATGACCAGGAAAAGATTCCAGGTTAAGGAAACAAACGGTGCCGCAGACAGCTTCGGACCATGAAACAAGGCAATACCTACCAGCGAAGAAATAAAAGTAAACAGCGCCAGCAGCCCTAAACCCCCAATAATGACCACTGCCAGGTTCAGGTACAGGCGTTTGCGCGAGACCGCTTTGCTGAGGGTAAAACCAATGGTCCCGCTGGCAACTTCGGAGGTTACCATCTGGGATACTGCAATAAAAATAAACACAATAAAAATTGCCAGTAAAAACGGATGAATATACCCGACGGCAATAATCCCGTATTTTAGCATGACTTCCAAAAATCCTTCGCCAAACATCTTTTGAACCACCGGCGGGACATCATCCATATCCTTAATAATGCTGTCCTGGATATTCACGGATGTACCCATGAGAGCGAAAAGCATCAAAAAAATAAAAAGCGCAGCACAAAGCACCAGCGTTTTTTTCCATATTCCCTTTATCGATTGTTTTAAATGTGTATTCCCAATTTTAATCATTGGTCTTCCTCCGGTAACCGGTAATAGTCCAGGAACACATCCTGTAAGCTGGGTTTGGGCAGCGATATATCCTTGATATCAAAACGGCTTAAGAATTTAATCACTTTATCGATATCGCCGGTCACTTTTGCTGTGAGAGAGGTCCCATCCTTATTGACAATCTCCCAGGCGTCGGATTCCAGGTGAGAGGCCCCGACCGGGTTTTTAAACTTCACCTGGAGGGTGCGTGCCATATGGTTCATCAGTTCATGGATTTTTTCCACTGCCACCAAGCGGCCGCTGCGAATAATCGCTGCCCGGTCACATACTTGTTCCACTTCCAACAGGTGATGAGAAGAGATGAATACCGTACCGCCGTTATCCCGGTATTCTTTCAGTAATTCATAAAAAGTATGCTGCATCACCGGGTCCAGGCCTTCGGTGGGTTCATCCATGATCATCAACCTGGGCCGGTGCTGGAATGTCTGTACCAGCGCAATCTTCCGTGCCATACCACCGGAATACTCTTTAATTTTTCGTTTGAGATCTTTCTGGGAAAAATCAAATTTTTTTAATAAATAATTGCGGTACTGGATGTCGCCGTTGGCGGATAAATTTCCCATATAATTTAAAAAATCCTCGCCGGTCATATGTTTATGGGGTCTCACCGCACTGGGAATATACCCGATGTTTTTGCAGATTTCCAGGTGGTGTTTCACCATGTCTTTGCCGAAAATCCGGGCCCTGCCCCTGGTGGGAAATATCAGGTTCACCAGCATGCGGATGGTGGTGGTTTTGCCTGCACCGTTGCGGCCTAAAAAGCCGTAGATCTCTCCCTGGTTTACAGTAAGGGAGAGGTCTTCAATACCGATAATGCCTCTCCTGTAATACTTTGTAAGTCCAAATGTCTCAATTATGTTTTCGTTTGCCATGTTGTATTATACGTAATTTTAATTAAATAGTTTAGGTTTAACTGAAAAAAATCCGAAAAAATACGAAAAACAAGGTAGTGGCAGCCCAATAAGGTTACCCATGAGATGGTCCCAATGGGCCTTTTTAAAACCTATCCGTGACGGGCTTGCAAAATTCCATCTTTTTTGTTATCCTATCTGACCTGTGAAAAAGAAGCGGAGTTGATAGTATGGATTTGATCTCGATGGTTGTGCTTGCGTTTGGCCTGGCAATGGATGCATTTGCAGTTTCCATCTGCACCAGTATTACCTTAACGGAAATAAAATTTAAGCAGGCATTGAAGGTTGCCTTTTTCTTTGGCATGTTTCAAGCGATAATGCCCCTGGTCGGCTGGTTGGCTGGCATCGGTTTTAGGCGTTTAATCGGGCAAATCGATCATTGGATCGCCGTCGGTCTCCTGGGCGTGATTGGCGGGAAAATGATCGTGGAATCCTTTAAGATTAAGAAAAGCCAATGCGAAATCCGGGAATCTGACCCCTTGAATCTTTATTTACTGTTGGGCCTATCCATAGCCACCAGCATAGATGCCCTGGCCGCGGGTGTGAGTTTTGGGGTCTTAAAATTAGATATCCTGTTGGTCATTACCATCATTGGCAGCATTACGTTTGTCTTATCCTTCCTGGGCACCCGCATTGGCAAACGCCTGGGGTGTCATTTCAGCAGCAGGGTAGAAATGCTGGGGGGTATCATATTAATTGGCATCGGCATTAAAATCCTGGCAGAACACCTGGTAAATCACATATAAGCCCTTACTCCATTACTCCTCAATTAAAATTAGAATTGCTGACAAATTTATTGAAATGTAGGTGGTTTTAAATTATAATTCAATTGTGATTTCGCAAAAAGAAAGTATCAAAATTATTCGGCAAAGAGGCATGGATGTGTCTACAACGATCCTGGCTGAAAGAGGTCTAACTTTCCGCGAAGCACAGTCACTGGACGAGGCGAAAATTATTTGCCTGGACGAGGTGGAGCGTTTTCATGGGGAAGAGGACCTGGACGCTGCAGCTGCTTCTTTAATGAAGTGTTACAAGTTCCTGGCCATGCCCAATAAAGATGGTTTTTATGCCAATTATTATGCCCAAGAATTTTACCAAATGCTTTGTAAACGGGCGGAAGACTACTTCTACAATGAAAGTGACAGCGAAAATGCATTGGTACGTTTTCAACTGGCAGCCGGGTTAAACCCCAAATCCCAGGAGGCGATAAAGGGCGTCTTAACTATTTGTCTCCAGGGTTCACCGCGGCGGCCAAGAGTTGCTTTGCCTTATGCGGTGATCCTGGCCCAATTAAACCCCATCGATAATGAAGTGGACAATGTGCTGGAACTAATCGCTCAAGAAGATTTGAAGTATACGTCTCAGACCACCCCGGCACAATCACAGCAAGGGGAAGCAATACCATGGTTCGAAACCTCCGGTGGTGATTTAAAAAGGACCGGTGTGTCTTCTTCGATCATCGATTCACCCCTTGCGATTGCCTGGACCTGCCGAACTGAGGAAATAGACGGCGGTGCCGTGATTTCCAATTCTATCGTTGTTGTAGGAGACAGAGAAGGGAAAGTACATGGTATTGATTTGCAGACCGGCAGCAGATTGTGGGATTACAATATGGGGGGCATCATCACGGGAACACCGGCAGTTAAAAATAACAAGGTCTTCCTGGGTGGATCAAATCATGCTGTTTGTCTCCAATTGAGTACGGGGAAAACCCTGTGGAACACAACAACAGACCATGAAAAAAAAGATATCAACAGGCTATTTTCCATGACTGGCTGTATTCTGTGTGCAGACGATTTGGTTTTCTTTTGTGATGATGAAATTGCTATCTTTGATGCGAAAACCGGCAAATTAGTAAATAAACAAGAATTCGGATTTGAACCCGCTTATCATACGGGTCCTTGCACCGATGGGGAGTTCGTTTACATGCCTTCTTATCGAAAAATCCTTCGGCTCTCCCTTGACTCAGGCCAAATACTCAATTCTGAGTATACGGACGGAGGAATAACATCCGGTCCCATGATTGCGGACGATCTAATCATCTTTGGAACCAATCGATTCTCTATACAGGCACACTCACAACATGACCTCAGTAATGTCTGGTCTTTCTTTATGGAGGACCCGCTGTTGGACCCAATGGGTTTGATTAAATCCCGTCCGGCTTTTTCAGGGGAGCATCTTTTCTTTGGCGCCCCTGATGGAAATATCTATGCACTAAAGGCAAAAACAGGAAAAAAACGATGGAAAAGTCAACTTGGCAGTTCTATTCAAAGCTCCCCGCTGATCAGCGGTGAGGCTCTATTCATCCTGACGCTCGAGGGATTATGCGCTTTCTCGACAATTAACGGGAAACTACTCTGGAAATATGAAATTGATGCCATCGAAGCCGCTTCTTCCCCGGCTAGTGCCGAAGGTTTTCTCATTGTCGGCGGTGATAAGTTGTACGCCTTTAAACCCGCTAAAGCTAAAGCTTAACCAGCTTCCCGGTTCCTGCAATTTGTGAATTGATCACAGCTGGTTCACCCTGGTAATAAATGGTCCCGGTTCCCGATATCACCGCATCCAACCGTTCGGTAACAAATATCCAGCATTCACCGAAACCGGCAATCACAATATCATACGTTTGCACTTCCAGGTCAAGTGCCTCGATGTTTCCGCTGCCAGCAATTTCAACCATGTGCTGCCGGGCACTTCCCCGCAGCGTCACATTACCAGCCCCGCGAATGACAGTGGATATCGTTTGGGCGGTGACTTCTAAATCAATATTCCCAGCACCCAGAATTTCCAGGTCAAGTGTATCCGTAGTAAAACTCTCTTCGCCAACAATATCACAGGCACCAGCTATTGAGAATTCCCGGATTTCCTCCATCGACGCATAAACAGTAACCCCCACCTCAGAACGGTACGACCGTTCGCTGCCAATCACTAAGGTATCACCTTCAACGTAGGTTTCGATAATAGGCAAAATGTTATCCTCTCCTACCAACCGAAGCTCCTGTGTTGGTGATTTGCGAACAAACAACTTGCAGCTTCCCCGGATGCAAATCCTGTCAAAATTAGCTACCTGGCGAAATTCTTCAATAACCTGGCCAGAACCAATGATGCCATTACCGTCCCAAATGTTTCCATTGTCATCAAAGTCCAGGGTCAAACAACCACACAACGCAAACAATCCTACAAATGATGTGAAAACCATTAAATATAAACATAAACTTGTTTTTAAATGTTTTGTTTTCCTTTTCATTTTCATTCTCCTTTTTTGTATCTGCGTAGAGCGTAGAGCAAAGCGCTTCGCGCCCTGCTCCCTGCTCACTGCACTTTTCTACCTTCCAAGTTCGAGACTGAAGCCCCAGGAAAAGGGAGATAACACGGCATTTTCCCGGGTGTTAATGCGAAAACTGATCCCGGAGGTAATGCTGAATTTCCTGGTAATATTGAATGTCACACTGGCCTCAGGTTCGATAACGTAGAATCCGTGAGACAATAAATATTCCTCGCCGGCGCCCACCAGTATCCCCACTTTGGGCTGGAACATACTGCGGGCAGGAAATAAATATTCAACAGTTAAACCCCAATATACAGGATGCCCCAGGGGAAAGTCCCCGGTATTGGCAAAACCGGCAAAACCGATGGAAAGCGAGCGATTAAAGGTTAAACCGAACTGGAAACCTGATAACATTGACCAGGTATCGCGTACCCGGGTGAGTTTGTTTAACCATGCACCAAAAATAGTGGTTTTCCCCCGTTTTTTAAACGTTTTTCGTTTAATTGCTCTAAAATCACCGCGGGCAACAGTGTCGATTTTATCCATCTTCTTAAAATCATCCCTGGCCAATGCCACACGTTTTCCTTCAGGCAGTTTTACTTTTGATTCCCAGATCAATCCCTCAGCGATGACAATAACCCGGTATTTGCCTTTTTCAAGCCCCAATTCGATATCCCGGCCCGACGGTTTGTTCAATTCCACCACCAGGACATCTTTGGGATCATGGATGAATATCTTACCGGAAACATCTTTTCCTAATACCAGTATAGTGGAACTGTGACGGATATCAGTCATCACCACATCACCGGTGCCGGACATCTGGATATTGTAATTGGGATGCTGTGGGCCGCTGACGGTCTGTTCCGTTTGCGCCAGGGTTTCATTAAAGGAAAATTGATAGGCTTCATTGAGGGTTACCCGGCCATCCTGTGTCATGTCCGCAGCACCGCGTAAACCGGAGATCAGGTAATGGGTAAAATACGAACCTTCCAGGCGGTCCGATTCCTGGGAAGCCTCATCGGACGAGCTGGACGTCATTACCGCATATCCCTTCATATCATACGCCGTATCCACCAGAAAGGGTGCCCGTTTTTTCCCCCCTTTAAGCTGGGTGAAGGCACCGGAAGCACAGGAGTCCAGGATGGCAATGCGCACATCTGCCTCCATGCGGTTGATTTCATCCCTGAAATCCTGGTAAGAGATTTTCTCCTTGCCCACCAGGATATTCTTTTCATCCGAATGACCGGAATAATAAAAAATGACTTCCACTCGCCGGTGTTCAGCCCTGGCCCGGTTCACCCTATCCTGGAGTCTTTTCATTTCCCAGAAAAAGGCTTCACGGGTCGGTTCCACCAGGAGCCGGCTGTCGTCCGCCAAAACCCCGCCCATCTCTTCCAGTACCTTGAGCACGGCTTTGGCATCGGATACCGCATACCGGAGTTTTGCCCGGTGCGGTCCTCCATCGTTGGCACCTACTACCAGGGCGAACCGCCGAATCACACTTTTTTCTGTCTCATTTTTTACTTTAACCTCATCACTCGATTGGGCGGAAGCTGAAACATCCACCATTAACACAAAAATCAGTACTAAAACCGTTATGAGTAAATTCTTTTTCATCATTTACCTCCTTTGATAATTAAAATAGACACTTGCCGGAATGAGCCCCCCAGGTCGATATTATGGGTTCTGGCCCGCTCTGTATCTTTGGCGAGAGTCCTTGCTTTTTTTATCACCTGTTGAACGTCGATTTTTGATTTAGACGTAATAAAAAAGAAACGCTCAAATCCAGGGGCATCGTCGAGCTCATACGCATTTTGCAATAGTATCTTCTTTTTCTTTTTATTGAGACGTGTCGAACCCTTTACTTGCTCCGGGAAATGGAGCGTAACGACTCCATTCCCGTCGATGGAGAGGATGACGCCGTGCACGGCTTCAGCCGCCGCGTACGCCACCTGGAGAAGATCGCCAGCTTTTGCCTGAGTCCCATTCTTAAGCAGCTCGATTTGATCATTGCTCTTACGATAAATCATTAAATTTTGTGGACTCGCTCCCTTAATACGAGTACCTGTGCTTTCTGTAACAGGGGTTGTTTTGCCAGGCGCCACATAGTTCCTGTAAAAAGGAATTATAAAAAAAATCAATAGTAGTGCCGCGGCAAAAGCAGGAGTGACATATAACAAACGCTTAAAGAAAACAGACTTGGCACTGGTGCCGGTTTCTTCTGCCTGCGTTTTTGTTTTATTGAAGGTTTCTGCTTTGTACCGGTTTAAAATTTGTGGAACAACAGAAGCCGGTGGGTATTGATCCAGGATTTCCCGGTTTGAGTTTCTTAATTGTTCAAGTTTTTTTCTTAAAACAGGGTCCTGGTTTAACTGCCGGTCAATTTCTTTGATTTGATGTTCCGGCAGCTCCACCAGGATATACCGCTCCAGCAGCCATTTATTTATCTTTTTATCACTCATTATAAACCTCCTTATTGGTTTTCACCCGTGAGCGCAGCTCGCGGATGCGTTTCCTTACCCCTGAGAGCGACAGGCCCACTTCACCCGCCACTTCTTGCAGCGTCATGCCGTCCACAAAATGCATAACCGCAATTTCACGGGTGGATGGTTTTTCTTTCTTAAAAATATAATCCAACATATTACTGAACATCAACCGACTTTCATGCTCATCGAAGCAGGCAATATTAATAAGGATATCTTCATCATCGACCCACTGGCGACTGCGCTGCGCCCGAATGACATTCAAACACACATTGGTGGCAATACGAAACAACAAACTTGAAGGATATTGATTTTTTAACCGTTTCCTATTCACTAACAGTTTGGTAAAAACGTCTTGCATGGCATCCATGGCCCTTTCTTCATCCTTCAGCAAATGACGGCAGCGCCGCAGCACCATTGGCCCGTAGCGTATATAAAACGCTTCAACATCGATTCCCAACTGATCATTATTCTCAACAACTTGCATTTTCCAATTTCCTTAATGCTTAAACCGTTTTTTTTAATCCGTTTTCTATTCATATAAAGTATAACACATCAGGGGAAAAGAAGTGTTACCAGAAAATTAAAAAAAAGTCAAAAGAGTCGGAAGGAAAGTGAAAAGGTTTGTTGGTTGATCAGGCCTATTTGATATGTTACAATTATCCAGCTCGTAAAAATACGACACGTAAATTTACGAGTTAGAAAAATGAAAACCGAGGTTAGGGAATGAAGAATCCATTTTATGAATTCGGTTCCAAATTTCCTATCAAAGAACGCAGCCAGGTGGAGTGGGAAGCCTTTATAAGGAGTAAGTTTGAAGAAAACTGGTGAAGAAAGGATTAATCAATAAGGAGAATGGCAATTATACCATCTTAAACCCGGTCTTCAAGGAATGGCTCCTTCAATTATAACAAATATGCACCACCTCCCGAAGCATTTTCTGACCTTCGGAAATGTTTGCGAACCACTTCCCGAAGCATTTTCTGACCTCCGGAAGTGCTTGCGTACCACCTCCCGAAGCATTTTCTGACCTCCGGAAATGCTTGCGTACCACCTCCCGAAGCATTTTCTGTCCTTCGGAAATGCTTGGGGACCACCTCCCGAAGCATTTTTTAAACTCTGGAAATGCTTGCGCCCCATCCTCCACAGCACTTTTTCGATTTGAATAATGCTTTTATCCCCGCAGAGAGCGCAGAGATCGCGAAGAAAAAATTCTATAATAAAAAACAAAAAACATCTCTGCGTTCTCGCAATTACGTGTGCTCTGCGGTGAATAATAGCTTTTTTAGTTGTGGCTTGACCGCGCTGCGGTCAGGCGAAAAAACGGCGAAAAGACCACTCCTGGTAGTAAAAAGTAGCCAGGAAAAATAAATAATTTACCTGGCACTATATCTTTTTTATATTGACTTAATAAGTATTCCGCTGTAAAATTAAAATAGGAGGATTGATTTTTTTCTAAGAAAAAGTGCCGGGCAAAAAATTAACTGCCGTGAAACTGAAGATTCACAATTCATGAATCTTTAAAAGGAGGAGTAAAAAATGGAGGAAAATTATCACTTTAAAAGGTCCTACAGAAGCGCTGTATGGACAGGAATCAGTGCTGTTTTAATTCCCGTTGTATTGGCGGTGGTCGTTGAATTCCACCTGGTAAACATTAAGATATCTAACAAAGAATTATCTTCCCTATATCCTTATTTGAGGTATATCCTGATAGGAATTGCCGCAATTGAAATCCTCATCATGCCGATACTCAAAAGTCGGATTATATCGGGAAAATCACCTGTAAGAAAGTTCAAGCCATCGATCTTCTCCGATTACCCACTCGAGTCGGATGAAATGTCAGATACATATGAGCCTCCCGGAGGTAGAGATAACGAGTTTATTAGCCGTATGCATTCAGCTTCTATCAAAGTACTCAATATGTGTATCTCTATCGCCTGTTTTGGCGTTATCCTATTTTTAATAAAAAAAAATAGCGTTGAATTGTATGGTTTTTTAGCCGTTTCATTTCTCCTGTCGTTAATACATTTTCCCAGGTACAATGACTGGAAACGCAAGCTGAATAATTTTTCAAGAAGATAAAAAAAAGGATGAAAAAAGGAAAGAGTCGTGCATGATACTGCAGGTATGGAGGAGGTATGGGATCAGGTGAAAGTAAGGAAATGAAAAAGTCGCCAAGCAAAAAATCTTACCCCAAGCCGCGGCAATTGTTTGTGAAGGTGATAAATGGTACAATTGTCCCTGGAACATGGAACACGTTGAACAGAAAAAGGAGGACAAATGAAAAATATAGAACCGATTCTATGTGTGTTTTTATTATCTGTAGTGGCCAGTATCCCGGTTTTCGCCGCTGTGATCGAACTGCCGGAGATTATTAATCCCGGTTCTATCACCGTCGATAATGACCATATTTATATTACCGACTTTCCTTCCGTCTATATCTACTCCTTAAAGGATTACCACTTAATAAAAAAGTTCGGCCGGAGAGGCGAAGGCCCGGGGGAATGGCTAAGATACGCATTACTGTCGCGCCATGAAAATTACCTGGTAATCGGCGACCAAAACAAGATGCTGTTTTTCTCTACAACAGGGGACTACATTAAAGAAATTAAAGCAAAATCCATTATATACTGGGGGGGCAGGCCTGCAGCAAACGGGTTCATTGCCGAAAGCCGTACCACAGAAAAGGATTTCCAGTACATTACTATCTGTCTCTATGATCAAAACCTGCGCAAAACCAAAGAGATTTACCGAAACGCCTTCTTCTGGCAATATAAAAAAAGCAGTGAAAAATGTGACGCCATCGAAGTTGGTGGCATCCAATTCCAGACCTACAATGACTATATCTTATTTAGAAAAAACCGGGACTTTACCATCGATGTCCTGGATAAGTCGGGGGAGAAACTCTATACGATCCAACACCCATACTCCCGTCTCACTTTCCCCGACTCCATAAAAAAACAATACCATCAATACTTCCAAACCGCTCAACCCTGGAAACGTCTTTACCCACGAATGGAAAAAGAAATCCACTTCCCTTCACACCTCCCGGCTATCCAAAATTTTGTCGCCGCAGATAATAAAATTTACGTGCTGACCTATGAAACACGCGAAAATCAATCGAAGTTTATTATCCTGGATTTAAAGGGGAAAAAATTAAATGAGGTCTGGCTTCCCCTACGTCAATCTGACCAATGGTTTCAGCACTCCCTGACCCAGTGGGTTCGCCGCCGCTGCTCCCACCCTACCTATACCATCAAAAACAACTTCTTCTACCACCTGGAAGAAAATGAAGATACCGAACAGTGGGAGTTGCAGGTGACAAAAATCATTGCCCCATAAAATAAGGCGTCGGGTTTTCTCTTCGCAGGTGATACAGGTGTTGAAAAGAGTCAAAATTTATAAATCTATACTTTTTAAAAGCATTGATTAACCGACAAAAGAAAAAAAAAAGGAAAAGAATTATAATTGTTATCCAATTTTTGTCTACAGGATACATAATTAATATAGTATACAAAATAAGAAAATAAGGAGAAAAATTATGTTTAAGAAAAAGAAACTTAGTCTTGAAAACTTAAAAGTGCAAAGCTTTGTGACGTCAGATGAAAGAGAAAAAGCCAAAGGAGGATTTACCGGCAATTGTTTATCTTTTATAGGAATCACTTGCCCTGATCCTAATTGTGATTTCCAGTCTATCCCGGTGGATGAATGCCTGTATAGCCTTACCAATTGTAATACGTGTGACCCGTATTGTACAGGTGGCTGTGGCGGAGGCACGATGGATTCCACAGTATGTCCTGATGTCCGGTATTAAAAAAACTCTCCCACAGCCCATTATATTACTGATACAATCTCGACACTTAAACTTTTCAACTTTTCAAACACCGAGCTGGTTTTGGGAATCTACCGCTTAAAAATTCTTCGCAGCAGTTTTTTTAGTGTACTTGCATCTTCACCACCCATCAGGAGGGACAGGACAAAGACGATAACCAGGTAAAAAAGACCCATGATGCCAATAAGCAAGAAGGCATCCATTTTTTTATCGGGATCAAGGGGCAGGAGATGAAAATATTGGAATATCAATACAGTCATTAATATCCCGCATATTGCGGCAGTCAATGCTTTTGCCGTGGTAACAATAAAAGAGCGAACCTGGAAGTTTTCTTTTTTTCCATATTTGTAAATATAATCCAGGAGAGTAAGACCCAGGATTAGCCAGAAGCATACCACGGCAGCAATAGCAATCCCGGGGCCGGCCATTTTTTTTCTAAGCAAGTCGTAGATAAAAAAGGAAATAATGGTGGAAAAAGAAGAGATCAACATTGGCCGCAGCGTGTTCTTTTTGGCATAATAACCGTTCACAAGAACCTGGAGGGCAGCAAAGGCCGGTACGGCAAATATCATCCGCCGAAGAAGCAAAGCAGTATAGAGATTGTTCTCCAGGGTAAAAGCCCCCCGGTAAAATAAAATAGTGGTTAACGGCCGGGCCACCAGGAAAAGTCCCCCGGCCAGGATAAAGGAAAGGAATATGACGCCGCGCATGGTATGGTTTAAGGTGCGGGCAAATTCCCCGGTTTTTCCCTGCTGCCACAGTTGAGCCAGGTAAGTCAAAGAAACCTGGCCAGCGGCCTGTCCCACCAGGGCAATGGGCACCAGCATGACGGTACGGCTGTAATTCAAGCAGGTAATCGTGCCTTCGCTTATCCCGCCCTTGGCGCCGAAAAACCGGATAAAAAACTGGTCCACGGTCAGCAGGGAAATACCGATCATTAACGGCAGGTTGAGTTTTATGTATTCCCGTAAATCCGGCGATTTGAAATTAAAGGAGAGTTTATAGCGAATGGACTTCCCGGCTAATAGATAGCACATCAAAAAGGGCCCGAAAAAGGCACCCGCCATAACCCCCACACTCAGTCCATCGATACCGATAATACCACCCAGACCCACACCGCCGATGATAATACCCAGGTTATAAATGTTGGGTCCCCAGGCATTGCCCCTGAAATCGCCCCGCGCCCGTAATGTGGCATTGATCAGCCCGCCTACGATAAAAAATACCTGGGCCGGAAGGATAATCCGGGTTAACCGCACCAGGTGATTAAATTTTCCCGGGTTCCCGGCGAATTCGGGAAACAATAAAGCCGATACCCAGGGTGTCACCAGCAGAGACACCAGTGTCAACAGGATGATGGCCAGGGTTACCGGTGTGAACACGGCAGCAAAGATTTCCTGTCCTTTTTTACCGATTTGCGGCGGGGTGGTGTCAATAACATACTTTGAAATCATGGGGATGAGTACGATGCTGAACGCCCCACCCGCCAGCATATAATTTAAAATATCCGGGATAAGAAACGAGGCATTGTAAACATCGGTAACACCTTTTGCACCGAATTTCCAGGCGATCACCATTTCCCGGATGAGACCGAGAAAACGGCTGACAAAATAGGCCGCAGCCATTAAACCGGTACCGGCAATAATATTCTTTATCTTGCTGGTCATTGTATCCTACTGGTCTGTGTATGTGGTAAGTCGGGAACAGGCATGCCTGATGGGGCCATTAAGAGCTGTAAAATTGCATGATCCGCTCCGTCATCAACGACCATGCAAACCTTTTTTTGTACTCGCGAATTTCCGCTTCCATCTGCGGGATACCACCGCTTTTATACATCTTTATGATACTCTCTGCCAACAGCGTTTCATTTGCAGGAGGAACCAGTAACCCGGTTTTCTCATTCTCCACAACCTCTGCAAAAGCGCTGATGTGTGTCGCTACCACGGGTCGGTCCATCCCGTAAGCGATCTGCAAGATACCGCTGCCGCTGCCATCCCGGTACGGCAGTACTACAAAGTCGCTGGCCTTAAAATAAATTTCCACCTCCTCGTTGGGCACATAACGGTTGATAAAACGTGTGTTTTCCTCCAGGCCCAGTTCTTTGATCAAGCGAACATAACGGCGGTAATGACGTTCCCCCTTCCATACCTCTCCCACGATCAAAAGCAATATGTTTCCATCATAGGTTTTGACAAGGGGTAATGCTTTCAAAAGACATTCAAGCCCTTTGTATTTCCTTATAAATCCAAAAAAAAGGATAACCCTTTGCTGAGCAGGAATCCCCAACTCCTCCCTGGCTCTGACAGACGTATAACGGTTGTTATTAAATACCTGGTAAAGAGGATGAGGAGAGACCAATGCTGGTACGGTTTTTTTCTTGAGTAACCGGGAAAGCTGGCGTTCCTGTTCGTGGGAATGCAAGATAAACCCGTCTCCTCTTTGCAGCACACGCCGGGTAAGGAACCGCTTCAGCCACCCGGCCAATCCATTTTCATGCTCAGCCACGTTGTGGCACAGGAAAATGATTTTATTATGAATATGGCCGTTCCTGGCAAAGGTCAAAAATAAAAGGTAATAAGGAACCCAGAAAACCACCCACCAGGGCAGGATAATCAATGGATATTTCCTTGCTTCCTTACCGGCCCTTATCCAACCCGCCAGGTGCAGCGGGTGGAGTTCCCGTTTCACCCGGCTGCCATTATTTTTATCCACCGGTAGGGTGTCCGGTTCTATTTTCTCGATACTGTTATCCCTATCACCTTTACCCGGGAACAGCCATTGGAAGTATTGTTTTTTAAACGTATAAAACATCACTGCATGGGTTCTACACAACTGATTGTACAGGAGTGTGTTGTAATGGGAAATTCCTCCCCGGAAAGGAAAAGAGGGACCCAGTAAAAAAATACCTTGAGTATTTGAAGAGTCGTTTTTCATTGGACGTTTTTCCTGTTCCTTGCCCGCAGACCCCGGGCAGCCCCCCAACACCAGGCCAGTTTGCTGAGAAAGACAATAGGAACCGTATGAAAATATCGCTGCAATTTCCGGTTGCCCAGGTAAATACTGGCGGTGGTTTTGAGTGCAATAAGCGGAGCAGCCAGGAGTATTAAAGCAGGGGAAAAGAGTACAAAAGGGGTACGCAGCAATTCCCGGTATTGGTGACGCAGTAAAATAGTCTCGGAAGCATGAGCGGCTGCATAACCCAGAACATCACCCAGGGTGACTCGCGGCGGGTCATGGGTAACCACGGCTTCCGGGGCATAATGAATGAAGAAACCCTTTTGCCGGGCTCGTAGGATATATTCCATGTCGGGGATAGTCGTGTCCGTGTTAAATGCGCCGATCTCTTTCACCACGCCGGCTTGAATTCCCATATTGGCACCGGCGATAAAATCCAATTTTCGTGACGTTTGACCAGGCATAAAGGGATAAAATTGGGCAATATTGTGACAAAGTTTAAAATAGTTGGACAACGGACTGACCACAGCTCCGGCTGCGATGGGGGAATCTCTAAGCGCAGCGCACATCTTTTCCACCCAGCAGGGATGAGGGATACAATCATCATCCGTAAAGAGGAGATATTCCCCGCTGGCTTCGGTAACGGCACGATTTCCCGCTGCGCTGAGACCGGAATTGCACGCCATCGGTATGTATTTCATATTGGGCATACGCGCCACCGACGAACGGCAAACCACCGCGGTGTCATCGCTGGAACCGTCATCCACCACGATAATTTCAAACGTATCCACCGGCGCAGTCTGACAGGACAATGACTCCAGGAGACGCGTCAACAGCGGCGAACGGTTGTAGGTACATACAATAACACTGGCGGTCATATGTTAGATCTCCGATATCAATGCGCACAAACAGGATGCGCCTCGATAATACAATCCTCCATACGGAGGTCTTTATAAGTACAGGCTTTGCAGTGATAAAAATTATTATGACCCTTGTGGAAATGCCGGCGGAAGGTTTTTGACACACTGCTTTTCCACAGGTCCAGCACGGAATTTCCCTTGCTCATTCGACCGAAAGAATGGAGGTTTTTATAATCATATTCACAGGAAATTACCTCGCCCAACGCATCCAGGGTAATCCGTTTCCACGGCCGCATGCATACGAACGGTTTCTTCACCCGGGTGTAAGTCCCGTCTAAATATTCATAGCGCCAGTATTTCTCATTTCCCGGTCGATAATTTTGATCCAGGCTTTTTCCCAGTTCCGGCGGTATGTCCACGGATTTAACTGAAAAGAAATCCACACCCAATTCCTGGGCCATTTTTTCAGCAAGAGGTAATTCGGCTTCATTATGCCGCATGGCCACAAAGCGCAGCGTCAGCAGGGGCGTAGGGGAGGATTTTTTTCTTTTAGCCCCTACCAGGGTGCGGATATTTTCTTTCACCCGCTCCAGGTCACCCCCTTTGCGGTACGCCCGGTAAGTCTCCGGAGTAGCTCCATCCACACCGAACACCAGGCTGGTAAGACCGCTGTCTACGATCTTATCCGCGTCTTCATCAGTAAACATGACGTTGCCGTTGGTGCTGGAATGTACCAGTATATTTTTTGAAGCTGCATACTCGATAATCCTGAAAATATCAGGATTTAAAAAGGGCTCGCCCCAGTTCCACAGCACCATCAACAGGAGATAATCTCCCACCTCATCGATGAATTGTTTGAAGGTCTCGAAAGGCAGTAAAGCCGAAGGCCGCGATGACGTCTGGGAAACGGTAAAACAGAGCGGACAATCGAGATTGCACACATTGGCAGGTTCCACCTGGGCGATAACCGGGTATCCCAGCGGCCGGGGAGGTAAAAAGAATTGATTCAAACCGGCTGCAATAAAGTTCCACTTCTTCTTTCCCGTGATACCCCTGGCCTCAAAAGGCAAATGCTCGAATTTTAACCTCAGCCGCCCCCGGAACAGCAGGTTGGGGACCTGCGGCAGGATATCTTTAAATTTGAATATCTTCATTATATCACTTCCTTTAATACTGCATTAGTTCTCCACCCTCAACCAGGCGCTCAAGTCCCTGTCAAGCAAATCTCTAAGTTTTAGTATATCTTCACGGAACACACCTTGCAAGTAAGCGCGGGTTTCCGGTTTCATACTTGTTTTAACAAACAGTTTTGCCCGCACATTCTCCCGGAATTTGACCCAGCCATCTTCTGTTAAAATAAATCGCCCCACATTTCGCAGGGTCCGCTGGAGGATATTTTTCATTAAAAAGATATTATTAAGGGTTTTGAACCTGGGAATTCCCGTGGCATTGTAATGGGTACCGGTATTTACCGGTTGGTAGTCGGTATTTACCTCCAGGAATTCGCACACCTGTTTTATTGTGGTCAGGGGGTCTTTTTTAAAATCGTCATACAGGAAAACTTTAACACGTCTGAATGCTTCCATGAAGACTTTTACCTGGCAATAGTACATGCCCCTGTTTTTATAATGCCACATACACTGCCAGTCCTGGCGTATGCGTTCTTCTTCCTGTTCCAATCCATCCTCGAAGGACAACGATTCCCGGTTATCCCGCACCAGGTGCAAATATGCGGAAAAGGCCCGGTCTACAGGATTCCGCAGCAGGATAATAATTCTCGGGTCTCCCAGGTATTTTTTTATAACCGGGATGGTTTTTTCATAGTAATAAAGAGTATCGGCGCTGGCCTCCCCCACCGCTTTTTTACTCCCGGCATCCGCAAATAGTTTACAGTAATCCGTAAACGTTTTAACAAAAAATTTTTTTTCATCGCCGATGCCCTTCTGGGGAAGGTGGAGAATTTGAGCAGAGAAGAAACAAGGCTCTTTTACGGGGCTCAAAAAGATATCCGGGTGCCCCTTCAAGTGATAGTAAAAAGCGGTGGTACCTGATTTGGCCGCGCCCACCAACAAAAAATTCGGTAAAATCAGCTTACAGCAATTCATCCACCTCCTCCATACCGTTTAAAGTAAAAAGGGTTGTTTGCAGCCAGGAATATGGCATTAATTAAGATGATTAATCGTGACCATCTAATATAATATGAATTTTAAGTTCTGTCAATGGGAAGGTTCACTATTTCAGCAATTCTAACTTCATAATTGGGAAAAAGTCGCTAGGAAAAAATTAAAGGACTTTTTAAACCGACCTTTTTCTAGTATAATAAACGATGGCAAATCATCACTTCATTCAACGATTCTTATGTTTCTTATGCCTCGTTCTTGTGGCAATATCGGTATCAGTTTATCCCAGGGATGTGGAGTTCCCCCTGGTTCAGTCCATGAGTTATTTCCCCTATGCAGACAATTCACTCCTGGGCAAAGGAAAATATTCACTCACCCTTGATTGCTATTATTCCAATATTTTTATGTTTAACCACAACCGTACCACCCTGAACGATTTTGAAGTACTCAGCAGCACCATCGGTTTTCGATACGGGATAATAGAAGGCGGAACCCTGGAGTTTTACTATCGCCATTCATTCATTTTTGGCGGGATACTGGATAAATTGATTGAAGATTTTCACAGCACCTTTGGCCTACCCGATGACGACAGACCTCTGTACCCCCGGGATTCAGTTCATTACAGGTTTCACGACTCATTTTACTATACCAGCAACCAGAACGGCGCGTCTCACCTGACAACAGCTTTTTTAAAACAAATCTATAAATCTACCCACTTTTCCATAAAAGCACGGGCAGCAGTGGGAATACCCTTATCCGAAAAACCGGGTTTCAGTTCCGGCAAACTGTTTGTTTCCGCAGGGGTGGCGGCTTCGTATAAAAAGAAGTGGTTCTCCCTGGAACTCTCAAATTATTTGACATTTCCGGGAAAACCCTCCTGGCTGTCTGATGTGGATATTCACTCCTTTATATTTCTTTCTCAACTGGAGGCCAGGGCGGGACGTTGGATCGGTGGATTTACTTTTCGTACCTCGGTGTTCAAAGAAGATGATGTTGCCAATAACGCTTACCAGGCTTATATCGGCTTTAAAATTTTCAAACACCTTGAATTAATCATACTGGAAGATTTCGCCCCCTTTGATACCACCCCGGATGTTAGTTTTAACCTTCGGATAAAAATTTTTTAAAATTTATAAAAAAATTTAGAACCTTTTTGGAAAATTTTACGTATAAAAGTTTTTACGCCCGGCATCCTGTTTTGACTACCGGTTGTTAAAATAGCTGGCGAAAACACTGCAAGATTCGGGGCGTAAAGGTGTTTAAAGTGTTTAAGGAAATATTATGAATGGAGGATTCATATGAAAAAGTTATTAAGTTTGATCATGCTGGTAAGCGTTTTGGTTTCTCCCGGTTTTATGTTTTCGCAATTAGAAGAACCAATGGAGAAAAAACTCACCTTAAAAGATGCGATCTTTTACGGGCTGAAAAATAATCTTGATTTACAGATTCAGAAGACCGCCGTTCAATCGAATTGGGAGTCGTTAAGGATCGCGAAGTCTATTTATATTCCCACCCTGAATATAGATTCTTACTATGGTAGTTCGCTTACACCATCCACGAATGTTTATGACGCGGTAGATGTTGTAGAAAGCCAAGTGACCCGATGGAGATCCAGTATATCGCAGATGCTGCCATTTGGTGGAACCCTAAGTTTTGGGTTTAATACTACAAAATCAGACTCAAATTCACTCACTTTTAGTGTTAACCCTTCAATAGATACTAATGCAGGCTTTAATCTATCACAACCGTTGTTAAAAAATTTTGGACTTCTTCCTACAAAGTACAACATCTATGTTTCTGCAAATAATCACAACATGAGTGAGCTTCAGTTACGCGAAAACATCATCCAGTTAGTCTACAGTATTGAATCTGCTTACTGGGAACTGGTGTATGCTCATCAGAGCCATGAAGCCACCAAAGTGGCCTTGCAAAGAGCAAAAGACCTGCTGAAACAAAATCAAGTAAAAGAAAAAGTGGGAACCATTGCCCCTATCGATGTGTTGAGTTCCAAAGCACAAGTGGCAAGGAATGAAAGCTCTGTGATCTCGGCTGAACGTATCATTCAAATCAGGGAAGAGACCTTGAAAAACATCCTGAACATGAGTAAAGAAAATGTAACCATTGTTCCTACAGACACACCTGAAATAGAATCGGTACCAGTTGATTTCAAGGCCTTTTTACTGGAGGCCCTGGAAAATCGGCCGGATATCAAACGTCAAAAAATTAACCTCAAAACCAATAATCTTGGCGTTCGATATTATAAGAATCAAACGCTACCGAATTTGCGGCTTGATGCTGGCTATTCCACATATGGGCAGGGTGGAACTGAGTGGGATATCGATTATAATTTGGACCCGCTTGATCCCAATTTCCGAACGCAAGTGGAGGAGAGGACTTTCATGGATTCCCTCAGGGAAGTACTCAAAATGATTAATAAAAACTATTACTTCCAATTTACTTTGCAAGTTCCTATCGGCTTTAAAGAAGAACGGGCACGACTGGCACAAGCAAGGATCAACCTGAAACGGGCATTATTGGAACTGAAAAATACGGAAAACAATATTTACAAAGAAGTTAAAGATATCATCAAAGAGCTGGAAAGCAATCGAAAGCTGGTGGAAGCGGAAAGAGTTGCCATGCAATTGGTGGGCGAGAACCTCCGGGCAGAAGAGAAAAAACTGTCCGTGGGACTCTCCACCAACTTCAATGTACAGGAATACCAGCGGCAGCTTGCCGATGCCGAAACCAGTTACCTGCGCGCAGTCATCGATTACACCCTCTCCCTTGCCAGGCTTAACCAGGTCCTGGCGCGAACCTTCAAGACCCATGACATCAAACTCGACGACTATAATGAAGAGTAGTAATTAGTAGAGCTGTTGGAATGATGGGTAATCCATCATTCCCTTCTTCTGTGAGGTGTTTAATTTCTTCCGGTAACCCAGGAAAATACACTCACCAATAAGACCGGCGGCCCCCACATAGAAATCAGCTCCCTGGGGACTGCCGTTCCGGTCTTCCCATTCATTAATATTAAAACGGTCCAGGTTCTTGCGGACAATTTCAAGTAGATAGTTCTCTGCTTCTTTTTTAAATCCTCTCAGAAAAAGGGCTTTAACCACCCGCGCCCCAATCCAATCCCACTGCCCCCCATTCTGGTAACTCCAGGGACGGATTAACAGGGGATGCGGGAAAAATCCCTGGGGATAAGGAGGAATCAATGTAAAGGATACGGTTTGCAGTCCATATTTTTTTCTTCTTTGCTCAAGGACGTGCAAAAACCGTTCCACCTGTGAGTGATCCATTAGATCGGCAATGATGGCCTCTGCATTTCCTCCCACTGCCAACATCTCCTTTTCCATCCGGTAATACTTGCCTCTTGAGTCAGACGGAACAATATGCGTAATAAAATACCCCTTATCCTCCAGGTATAAAAGCGTTTTGGATTGCGATTTCAAGGTAAGTAAACGCTCAGCCCATTTTTGCATGCGTTCTTTTTGTTTGGAAGAGTTTAACTGTTTAAATATCTTAATTAAACAGTCAATGGCCTGGATATATTTAGCCTGGGTATAAATAGAAAATACCGGCGTAGAACGGTCGGATAATTTGGTGGCCCGCTGGTCCGGGTAGGTGTTTTCGATGTCCCCCCAGTCGGCAGTAAAACCACTGTAAATGAGATGATGCCTGGGACTGCGTTTATTTTTCCACACCCATTCCAGAGCCATCTCCAACCGGGTAAGCACGGTTTTACCCTTAACCTTCTTGTAAAACCATTGGGTATTTTCTCTCCCGGTTTCATAAGCTGCCAACACCAGGGAACTCTCCTGGTCGGTCTCCACGGTGTTTTTACCGGTTTCCCCCGAAACATCCACCCAGTCTACTACTTCACCATCAACCCCCTGGTGCTCCAGGAACAATTCCACACTTCTTGCCAGGGTTTGAATGGGATAAAACCGTTTGGTATAAGCAATAAAGGTAGCAGTATCCCGGACCCATACCTGGGGATAGGCAGACCCTGGTGAAAACCCGAAAATGTTCCCGTTAGCATCGAGAATTTCGCTGTTCTTTAACGTCATCCGCAGCAAATACTGCTCCCGGTCCAACAGCACATTTCCAGTAGAACAAAAGAAGCTGAGGTATTTCTTCTTGAATTCCCCTGAAAACAGGGGTTTTAAATACAGTTTAACCCTGGAGGTTTTCCAATTTTTGCTGGAACCCCAGAACTCCCCTTCCTTGACAATGTCAAATTCCACCACGTAATCACCGCTCTGGGAATAGTCGAAATACACGGGTAATTGGAAGGTGGTTGTTTTTTTGCGACGCAGTACCCTGGGGATGCGAAAACGCCGGTTGTCATAAGATATCAATTTCCCTTTTGGATCGTAAAGATGATAGGAGATAAAATGATTGGTCCCCGGCCGAATACTGCCGACCATATGATTGGCAACCTCCATGGTAAAGACAACCTTCTCACCCTGGAAAGCCGATACCTGCTCCGGTTGACAGCGGATTTCAACATCAACACCACTGCATGTCAACTGCAAGAAAACCAGTAGAAGTAATAATACAAGCCGTCGAATAATTGAATTGTGTTCTAGTTTATTCCCATTCACCGTTTTCACCTACTATGAAAATAGCCACGAAGTAACACAAAGAGAAAAAGAAATTCTAGTTTTAGCCACGAAGTTACACGAAGGGACACGAAGATAAAATGGATATAAATTTGATAGTAGGGGTTTGATTCATCAAACCCTGGAATGAAACGTCCATTGGCAAGGGCTTGATAAATCAAGCCCCTACAATAGAATTGAGAAATTGAGAGCATGATTTTCATTCGTCTCCGGGTGAGGCCCGCGGCATCATGATCCACTGCTGTCTTTCCTTTTCTGCATATTGATCAGGTTTATCAGCCGCTGTTCCAGTTGCCAATAGTTCTGCGCTCCCGGGTTCAAAGTCACAGCTTTTCGCAGGACCCGCAAGGCCTGGTTGTAATCGCCCATTTTTCCGTAAATAAGAGCCTTGCGAAAATAAAGGTCCGCAGTCTCTCCAATCTCCTTTGCTTTCTCCAACATACGAAGTGAAGCAGTGAGTTCTCCTTTTTTTTCATGATATTTGGCGAGAATCAAATAGCCGAAATATTTCATTTCGTCTTTCCGGGTCTTTCCCATAATCGACTCAGCCAGGACTTTCCCGCTGTCCCCTGCACCGGTGACCACCAGTAAGTTGGCTTTTAAAAGTCCACCCATTTCAGAAACATCCAGCCAGCGATCTTTATGGTTCACCTCCAACGCCCGGTCCACAACAGCAAGGGCCTTATTATAATCACCCCCCTGTGCGGTTATCAACGCCCAGGGCAGCAGTAATGAACAATCCTCCGGGTAATGCCGCGTCAACCCGCTGACATCATTGTAATGACTATATTGGTCCTTAAAATAACCCTGGAAACTGTACGATTCAAATATCCATATAACGGATATTAAAGCAAAAAGGGCAACAAAAATTTTTTTCAATTGGTTATTGGTAAAAAGGTTGAAGGTCTCTATAAAAAATACGCCTGCCCAAACCGCCGGTATATAGGCAAACCGTATTACGATTTTAGGATAAGAGGGAACGATTTCTGGATCCAACACCGGCAGCAGAAAAATGAAAACCAATAAAGAATAAAGGCTGTACTTGTATTTGTCTCTCTTTACCACCAGGAGCACCAGTACAACCAGGGCAAGCCCAAAATACACCAGGTATTCCAGGTGGCTGCGGTCAAATTGATGCATAGAAAAATAAGGGGTGGGGAAAAACGGAAAGAGAATGGTTTTGAAATAAGCACCGATGGTTTTGAAAACCACAAAAATATCTTTCAATGAAAAATTCGCCAGCACATCCTGGATACCGGAAAAACGATTGTGAAGCATAATATAAATCAAATCCATCACCCAGAAAGGAAGCGTCACCAGGGATTTTTTTAAAATGTGTTTCACCCGTTTGCCGGTTTTATCGGTTTCAACCGCAGAGACGATGAAAATCAAACCCACGGCCAGCAGGGGAAAAAGCACCGAGTTCTCTTTGGAGAGCAGTGCCAGCAGGAAAAACAAGGCAGTAAATAGATAAAACAACCCGTTTTTTTTCTTTAAAAAAAGAATAAAGAAAAGAATAGCTGCCAGTATAAAAAAGGCACCCAACAGGTCGGTGCGGCCGGAAATCCAGGAAACCGCTTCCACGTGAGACGGGTGAATCGAAAAAAACAAGGAAACAAAAAAAGAAAAAAGGATTTTTTTTGATACAATATAAAAAATCAAAAAAATCAAAAGCGCGTTAAACGCATTGATAAGAACATTGAACAGGTGATAACCGGAAGCATTAAGTCCCCACAATTGATAGTCGATGTAAAAAGAAAACAGGGTCACAGGACGCCAGTAATGAAGGTAGGGATAATCCGGGAAGGCAAAGAATTTCGAGCCAATGGTATTGATAAAGGAATTAAAATCTTTTATGCGGGGATTTTCCGCGATCAACCGGAAATCATCCTTTAAAAAATCATAGTGCAGGGTATTGAGGTACAAAAGAAAATTTAAAGCAAAAAGTGCCAGAAGAAGGGCTATAATTTTTTTCTTATCAGAAGCAAACGTAGATTGTATCCATTGTTTTAAATTCATCGGTCCTTATATTATAAATGATTCAAATAATTTCGTAAACCCCACTGCGGAGGCTGTCTCAAAACTCCGGGTGAACACGAGGTTCACCCCTACGTCCGCCTGGAAACCCTTTGTAGGGGCGAATCTTGTATTCGCCCGGCCTCCGGATTCGGCCATTTTTTTGGGTTTTGAGACAGCCTCCTGCGTGGGGGAGCAAAGCAGGCGCCTTGGTGGCTAAAAATTAAAATTGTTGATCTTTCTGTTGATTTATTTTTCCCATATTGGTATAGTATAGCATTGCGTAAGGCGCAAAACGTAGAGAAAAGCTCAGCGCGCGAAGCGCTTTGCTCTCCGCTCTACGCCCTACGCCCTACGCTATAAGGAGGATGAAATGAAACGAGTTATGTTAATGGTGGTGTTATCGTTTATGGTTGCTATTTCCACATTGGTCGCCCAGGAGGTCAAAGTAGATATAGAAAAGGAAAAAGCAGCGATTAAACAGGCGGCCCTGGATTACATGGAAGGTTGGTATGAAGGAAATGCCCAGAGGATGAAAAAAGCGCTTCACCCGGAAATGGTGAAACGTGTTCCCACAACACTGCCAACGGGTCGGGTTACGCTGCGATATGCCAGTGCTTCCAACATGGTGGAATTCACCCGGGCCGGGTTCGGTAAAAATAGAGCCCAACATAAAGGAAAACTTGAAGTAAAAATATTTGATATCTCTCGTAACATTGCCAGTGCAAAGGCCACATCCGGTGAATATATAGATTATCTCCACCTTGTCAAAATCCATGGGCAGTGGAAGATACTCAATGTCCTGTGGGAACCGGCCAAACCACCGGCTAAGAAGAAGTAAGAAGTAGGAAGTAGGAAGTAGGATAAGGGAGGATTTCGATGAGTTATTATTTTAATAAAATCGTGGATATGCCGTTTGAGCAGGCCATAGAACGGGTCACTGCAGAATTGAAAAAAGAAGGCTTTGGCGTGCTAACCCAGATCGATGTAAAAGAAACCCTGAAGAAAAAACTGGATGTGGATTTCAGGAAATACAAAATCCTGGGGGCATGCAATCCTAATTTTGCCTTTCAGGCCCTGCAAAAGGAAGACAAAATCGGTGTGATGCTGCCTTGCAATGTGATCCTGCAAGAGACGCCTGACAACAAAATCGAGGTGGCCGCGGTGGACCCTATTGCCTCTATGGCAGGCGTAGAAAACACAGACCTGGCTGACATTGCCACCCAGGTCCAGGCCAAACTCAAACGCGTAATAGATGGAGTTTAGCCGCTAAGGCATTTACAATGCGGTAAAAAACGCGAAGAAGCGCGAAGATGACACACCCCGCCCCTTCGGGGCACCCCTCTCAAGAGGGGATTTCTTGGGCTGAATGTGGCACAATGAATGAGAGAAGCAATATGACTGACCATGTATAAAAAATTTTTGCGGGGTCCAGGGGCAGTTTTTACAAAAAGCGCCCCTGGCCGCCGGAGGCAATAATTTTAATACATGGCCCTTAAGCGGGCGACTCGTTCTTCCAGGGGGGGGTGTGTGGAGAACAAATTCATAAGACCTTTACCGCTCAGGGGTGAGACGATAAACAGGTGGGCTGTTTGCGTCGTGGCATGCATGGGGATGCGTTTGCTGTAATAGCCCAGTTTTTCCAGTGCTGAGGCCAGGCCTTCGGGGTTACCGGTTAATTCTGCGGCCCCCCTGTCTGCTTTGTACTCTCGGGACCGGGAAATCGCCATTTGAATCAGCAAAGCAGCAATGGGTGCCAGTATCGACATCAGGAGCAGTCCCAGGATACCGCCGCCTTCGTCGTCATCGCCACCGCCTCCCAGGAAAGCAAACCAACGCATCTGGTAGGCCAAAAACATAATGGCCCCGGCAATGGTGGCAGCAACGCTTTGAATCAACGTATCCCGGTGACGGATGTGGGACATTTCGTGAGCAATCACACCTTTCAACTGCTCGCGGTTCATCGATTTAATAATACCGGTAGTCAGGGCAACAACACCGTGCCGCGGGTTTCTGCCGGTGGCAAAGGCATTGGGAGAGTCGTCATCCATGATGAACACTTTAGGTTTTGGAATATCCGCGTTCCGGGAAACCTCTTCCACCAGGTAATGAATTTCCGGTGCTTCGGCTTCGCTCACCGGTTGAGCACGGTAAACGCGTAGCACGATTTTATCTGAAAACCAATAGGCGGTGATGTTCAGGATACCGGCAAAGATCAAGGCAATCACCATGCCGCTCTGACCGCCCACCAAACCGCCGATAAACAGGAAAAGCCCTGTTAACGCACCTAACAAAATAACTGTTTTTATATTATTCATTTTCCTTACCTCTCTTTAATTTTTTTTAGGGTTATATTATAGTATATTTTTAACATTTTTTCTACCCCCGGCGTGGGGAGGCAGCAATTCTAATTTTACCGTTTAAAGATAGGGTAAACACAAGGTTTACCCCTACGAAAGCACGAAAATGTGCATCAGATGTAGGGGCTCGGCCTGCATTTCGTGTTCGCCCGGATAATTGGTAAAATTAGAATCGCTGTTTTTTTATTTTTTTTCTTGCATTTTTTTTCTGGTTATGTTATTTCTCTAGTCTTAAGGCGAAATCTCCGGAAAGGAGGGTAGCTGTAAAACGGAAAAGATTGAGAGATAATGTAATGAAAAAGGGAAATGATATTTTCCATAGATTGGTGACGCAGGCGGTTTGTCCGGTCACCGTGATGCAAAGGCCCCCCCGGCCGGACCGGGAGGGGCATGTAAAGGAGGGGTATATCCATGAAAATAAAAAAGAGTGCGGTCTTACTCTTTCTTTTTTTATCTTTATGTTGGGGAACGAAGTTTATTTTTCCGGATGTACTGATTGTTACCAATAAAGAAACTCGTCTCACATCACTGAAAAAGAAAGACATAAGAGATATCTTTACAGGAAAAAAGAAAAGATGGGAAAACAATGGTAAAATTACCCTGGCGGTATTGAAAAATTCGGCGGTTCACAAACAATTCCTCAAGCAATTTGTTAGTAAAACACCATCTCAATTCAGGAACTATTGGCGGGAAAAGGTTTTTACCGGGGAGGGAAAAAGTCCCAGGTCTTTCAAAACAGAAAAGCGCCTCATTGATTTTGTAGCCAATACAAAGGGAGCCATCGGTTATATCTCTTTCCCTCAAGATAAGCGGGTAAAAATCATTAGGATAACCGAATAGAAAAGGAGGCCGAAATTGAAACCATTACAAAAACTATTTTTTGTCTTTTTAGTCAGTGTTTTTTTACCGGGAAGTGCTCTTGGGCAAGAATCTTTTAAAATCGATATTCACGGCTATATATCTCAAGGTTATTTGTTCAGTAACCGGAATAACTTTTTGGCAAATACCGAAGAGGGCACGTTCCATTTTAACGAACTGGGGATTAATTTTTCAACGGAATTGACGGAGAAAATACGGCTGGGAATCCAGTTTGCCGCCCGTGATCTTGGAGACAGCGGTAATGATAAAGTCTTAATCGACTGGGCTTATGCCGATTATCAATGGCGGGATTGGTTGGGTCTCCGTTTGGGAAAAATAAAGATGCCGGTGGGTTTTTACAATAAAACCAGGGATATCGATATGCTGCGCACATTTATTTTACTCCCTCAAGGTATTTACCTGGAAAACTATCGGGAAGCCTGCACCTCGGTGAAGGGCATTGGGATTTACGGTGAGATTCTTAACAATTTAATCGGAAATTTTTCATACCAGGTATTATGGGGTTCATCGGATATCGATAAAGAGGGCAGCGTTGCCAAAGGTGCCGAGGCAATGGGGCCAATTGATGTGGAAAAATTTGATGTGGGTGATTTATTCAGCGGCAGTATCATCTGGGAGTCCCCTCTTAAAGGTCTGCAAATCGGGGCAACGGTAGTGGAGACCGAAGTCACAGCTCATGCCAGGATTACTGAAGATATAAGTATACCGGTGGACTTTCCCCCCTATACCATAACCCTGGCCAGGAGGGGAGACGCGGCTACGGCCCTCATCCCCAAAACCAGTATATACACGTATTCTGCCGAATATACATGGAATAATCTTGTCCTGGCTGCCGAATACCAGCTTATGAATCAAGATATTACGATAAAGGTGGCCGATTTGGAGCCTATGGAAGAACCGATGAATTCCCTGAGCTATTATGGGAGTGCGGCCTATCGTTTTGCCGATTGGTTTGAGTTAGGGGTCTATTATATGGTATATTATAGGGATAAGAATGATAAGAAGGGAACCGGGTTTGATCCTCCTTATTCCGCCTTTCAGAAGGACGCCTGTGCCTGCCTGCGCTTCGATTTAAACACGCAGTGGACATTTAAGGTGGAAGGGCACCTGGTGGAGGGGACCGCTTTATGTTTACCCCAGGAAAACTTAAATGCCGCCGGCGCCGTCGAATATGACAAAAAATGGGCCCTGTTTGCCCTGAAGATGACCTTCAACTTCTAAGCCGCGGCCAGGGCAAAAGCAAAGGGAGATGAACCATGAACATGAACCCGGGAGGTAAAACTGAAAAAAAACCCGGGATACCTTCCCGGCATAAATACTTTTTCAGTATTTCCAGGAAGATATGGTTCAGCCTGAGCATAATAATGATAGTTTACCTGGGATGGATGATAGTGGGTCTGTTCCGCGGCCAGGAAACCCTGTCACGCCTCCATATCGCACAGGAACAAGTTTTTCCCGCCGCCATGCAGAGCAAAGTGGCCTCGGCAAAGTTTAATGAACAGGTTAAATTGTACAAAGACGCGGTGGTTTTCGGTAAGGCAGAGCTTCTCGAGGATGCTAAAGCCATGGCCGTCGAAGCGCAGGAAGCCCTGAGGCACCTGGTACTTCTGGCCCGGTTTGATGAGCAGAAAAGGACCGAGGTCCGGGAAATATTAAAACAGTTGAGGGTATTTACTGCCGAGGCGCATTCCCTGTATGCAAAAATGGCTTCGGGAATGGAAGATGATCCGTTCCCCCAAAAGGCTTCCCAACTAAACCGCCGTTCAATGAATCTCCGGGAGAGATTGACTGCGTTGACCGATTTTTTTTCTGGTTCTCTTAAAGAGGAACTGGCCGCTGTGAGCAATGTCACCCAGTATCAACAATATTTAAATATCCTTATTTTTTTTATCGCGGTATCTGTGATGTTGATTATGGTCTCCCTGATTATTTCCCGTTGGGTTACCCGGCCGCTGAAAAAAGCAGCAGCCCTGGCGCGGGCCATGTCCGCCGGCGACCTGTCCCGGAAACTGGATATTCGCCAGCAAGATGAGATCGGGGAACTGGCGCATGCCATGAATGTCATGGCCGGTGAAGTGTCTGAGCGCACTGTGAGCCTGGAGGAAGCCAACAAAAAACTAAGGGATGAAATCGCGGAACGGAAACGCACCGAAAAAGAACTTAAAAAAGCCCAGGAAAAACTGGTAGAAACGGCGTGGCTGGTAGGAAGGGCGGAAGTGGCCACCAGCGTCCTGCATAATGTGGGCAATGTGCTCAACAGTGTCAATGTAATCGCCAATTCGTTGTTAAAAGAAAACCGGTATTCGAAAATTTCCAATTTTGTCAAGGCAACCAGGATGATCGAGGAACACCAGGATAACCTGGCCGAGTTCCTCAGCAAAGATGAAAAAGGCGAAAAACTGCTGGTATACCTGGTTGCCCTGTCAAAACACCTGGAAAAAGAGCAGGAAACCTTTACCGGGATGTTGAAGGATTTATGCAATCATGTGAAGCATATAACCGAGCTTATCGCTATCCAGCAGTCCCACGATACATCGGCAGGGCTTACCGAAGTGGTATCGGTTGGCGAACTCCTGGAAGAGGCACTCCAGGTAAAAACCCCGGGTATGTCACCCCACAGCGTGGAGATCATACGCAAATTTGAGAATATACCGTCTTGTCGGCTTGACCACCACAAATTTTTGCAAATTGTCATCAACCTGCTTAGTAATGCCAGGTATGCGGTGAGGGAGAGCAGGGATAATACTTCCAAAATCATAACGGTGCGGTTAAAGAAAAAGGGAGATGACCGGTTTTTAGTTGAAATAGCCGACAACGGCATCGGTATTGCCGGGGAGAATCTTGAGAAGATATTCAGCCTGGGTTTTTCCACCAGGAAGGGAGGGCACGGGCTCGGCCTGCACAGTGCTGCCATATACGCTAAGAAGATGGGGGGATCGCTCAAGGCCCACAGTGGTGGTCCGGGCAAAGGGGCTGTGTTCACCCTTGAACTGCCGCTCCGGTTGTAAGAGGATAAATATGGATAGGAACAGCGATAGAATCGAAATGGAAGCGGTTCGCAAGGTTGTTATCATCGATGACAACCCGGATATTTTCCGGGACTTTTGTATGATTCTCTGCAAAAAAAACCATCCAGGTGTGCTGGATGAGATGGAAGCTGATCTTTTCGGGATAGAGAGTGCTCCCCAGGCCCCTTCGACAGCATTTGAATATGAGTTGGTCTATGCCAGCCAGGGAAAAGAGGGGTTAGAACGAATCCAACAGGCCTGCAAAGAGGGAAAGCCCTTCAGCCTTGCTTTCGTGGATATGCGCATGCCTCCCGGGTGGGACGGACTTGAAACCATAAAACATGCCTGGAAGATCGACCCTACCATTCAAATGGTTATTTGTACGGCTTATTCGGATTACTCCTGGGAAGAAATAACCCAGGAGCTTGGGTGTACGGACAACTTGCTGATTCTCAAAAAACCCTTTGAAAACGCCGAGGTGTCTCAAATAGCCAGTGCCATGACAACAAAGTGGCTGTTGGCCAGGAAGGCAGCCATGAAGATGCAGGAACTGCAGGAAATGGTAGACCGGCAGACCAGGGAGCTGATCCGGGCCAAAGAGCAGGCCGAAAAAGCGAATCGATGTAAAAGTGAATTCCTGGCCAACATGAGCCATGAAATCCGAACCCCCATTAATGCCATCCTGGGATTTGCCGAACTACTTGACGAGCGCATTACCGATAAACAGTTGAAAGATTATCTCTCCCTCATTACCTCCAGTGGGAAGATGCTGCTGGGTTTAATCGAGGATATTCTCGATCTTTCCCGGATCGAAGCCGGGAAACTGGAACTAAAGTATACTGCGGTTAATCCCCGTGATATCATGAATGAAATCGAATTTATTTTTTCTCCGAAGTTTCATACCAAAGGATTGGATTTTTACATGGAGATCGACCCATCGCTGCCGCAGATGCTGCTGCTGGATGAAGTCCGGCTACGGCAAATACTCTTTAACCTGGTAGGAAATGCGCTAAAATTCACAGAGAAAGGTCGTATTAAAATAAAAATCAAACAAAAAAAAGGTGATAAAAAAATCCATCATAACTCCCTGGAACTGATTATTTCAGTCCAGGATACAGGCATTGGCATACCCAAAGACCAGGAAAAAATCATCTTTGAGCCTTTCGAACAGCAAAAAACTCAATACACCTGGAAATACGGCGGAACAGGTCTGGGATTAAGTATTACCAAGCATTTGGTAGAAATGATGGGAGGGGAAATTTCTCTCAAAAGCAAAGTTGAAAAAGGCAGTACGTTCCAGGTGATATTAAAAGATGTTAAGGTGGTATCCACACCTGTAAACGATAACGAAAAAATACACAAAAAGGAAGAACACCTACCAGGGGTACCAGGTAAAGAGACCCTGGAATTTGAGAAAGCATGTATTTTAATTGCCGATAACAGCGAGTCCGACAGGACATTAATCAAAGGTTTTTTGAATGTTCCGGCCTTCACCTTCATTGAAGCGAAAAATGGTAAAGAGGCAGTGGTACTTGCCAGGCAGTACCGGCCGCACCTGGTCATTATGGATTTACGGATGCCGGTCATGGATGGTTACGAAGCCACCGCTGTTCTAAAAGCAGATAAAACCTTACGATCGATCCCGGTGATTATTTTAAGCGCTTCTGTCATGAAAGAACAGGACCAGGCAATAAAAAAAGTCGCCTGCGACGGTTGTTTAAAAAAACCCTTGAATAAAGCGGAATTATTCTCAGAATTGATGCGCTTTTTGCCCTACTCTACCGGGAGGAGGGAATCAGCCGCGGGGAGGAAAGATGATGCCCCAACGCCGAAGGAGAAAGAGGCTGATGTTGAATTGTTAACCCCTGAAACAAAAGCAAAACTCCCCGAACTGCTGGGTATCCTGGAAGGTGAGTTAATGGATCATTGGAACGAGATAAATCGTACATTTTTTGTGGATGAAATCGAAAGTTTTGCCAATGCCGTCAGGGGATGGGGAGAAAAATATAACCTGGATATGTTATACCAATGGGGGAAGCAGTTGACGGAGCAGGTAAAAAGCTTTGATATGGGAGAACTCCCCGGCACATTAAATACGTTCCCCACAATAATAAAAAAGATTAAAAATATGATCAAAAATTCAGGAGGGTGAAAGGGAAACGGTAAAGGAGAGTAGATAATGATTTGGGTTTGCCGGTGATCTATCGCTTTTCCTTTCGTTCCTTAAACCGTATAATAAACCCGGTCCCTTTGCCTCCCTTGAAGTCGACGTGTCCGTGAAGCTGACCTTCCGCCAGCATGATCACAAGTTTTAAACCCAATGAGTCTGCTTTCCTGAAATCAAAACCATTGGACATCCCCACACCGTTATCGCTCACTCCAAGTTCTATCTCGCCTTCACCTGTCGTATGCAGGGCGATCGTGATTTCACCCCGTTTATCCCCGGGAAAGGCGTATTTCATGGCATTGGAGAGCAGTTCACTCAGGATCAGGGCGCAGGGGATGGCCGTGTTGGTCGAAACAGTCACAGGCTCAACATCGAATTTCAACGAAACTTTGGGGGGAATGGTCTGGTAATTCTTTAACACCTCATGGGCGAGGTCCTTGACATACTCCCGGAGATCAATGTTGGTTATGTCTTCCGACCGGTACAGTTTCTCTTGCACCAGCGCCATTGAACTGATGCGATTCTCGATGTCCTGCAAGATGTTTAACGACTGTTCATCCTCGATGAGAGCAGATTTGAGCTTGAGAATACTACAAATCGAGGCCATATTGTTCTTGGTCCGGTGGCAGACTTCTTTCAAAAGAACTTCCTTTCCCCTCAACGCTGCCTTGAGCTGCTCCTCCACCTGCTTAAGTTCGGTGATATCGCGTGAGATGCCAACAACGGTTTTCACATTGCCCTTCCTGTCAAATTCCGGGTATAACCTCCAATCCAAATACACCATCCCGTTTGCGCTCTCCCACTCAAAGACCGTTTGGGATGACTCCCCGGTTTTAAACACCCGGGTAATTCTCTCCTCGAATAATTGGCACAACTCTTCGTCAAAACCTGCTTCCCGGTGAGTTTTGCCGATGATATCTTCCTCGGTAAAGCCGGCCGCCCGTAAAGATGCGGGGTTCTCATATACGTGTCTGCATTCTTTATCATAGCGCATGATATAGTCCTGGCTGTTCTCAGCTAAGGTCCTGAATATTTCTTCGCTTTCCCGCAGCGCTTCCTCACGTTGTTTGATATCTCTAAATAGAAGACGAAAGGGTTTTTTCAAGCCTGTCTCGATGATGGCTTTGTAAATGAGATAGAAGGAAACAATTTTGAAATAATGCCCGATCAAATTGGAAAATCCATAGGCATGGATATAAAATGTGAATGCCAATTCGGAAGCGATGGTAAAGATGATAGATGCCATCAACAATCGCACCACACCGGGATCAAATTCATGACGTTTTCGCCCCAGCAGGACGAAAGCCCCTACAAGAATCAGCGAAATGAGATATTCGCTGAACTTTTTGAACGAGGTCAATCCCACCCCTTCAAGAAAACAAACAGGAAACACCCCCCCAAAAATCATTCCCAGCAATAAGACAACCACAACCGTATACCCCGACAACAACCAGGTAATATTTAGTTTTTTCCCGGTCAGGAGCGGCGCAATGAGAAGAGACAGACTTTCCATATACCTGGTGGCAATCCAGAGCTGCGCCGGTAAATTGGTGTTATAACCGTGGAAAATGTTCATCCCTGTGTACGCCAGCGTGTGCACCAAATCCATCACGCCGATGAATAGGTAGGCACACCCGATGAATAAAAGATACACATTGTCTATCAATCGACGTGAGTTCCAGGCAAACACAAAAATGCCGTAGGCCACCACAACACTAAATATCTCGGCAAGAGCGTGGAAAAGCAGGTAATTGTAGAGACTGGCCAGGTAGAGTCCTATCAAAACCAGTGCCCCGATTATAATGGCTGCATATTTGCCGGAAATAAACTCTTGTTTTCCCAGAGTCTCTATCATCATTCCTTCATCTCCTTGCTTCAGCTTACAGTTAATAGAGCCACACGATCTCATGAGGCACAAACAATTTCTATAATAAATTCGTATGTGTTACCCAAAAACTCTTTATATCATAAATCAAAAAATTATACAAGCAATTCTAATTTTGGCGTTTCAAGCAAGGGTAAACACAAGGTTTACCCCTACGAACTACGAACGTACGAAAACGTCCATCAGACGTAGGGGCTCGGCCTGCATTTTGTGTTCGCCCGGACAATTGGTAAAATTAGAACTGCTGATTGGATACTTCAAACCCTGCCACATTTTTTGCACTGTCAATTTCTGACTACTCCTGGTAAAAGTACCGATATAAAACCTTTCTGAGATCATATATTCAACCGAAGCCCGGACACCTGTCAAATTTTGTTTCACCCTTAGGATGGTCCTTTGCTGCGTCACAACAAGTGACAACTTACTTAAAACCCTTTTATATCAGACTTTTCATTAGAAATTTATGCATAAGATAAAATTGGCATTAGAATTGCTAGGATTAAAACGAATGCTTTGTTGAGGTTTTACCTTAAAAACTATTACACTTACAAACCAGGAGGGTAAAATGGTTGATGTGGATATAAAAGCAGTGGGTCCGGGAAAAACGTCTATACTTATCGTCGACGACATGCCCCAAAATCTCCAGGTGCTGGTTAATATATTAAGAGAGAAAGATTACAAAATTTCTGTGGCACCCGGGGGCAGGAAAGCCCTGGAAATGGTCAATATATTCCTGCCGGATCTTATCCTGCTGGATATTGTGATGCCGCAGCCGGATGGATTCCAGGTCTGTAAAAAACTGAAAGCTTCCCCTAAAACAAAAGATATTCCCATTATTTTTTTAAGCGCAAAAACCGAAACAGAAGATATCGTAAAGGGATTTGAACTGGGGGCTGTCGATTATGTCACCAAGCCCTTTAAAAAGGCTGAATTATTGGCAAGAATCAGCACTCACCTGGAGTTAAGGAAAGCCCGAGAGGAAATCATCTGCCTGGAACAAAAAAATGCGGCCCTGGCTGTGGCTGTGACTGCCAACCATACGATCAATCAACCTTTAACCGTATTGCAGGGAAATTTTGAGCTTTTCCAGGGTTCGATAGAAAAAGATCTCTTAACCGAGAAGCAGCAGCGTTTTTTAACCCGTATGAAAGAATCTATCGAAAGAATAAAGACCTTTTTATTAGAAATGAGCGATTCCCCTGCCATCCATTTTGAAAACTACGTGGAAAGCAGGAAGATGGTTGTTTTTGAAAGAAAGGCCCATAATCTAGTAAATGCCTGACCGCAGATGGTAAAGGAGGGTATACAATGAAGAGGGATATAAAAGACGTGTGTTCCCGGGTTATTGTCATCGATGACAACCCGGATATTTTCGAGGTTTTTTGTGAAATCCTCTGCAAGGAAAACCATCCCCATACGTTGGCTGAGATAGAGACCGATCTTTTCGGCCATAATCATTCCCCCTACCCGGCAGGGTCTTCATCGATGTTTAATTTTGAGTTGGTCTATGCGTCTCAAGGCCAGGAGGGGGCAGAACGAATCTGGCAGGCCTGTGAAGAGGGAAACCCCTTCAGCCTTGCTTTCGTGGACATGCGCATGCCCCCCGGTTGGAATGCCATTGAAACCATCAAACATATCTGGAAAATCGACCCTTACATCCAGGCGGTTATTTGTACGGCTTATTCCGATTACTCCTGGGAAGAAATTGTCCGGCATCTTGGACTCACGGACAACTTGCTGATTCTCAAAAAGCCTTTTGACCCTGCCGAGGTATCTCAAATAGCCATTGCCATGACCACCAAGTGGGTACTGGCAAAACAGGTGGCAATGAAGATGCATGACCTGGAAGAAATGGTTAAGCAGAAGACCGGGGAGCTTATGATTGCCAAAGAGCAGGCTGAAAAAGCCAATCAAAGTAAGGGCGATTTCCTGGCTACCATGAGTCATGAAATCCGCACCCCCATGACCGGTGTAATCGGTATGAGTGAGATATTGCTTAATACGCCGCTTAATGAAGAGCAGAAAAATTATGTTGAAGCAATAAATACCAGCAGCGAGGTGTTATTGACCATCATCAACGGTATCCTGGACTTTTCAAAAATAGAAGCCGGGGAACTGGAACTTGAATCCGCTCCCTTTGATGTGAAGAAAGCCGTTGAAGATGTTGTCCGGGTTCTTAATCTCCAGGCCGAGAAAAAGGGACTGAAATTGAGTGCGAGTTTCCTTCCCAAAACCCTGCCCCTGGTCAGCGGGGACTTTGTAAAGGTTCGGCAGATCATCTTTAACCTGGGAGGAAATGCAGTAAAGTTTACTCATGAAGGAAGCATAACCATTAAAGTGGAGATGGCAGCGATCGATGAAAATATCGGGCATTTCCACATCGATATAGAAGACACCGGCATTGGCATTAAGCCGGAAGTCCTTGACCACATTTTCGATAAGTTTATCCAGGCCGGCCCCGATACGACGCGCAAGTATGGGGGTACCGGCCTTGGGTTGACCATTACCAAACAACTGGTGGAAATGATGGACGGTTCAATTACAGTCAAAAGTACCCCGAAAAAGGGGACTCTTTTCCAGGTCAAATTGCCTTTACCCCTTGCTGTTGATATGGAGCCGGTGGCAGCAGTACACGCCGATGCCAATAAAGATGAAACTGCCCCTGCTTACATCCTCCTGGCAGAAGACAACAAAATTAATCAAAAACTGGTCAAAGTCATGCTTATAAAGGCAGGCCATAAAGTCGATATTGTCGAAAATGGCAGGGACGCAGTGGAAAAAGTAAAACAAACCCCCTATGATCTTGTTTTAATGGATATCCAGATGCCGGAAATGGATGGTATACAGGCAGCACAACTCATCAGGCAAGAAGGATTTTCCCATCTCCCGATTATTGCCTTAACCGCCAATGCCTTTGCCAAAGATAAGGAAAAGTGCTTAAAAGGCGGCATGAGTCACTTTATAACAAAACCCTTAAAGCAAGATGAATTACTTAGCACTATTTCGTATTGGCTGGATAAAAGGGAAGCGGACATTGATCTGCCATGGAAAGGAATGCTGTCTGATAATAAAGGACACACCCGGGACAAACACGTCCATAAGGCGTGACGTTAACGTTTGAGGGGGTCGCGTCTCACCTGGCTGCCCGAGAACTTACGTTAAGGTGGTTAGAAAACAAAGAAACTTAACACAGCGGGTTTTAGAAGACACGGTTTTTCTCCGAAACCTTAACCCAAGCCTTAACTTTTATTCTCGGTGACGCGGCCCCCTCACCCCCTTTATTCTTTATTCAATTCCTTGAATTTTATAGTAAAGGTTGTGCCATCCTTCCTGTCGATGTCTATGTGACCGTGCAACTTTTTTACCAGGGAGTTTATAATCTGCATACCGAGACCGCTGCTGCCGGCGTCCCAGAAATCCACACTATCGGGGAGGCCAATGCCATTATCCCTGATAATCAATGTATTATTATCTTCCTCCCCATTACTTTTCCCCAGGTAAACCTGGAGATATCCTTTTCTTTTACCCGGGAAAGCATATTTAAAAGAATTGGAGACAAGTTCGTTAACAATCAAACCAAGGTGTACGGCAGTATCGAGATTCAGGGAAATATCTTCGACGTCCATTTTCAACTGCACCTTTCCCTCCAGCAGTGAATACGAATTGAACAAATGTATGACCAGGCTGTGGATGTAATCCGGGAAATTGAATGTTGACACATCCCCGGTTTGATACAATTTTTCATGAATAAGCCCCATGGTTCTCACCCGGTTCTTGGACTCTTTAAATGCATCGGAAGCCACGTTATCTTTTAAACTCAGCTCCTGGATGTTCAGGAGGCTGTAGATCACTTGCAAATTGTTTCTAACTCGATGGTGAAGCTCTTTCAACAGTACTTCCTTTTCTTCGAGAGTTTTCTTAAGTTCTAACTCCGCCTGCGTACGCCGGGTAATATCATGAATAAATACCAGGCAAGAGGGTTTACCTTCCCATTCTATTTCCGAAACCCGAAGTTCGACAATACAGAGGCGTCCTTTAGCTGAAAAAATATTTATCTCCGACTCATAATCTCCTTGTATTAATATACCGAATGGTTCCCCGATGACTTCTACGGTATTCCTGCCTAAAATAACCCGGGCACTCTGGTTTGCATATATAATTATACCCTCCGGGTCCAGGATAAGCATACCGTCCTTGTTTTGGTCGGCAATATTTTGAAAACGTGCTTCGCAGGCAGAAAGCTCTTGTTTGAGTTCTTCTAATTGGAAATGCAGCCCCTCAATTTCAGTATCCTTTTTATCCACTGTCCAGGTCCTCTACCATACCCTCGGCCTCTTTTTTTAACTCGATTAAGTCTAACCCGATCAGTACCCGTTCCCTACTTCTTAAATCTAAGATTACTTTTTTTACGGGTTCGGGGAGTTTCCTGATGATGGTTGGGGTGGCAAAGATTTTTTCTCCTTCTGCTAATTCAGGCCTGACCAGCACATCGATCACATCGAGATCAAAATGGTCACCGAATTTACTGGTTAATGCATGTTCCAGTTCCCCGATTGACTCCCGGACAATTGGACTCAACCCGGTCACATATAACTTGAGGGAGTAATGAATTTTTCCCGTCATTCTTAATACCCCAACATCGATTCTGTCAATTCGATGATTTCGTCGCTCCCGATGGGTTTCTTTAAAAGCTCAAAATCTATACCGTCATCAGACAGCAATTTGAGGTCTTTAAGAAATTCCTTATGAAAGGCTGTCACAATATAGACCGGCACAGCGATATCCAGTTGACGCAATTGCCTCAGTGTCTCCACACCATTTAATCCCGGCATCTTCAGGTCGAGAAAAACCAGGTCATAGGTCGTCGCTTTTACTTTTTTAATTCCTTTTTCCCCGGATTCCGCCGTATTTACCCGGTGACCTGTCTCCTCAAGTGCCAACATAAACGATTTCCTGACCGCTTCATCATCATCGATAACTAAAATGTGTTTATTCATTTATATTCAACCTCCTATTCAAAGAATATCGGTAAAAAAATCTTAAAGGTGGTCCCCTGTCCCGGCTCACTTTCACATTCGATTTTGCCGGCGTGTTCCTGTATGATACTGCTGACGATAGAAAGTCCCAGGCCTGTTCCCTTTCCTGGCTCTTTGGTGGTGAAGAAGGGGTCAAAAATTTTCGGGATATCCCCGGGATTTATCCCGATTCCCGTGTCTGCAATGGAAACGTGGAGATAATTACCCTTTCTTTGCATTTCGATATGAATCTCTTTTTTATCACGCCTTTTCATGGCGTCCAGGGCATTATTGAACAGGTTTAAGAAGACTTGCTCGATCTTGTTTACATCGATGAGAATTGCTGGGATTTTTTCAGCATATTTCCTGGTGATAGAGACGTGCTCTGTGGAGATTTTATAGGAAAGCAGCCTTAGAATACGATCGATAATAGAGGCACAGTTTGCGTTCTCTTTGCGGTTACTGTCGACTTTCTCCGTGCGTGAAAAGGCTAACAGGTTATCCACGATATAGATACAGCGCCGTATTTCTTTCTCTGCATCCCGGAGAACAGGGTGCTTTTTATTATCCGCTGCCGTATGTTTCAAGCAGTACTGCACATAATTTAAGATACCCATCATGGGGTTGTTCAATTCGTGGGCAATGCCTGCAGCCATGGTGCCCAGGGTCCTGAGTCTTTCTGTATGGATAATCTGCAGCGACTGGCTGCGCAGTTTGGCATAGGATGCTTCCAGTTCCTGGTAAAGCTCTTCCCGGGTCAGGCGGCCCACTAACTCGCTTGCCCCGGCAATAAAATCTTTCGTTGGTTTGAACCCGGGGTCGGGCAGCATCATAAAGACTTCAATATAGGTGACATCTTCTCCACTGCCGGATGTGGTAACACCGTCAAAAAGAGAATCCGGGAGGCGAAGGCCTTCTAACAAACCGAATCCTTTTGAGACATATTTCAATTTTAATACCGGGTGTTCTGTTGCTTTCATTTGGTCAAGTGTAATAATTATACCGGGGCGATTGTCTTTGTCGGTGTATGCCATCTTGCGGATGATATCGGATGATACCGATGCCAGCCGGGCTGCGGTTATGGAATCGAACCGCAGGTCCCGGGCCAGGGTATGGATTTTGTTCCTGGCCTCAAGAACAGAGTCCCTGTTTTTCAGTTTTATTTCTCCAAGCTCAATCATTCTTTTATTTCCTATTTCCTGTACTTCAATACAAAACAGGTGGCATCATCTATTCCTTTGTTGAAGTTGCTAATGACACCTGCTGCGATTTCCTTTGCCGATTGTGTGAAAATTTCCGGGTAATCCTTGAGCTCAAAGTGAGCCTTAATGCCGTCCGAATGTACCAGCAGGATATCGTTGTGGGCCAGTATAATTTTCTCCTGTTTGGGGGAGGTCATGGTGTACCCGATTACGCCGTCCCCGGGTAAAAGCCTCTTGTTGGCCAACCCGAATATCCTGATGGTTAAATTTCCTATTCCCGTATATTCTAACTGCCCCGAATCGACGTCCAGGAGGCATAAGACTGCCGCCGCGCCCACCGAACCCTTAATATGCTCATGCAGCCCAAGAATTATATCCTTTAAATCTTTGCGAAAATTCTCTTTTAAAAATTTCTCGATCACCTGTGCGAGTTGATGGGCATTTTTACTGTGTCCCAGGACATCTACCACTGCTGAGAATATCTTATTGTCAAATTCTTTTATTAAACCGGTATCGCCGCATTCTCCTGCGGATAGTAACGGCATCTTTGCTAAATAGTAGTCAACTTCGGGCATTTTATCCCCTTATCCCCACTTTCTTGCCGTAATTTTGGTTCCTTTCCCGGGCACGCTGGTTATGGTGAACTCATCCATCATCCGCTTTACTGCCGGGATCCCCAGCCCGAGAGAGTTCCCGGTTGAAAAGTGTTCTTCCAGCGCCTCTGCGAGGTTACTTATACCGGGCCCGTTATCTTCCGCGATGATTTCAATCCCTTTGCGGTTATCTCTATCCAGGAGTTTTATCCGCATGATACCCTTCCCGGCAAATTTATATATGTTTCGTGCCAGTTCGGATACTACCGTGGAAATCATCAATTGCACATTCTCTGCAAACCCGGCTAATTCCGACATATCTTTTCCCTCAAACGCTGCCTTTAAAACATCGATCTCTTCAGAGACGGGTAGTTCTATTTCATCATGTTTCATTCCCGATCCCCTCTTCATTTTCCCCTGGAAACCGCAATATATTAAATCCCTCTTCCAGGGACAACACGTTGGTTATCCCATCGAAATACAGGTCCAGGTCAACCAGCGATGCAGCTGTACCTGGCTTAATACCGGAAATAACCACCGCTGCTCCCAACAGGGAAACAGCCCGTGCCGTGTGGTCGATAATGCCGGCGGTGAAGGAGTCGATGACGGATACAGCGGATAAATCGATGATGACTCCCTTTACCCTTGTCTCCCGGACCTTTTCCAGGACTTCTCCCGGGATCCGGGACAGGGTATTATCATCGAGTTCAACCGGTACCGATACCACCAGGCAACCATAGGTTATATACATGGCCGCCCCGGGTATCCCTTTATCGGTGTTCATTTTTTTATTTATTTCCCGGTTCCCCTGGTCTTACTTTTTTGTAACCGGTGAATCCTGTATCATCCGGTATCCCAGCATGTCAAAGGCATATTCCAGGCCGCCGATCAGGGTTGATTTGGTTATTAATCCACCCAGGTCGACACCCAGGTTAACCAGGGTCTGGGCGATTGACGATGATATGCCGGTGATAATGGATTCGCAGCCCATGAGCCTGGTTGCCCTGGTGATCTTAACAATATGATTGGCTACGGCACTATCCACCACCCGTACCCCCAGGATATCCAGTATGATTATTTTAGAACTTTTTTCCACTATTTGCTGCAGGATGGTCTCCATAATCGTCTGGGCGCGTTTTGAATCCACAACACCGACAATGGGAAGAAATAAAATTTCTTTCCAGAGAAATAGAATCGGAGTTGACACTTCAGACATGAGTTTTGCATACTCTTTCAGCTTTCCTTCACGACCTTCGAGAAAATTCTCGAAGGTAACCAGCCCGAGTTTATCCAGCAGCCTTGATATGTGGATAACTATCCTGATGAAAGATTCGGGGTCTGAGGTATATTCTTTTTGAAAGAATTCCATCAGGGTCTCTTTCAATGAAAAAATATAGATGGCGGCTTCAGACGGTGTAAAACCCCGGACAGCATAATCTTTCGAAATTTCAGCCAATAACGTATTGATGGGCTCGAATTCTTTTGCTGCGGTATCTTCCAGGTTTCCCATAGAGATAGCCTTCATAAAGTTTTCCAGGAATTTCGTCGACTGGGCTTCCAGCTCTTCTTTAGAAATTAAGTCCGGGCGTCGGGTAACACTCTTTAATTGGTTTGCAATCCAGGTATTTAATATTTCGCTTTCATTCTTTTTTAGAAATTCGACCACATTTCCTGCCGCCTCTTCCAACAGCGTCTCTTTTTTTTGAACCACCATGATTAACCTCCTCGATTTTAATCATCTATACACACTCGTGATTCAATACAATATATATTATAAACACTCCCCAAAAAAAAATCAAGTGGTTAAGTGATTTTATTTATTTAAATTTGAATTTAGCTGTTTTTTGCCATATCTCTCAATCGTTTATTTAAGGCCTGGCGCGTTATGCCCAGCAATTGCGCGGCGATAGACTGGTTGTCTTTGGCGCGCCGCATGGCCTCACGAATCAGGCTCTCCTGGGCCTCTTTTAACGTGGGAAGATTGGCGGGAAATTTAATGGCTGATTCAGACTCAATTACATTATCTTGACTGCCGGGAACAGCCCGGCTTGTTTCTTTTTCTAAGGTACGGCTGCTGTCGATAGCCTTTCTAAAGGTGTCCAGGGACATTTTTTTAGAGGTATGCCAGCTCACCGCGTCATAGACCATGGCACGCAGTTCCCGGATATTGCCGGGAAAACGGTAGGTGGACAGGAGCGTATACAATTCCTGCGGGGCCGTGGGTTTCTTCTTGCCAAGGTCTTTGGCGGCCTCTTCCAGGAAACGCCCCACCAGCAGCGGGATATCTTTCGGTCTTTCCCTCAGGGGCGGGACATGGATATGGTAAACACACAACCGGTAATAGAGGTCTTTCCTGAAAATTCCTTTTTCTTGCATTTCTTTCAGGTCTTTGTTGGTGGATACAATAATCCTGGCGTCCGAATACCGGGGGACATCCGCCCCAATGGGGTAATATTCATGTTCCTGGAGCAAGCGCAGGAGCTTGACCTGGGATTGCATACTTAAATCGCCGATTTCATCAAGGAAAAGTATTCCCCCGGCTGCCTGTTCCACAAATCCCTTTCTCACCTGGTAAGCATCGGTAAAAGCGCCCCGCAAATGTCCGAACAGGGTATCGGTAAATAGTTGATCGTCAAGCCCGGCCACATTGACAGATACGAAATTACCCCCTTTTGGGCTGAGCCTGGCAATCGCTTTGGCAGCAAGCTCTTTCCCGGAACCGGATTCACCGGTAATTAAAACCGGTTCCAAGGAACCGGCTATCACCTCCATGTAACGGAAGATGGTTTTCATGGTGCCATCCTGGGTATCAAAATCTGAAAAAGCCTCGGGGTGATTCAACGTTGCCGAAAGAAAACGAGATTTAAGCGTGGTGATTTCTCTCTCCGCTTTCTTTAATTTAATGATGCTCCTCACGCTGGCGATCAGCCGGTTCCTATCGACGGGTTTGGTTATAAAGTCAGAAGCTCCCATCTTCATGCAGTGAACCACTGTTTCGGTATCGTCCACCCCGGTAATAATGATTATCGGGATTCCCGGGAAATCCTCTGTTATCTTTGACAACAGTTCTTCCCCGGATATATGGGGCATCCGTAAATCCATTAAAATGGTTTCAAATTTATTTTTTGAAAGGAGGGGAAGCACTTCCCTGCTGTCCTGGCATAAGGTGACATGATTAATCCCCTCTGAGCGCAGTAAAATCCGGTAATTGTTTAACGCCGCCTTATCGTCATCCACCAACAAAACCGGTAATGGAGGGAATAAATCACGCCCCATAAATGCTCCTCCTTGTTCCCTGGTTTAAATACCCAATTAATTATAAATAATTTCTAACATATTTTCAATCTTTTTTTTATTTTCGGACTTCTTTTACCGGTATGGTAATAGTGGCAGTGGTGCCTTTACCGGGCTGCGCAGCGAAGGAAAGACTTCCGCCCTGTTGGTTGATGATAGTAGAGGCGATGGACAGCCCCAGGCCGGTTCCACCGCTGTCCCGTTTGGTGGTAAAAAAGGGGTCCATGATAAATTTCAAATGCTGAGGTTCGATACCAATTCCCTCATCCGCCACGTTCACGGTAATCAGTCCGGTTGCTTCGTCGAAATCCGTGGAGATGGCGATTCCTTTCTCTTTATCGGGCAGTGCCTCGCAAGAGTTTTGAATCAAATTGACGATCACCTGTTCCAGCCGCTGAAAATTTCCTTTGAAGACAGGGTTATTCTTACCATAACGGACGGAAAAATGCCGGGTGGATTTTTCGATCATCATTGAGGTCAGGTTGACGGCGGTCTTCACCACTTCATTGATATCCACGTCTTGATTGATATCGTCGCTTTCCCGGCGGGCAAAATCTTTTAAATCCGTAACGATATTTTTAATCCGTTTGGCCCCGTTAATAATCCCTACAAATAAATCCGGGACAGCACCTTTCAATTCCGAATAATTAAACCCTTTGATAGAAAAATCCCCGGATGTCTCATAATATCTCTCCAGTATGGGACAGATTTCCTGCCATAATTCCAGCAGCAAAGGGGTATTCATCATAATAAAATTATTGGGATTATTAATCTCATGGGCCACACCGGACACCAGGGTGCCCAGGGCAACCATTTTATCCGCCTGGATCAACTGCTGCTCCTGCTGCTTTGCTTTTTCTTCGGCCTTCTTTTGCCCGGTAATGTCTTCGACCGTGCCTTCATAATATAAGACATTTCCCTTTTGGTCTTTGATTGCCCTGACATTTTTCCTGACAAAAATAACCTGGTTGTCCTTCGTGGTCCATTGGTCTTCAATTCCTTTTACCTCTCCTTCCGGTTCCTGCCGTTGTTTAAATTTACTGTCAGGATCAGCCGGTGAAAACCAGGTGTTCTCCAGCTTAACCCGGGAAATTTCTTCGAATGATGAATATCCCAGGATGTTGATAAAGGCGGAATTTGCCATTAAAATGCGGCCGTCGGCAGCGACTTTGAATATTCCTACCGGGCTGTCTTCAAAAAGATTCCGATAATTTGCCCGGCTCTTTTCCAGTTCTTTTGTTCGTTCCCTTACTGATTTTTCCAGGTGCCGTCGGTGCAGGTCCAATTTTTCCTGCATTTGCCTTTTCTGGAATGCCAGCGCATAAATAGTGGCCAGCCGTTGGAGAACGAGGCTGTCCTTTTCCTCATAATTCCCTTTCTTGTTGGCCACAAAGATAATTCCCACCACCTTATCACTGATTAAAGCCGGGGTAACCATAAAATTACCAATGGAAATATGTCCCCCGGGTATCCCGGGGAGTTCGGGGATATGGCGGGGCGAATTTGACACCAGGTTTTTTTTATTTTCCAGGACCTTGGTCCATAATCCCGAGAATCCTTTTAAAATACCGGATTTTTTCTCTACCCGGCCTTCATCCGCTGCATGGTATGACACGGCAGGGCAAATCAAATACCCGGTTTCTTCATCGATGTACCCCACACAGCCAACCAGGCTCCCTGAGAGACGTTGTGCCTGTTCCAGCACCAGTTGGGAGATCTCCTCCATTGACGGGATCTTCAGCAAGGCCTGGGAAAGTTCGGCCAGCTTTGTATTGATTTCTTTTTCCTGGCGTATTAGCTCGTCGATATTGTGTTTATAAAGTGCCATTTCTATGGTAGTGAACAGGGTGTTTTCGTCACAAGGTTTGAGAATATAGCCATAGGGTTCGGAGATCTTGGCACGTTCTATACTTTTCCTGTCCGCCAACGCGGTCAGGTAAATAATGGGAATCGTTGAAAATTCATGAATTTTCCCCGCAGCTTCAATACCGTCCATCTCTCCATCCAGCCAGATATCCATCAGTACCAGGTGGGGTGAGGCTTCCTTCACTTTTAATATCGCCTCTTCACCGGTGGTCACTATTGATGGAACAGAGTACCCCTTTTTCTCCAATACGGCTTTTACTGCATGGTAGGTGATGTATTCATCTTCCACAACCAAAATCTTGACATCTTCTTTTCTCTTAATTTCCATTTTTATATCCGTCATATCCTGTAATAATGGAGAGAAATGAGATTCATCCATTATATCATCCTTATTATACCATAACAAAACTTTATTGGCAGTATTTTTTTTTTAGCACATTCGTACCTCCCTGTCCAGGTAAATCACTCCTCTTCCCGGCAGGGAAAAATCCCGGGAGAGCAAGCTCCTTTCCAGGGAGAACACCTTTCTCAAGGGCCTTTCAGGGTTTCCTTCCAGGCCCTTGAGAGGAGTTCCCTCATCCCTTTCGATGACCTCACCGGTGTCAAACCGTTCCTTATCGGTTCAAAACCGGTGTTTTCCCCTTAATTTGCCCACCTCATACAGGTTACGGTAATCCGACTGCCGGATTCGTTGAATTCAATCTCATCCGAGCAGGCGTGGATCAATGGAAATCCTATGTTCCGGAAATGTTTGGGATTTTCCGGGAAGTTCATATCCAGGTTTTTATAATCGAAACCCTGGCCCTCATCCATTACTTCTATTTTAACCCGCTTATCGCCTTTGTTTCCCAACAATTTGACAGAGCACGCCACTTTTTTTTCAATGATATTTTTATTTCCATGTTCAATCGCATTACCCAGCGTCTCGCGGAGCACGGTTTTATACCGGGAAGAGTACTCTATATCAGGTTCTCTGAGGAATTCTTGCGATTCCATAATGAGACGTTCCACCAAACGTGTATCAGAAGATATTTCAAAGGCGATACAATTTGCTTTTTTTGTTACCTTAAACATGAATGTTACCAGAAACAATGGGCTCTATGAGAAACATGGCACTCTTTTTCCATCCAGCAACTGACGTACCAGCCCGGCCAGTTTATTTATTAAAATGGGTTTCATCAAAAATCCATCGATGCCCAGAGATTTAAAATTATTTTTATTTACGCTTTCACTGAAACCGGTGCACATGATAATGGGGATATCCGCTCTTATTTGCTTGATCTTCATGGCCAATTGCAGTCCTGTCATTTTGGGCATGATATAATCAGAGATAACGATGTCAAACCGATGCGGGGCCTTGCAGAATACCTCAAATGCCTCGGGGCTTTGGGTCCTCACCACCACTCTATATCCAAGATTCTTCAGCAGACTTTCTCCCAGTTCCACCAGGGAGGGGTCATCATCGACAAACAAGACCTGTTCGCCCGCCCCATTTTCCGGCAGTTCAACATCCGCGTTATGCTTCTTTTCCTCTTGCCCGACACCAGGCAGAAAAACATGGAAGGTAGTTCCTTTTCCCGGTTCGGAATAAACAGTAATATCGCCCCCATAGTTTTTAACAATTCTATGAACCACATCCAATCCCATGCCTACACCTTCGTCTTTTCCTTTCGTGGTGAAATAAGGTTCAAAGATTCGGTGCAAGATTCCCGGGTCTATACCGTGACCGGTATCACTGATGGTTAAATGGTGATAATACCCGGGTCTCAGGCGAATACCATCTATCGCATTGGGCTCCAGCCGTACTTCTCTTAAAGAAACAGTGAGTACTCCTCCTTTCTCCCTCATGGCATGGCTGGCATTGATGCAAAGATTCATAATGACCTGTTGGAGCTCGTACTTATCTGCCATCACCGGCCTCGATGAACTCACAATATCTTCACGGAACTCTATGCCGGCAGGCATTGTGGCCCTCATCAGTTTTAACGCTTCACCCACTTCCTCATTTAACCACAACGGTTTCCGGTCGTTATCCCCGTTCCGGCTGAAGATAAGAAGCTGTTTAGCCAGATCTTTTGCCCGGACCGAAGCCGCCATTACCCGCTTTAGATTATGCTCCTCAGTGCTTCCTGCCGCCAACGAACCGAGGGTCAAATCTACATAACCGATGATGACGCCCAGGATATTGTTGAAATCATGCACAATTCCCCCTGCCAGTTTTCCAATGGCCTCCATTTTCTGCGACTGGCGAAGTTGCTCTTGCAATATCCCTTTATCCGCTTCAGCCTGTTTCAAGGCTTCCTGAACCGATTTTCGCTCCTTAATTTCTTCCTGTAATTCGCGGGCTTTGATTTCCAGGTTTTCCCATATTAAATTGAAAGATGCCGCCAGCATCCCCAATATAAAAATTGCCGGACCAACCAATGCAATTGTGCTTTTACTCTCAATCCCCATAGGCAAATATATGTATATAAAAACAGAAATGAGTCCGATAAAAAGTGTAAAGATGATGAATAGTTTTGTTCTTATCGTGAACGCGAATCCTTGAAGAATTTGTAAAGGATTAAAACGATTATTCATCAATCCACCTCCTGCTTCTTCTCCAGTGGAATGGTTTCCTCTCTCTTTAAAAAGGCGTAAAGTACGGCGCACATCAAATGCATCTTCGCCTAAAACAGTGTGCATATTTACGCTGTTCATGTTCCTTTTTTTATTGATAAAACGGTTTTCATAAATTAAGCAATTTTTATGCCAGGAGAGCCAAACCAGGGGTGAACCAGGCAGGAAGCCGTCATAACCTGCTCTCGAGGAGAAAACCGGCAATTGATAAAAATAGGAAAAGGAGCAAAAAAAGTTGACAAACTTCGCTGCTTTTCCCTAAAATCCTGATATAACACGTTTATAAGGGGGAGTAGAATGATTGACGAAGCAAAAAATATTGCAGGGTTTAATTGACGTTAACGCCCGCTTACGACTTTACCTTCCATCCCTTCTGCTTAAAAATGTCCTCCAGCTTCTTCTTTTTGAATGCTTTAACAAACGCTTCCCACTGCGAACGGGTGGACTCAAAAAACACATCGGCATCTTCTTTTTTAAAAAAATGCCGCAAAAATACCTCCTCCCCCTCAATCCCAGGAACGATATAGAACTCAATCGGCGTGTTATCTTTTCCCCGTCCCGATTCAAACGCCTGGGGAAAAGGGATATCCTGTAAATCCTCCATTCGCCCGGGTTTTTTCACGTCTTTGAATTTTTTCTCAAAGATCTTCAACTTCTTCCAGCGATTAAATTCATAAACCGCCTGTTCCCAGTCAAAACACTTCCGACCCCCCAGGATCACACCCGTCCATTCACCGGTAGGCAGCAGCAATTCCTCCTCTTTGACCTTTTGAAAAAGAGAATAATCCATTTCCACAAACGGCTTCTGGCCGATGTATTTGATGTTTAACCACTCTTCAGCGGTTTCCAGGTAAATAATACCCGGCCATTTGGCCTGTTTCAACTCCCTGATAAACTTGTAAGGTAACAGTTTTTTCAAGTGGATATGAACAAATCCCTTATGCAGTTTAAAAAACAATCCCAGGTTTTCCATATCCAGATGGCGGCGCAGCTCCCGCATCAAAAAACCCTTACGATAAAATCCAAAGGATTTTAGCTTTCCTTTTACCATGGTTTTGATTTCATTGAAACTTTCCTCTGCCTGCTGCATCTTTTTGGGGATTTCAAATTGATCTTTGTTTTCTTCATACCACTTCAATGCCACCGGGACTACCCGCTCTTTTTCTTCCTGGTTTTTCCAATCCGGCGGAGAATTGAAAGCCTTAATCAACCTCCCACCAAAATAAAACTCCCGGTGAACCGCAATTTTGGAATTCTCAGTGAACACTCTTTCTTCTTTATAATAACTAAAGGGTTTAAGGGTTTCCAGGTATTCCAGTGTCAACTCCGAGGCAAACGTAATTAACGGGATAAGCATTTGCTCGATTTCGCCGGTGTCCCGGTTTTCCCGGTTAATAATCAAATCAAAGGGCAGACCCACCACCATATCCGGCCGGGATTGAAAAAGCATGGAAGTGCGGTCCAGTTGACGCACTTCATTTTCCCGGTGATAATCGTCCCCGCTTTTGATGTGCACTTCATCGCAAAAACATGAAAGCAGCGCACGAAAAAGCACATCCATATCTTTCAATGAAAGGTGCTTTTTTATTGGCGGTAATTGAATACGTTTTTTTAATTCCCGGTAAACCTCATTGGCCAGGGCAAATTTCTTCTGGCTGATGATTTTCCTGTACATTCGCGATGATTGCCACAACAGCAGCTGGTTCAACAAGTCAGAGTTGTAAGGAATATTGGCAATTTTTTCACCGGTGTATTCTTTGGTAACGATTCCTCTTGTTTCCAGGATGGCAATACATTTGAGTGCACTGTCCACAGTCTGGGGGTATCCCTTTTGAGCTTCCAGCAGCATCCGGGCACTGCGCAGTGAAACAGGAAATTCTGCCATTTTACTCCCATCTTCGGTTACGTTTCCATCCGCCGTAAGAGCACCTAAAATTTTCAATTGTTTTATTGCCTTGTGAATCAGCGCCTTTGAAGGATCATGAAAAAAAGGAAAATCCAGGGGAGAGATTCCCATTTTAATGAGGCGCAGCACCACAGATTCCAGGTTTAAGCGTTGGATTTCAGGTTCCGGGAAAGGCATGCGGTCTTTGATACCGGCATCTGCGCATAAGAAATACTGGCCGCTGCGGACACGGCCAGCCCGCCCGGCCCTTTGCGTGCATTCGGCAGCCGAAATATCCACGGGGTAAAGCCCTTCAATCCCCCTCACCAGGCGCAGTTCCTTTTTAATTCCACAGTCTACCACGGCATCGATGTCATCGATAGTCAAACTGGTCTGGGCAATATCCGTAGCCACGACGACTTTGGGAAGGGAATAATGTTCAAAAACTTTTACCTGGTCTTTTAAAGAAAGCTCCGCATGCAGCGGCAGTATTTTAGCTTTTATTTTCTCCGCTTCCAGCATCCGTTCCAGGTCATCGATAAACGTTTCGATTTCCTGCTTGCCCGGTTGAAACACCAGGACGTTTTTTTCCATTTCCACCATCTGGGCGGTGTCGGGCAAAAGAAAACGGGGATCGTTATGATGAAGGGTGACCGGGTAGCCGCGTCCGGGTACGGAAATAACCGGCGCATTACCAAGAAAAGAAGAAAGCCGCTCCGCTTGCAGTGTGGCACTCATAATGACTACCCGTTTCCCGGATTTCTCAAAAAAACCTTTTTTTAAATTCTTTTTAACCAAACCCACCAGGACCTCCTGGTAGAGGTTCCATTCGTGGACTTCATCCAGTATTAGAATATCGTAATCGCGCCGCTGCTTAATTTCACGGACCATCTGGACACCATCGGTCACATAAAGAAAGGTGGTTTTCCTGGACTGCTGACTGTCAAAACCGGTCTGGTACCCCACTTCCTGCCCCAGTACCGTGCCGGTTAACCGGGACAGGTAATGAGAAAGCGAACGGGCGGCAATTCGTCGAGGTTGAGTAATATGCACCACCTTTCCTTTTCTCCACATCCACAGCGGCACTCGTGTGGATTTACCCGCGCCGGTTTCCGCAGTCAAAATGGTAATAGGGTTGTTGATTATTGTCTTTTCTACCTCTTTTTGATAGTTGTCAATGGGAAGTGGATTCATCTTCATGGTTCATCACGTTTACATCCAGATAATTTGGGTAATGATACCAAACAATCCCCAGGTTTTCAAGTCCCGGAAGAGAGAGATCAGTGAATCAGTGAATCAGTGAATCGGTAAGTCAGAGGAGAAGAGAAGAAAGGATAAAAATTACAAATTCCAAATTACAAATAACAAACAAATTCCAAATTACAATGACCAAAATTACAAAAGCAAATAAGAAGCGAATTACACCGACCGTAATGGGGCACTACACGGAGGGCACCTTCACTCTTATGGCTATTGATAATTTAGAACTGTAGTGATATAATTTTGCTATGGGAAAACACGAAAAATTCTTATGGAAAATCCTTCGCGGAACTTCGGATAGAAATATTGATTTTGAAGACCTTTGTAACTTTCTGAAACGACTGGGTTTTACAGAGTATATACGAGGAAGCCATCATATGTTTAGAAAAGAAGGCATTGAAGAAAAGATCAACCTCCAAAGAGAGGGGAGTGATGCAAAACCATATCAAGTAAATCAAGTCAGGAAAATTATTATAAGATATGGATTAGGAGATTTAGATGTATAAATATGAGATTATTATGTACTGGAGTAACGAAGACAACGCTTTCGTTGCCGAGGTACCGGAACTTCCCGGTTGTATGGCACATGGAAGCACCCAGGAAGAGGCCCTGAAGAGCATAAACGAAGCCATGGAACTATGGCTTGATGTTGCTCGTGAACATGGAGACCCTATCCCGGAACCCAGGTGCCATCGCCTTGTGTACGCATAAAATCGAGCTTCCGTCTCGCAGATTTAACCCCGTAACCCGGGATGAGTATTAATCCGCTGCTTATGGGGGCACCGTTTGTAATTTGGAATTCTTTAATGGTTGGGGGTG
>WVZO01000100.1:0-365 GCA_011772425.1 Candidatus Aminicenantota bacterium
ATTAAAACCGGGAAGGTTTTCAATGCTTTCAGCTAAATACATGGCTTTATGTTTTGATTTAATTTCCAGTTCGGCTCTCCTGTTGGAGAACTTCCTCTGGGCCACACTACTTACCCCTTCCAGTGATTTCATTTTTTCTACTATTCTCATCAGTTCAGACACAGAGATATTCGTAATTACCAACTCGATTACTCGTCCCATGTTTAAGTACTTTGACCAGGCTGAAAGTAACTGCTTAATAAATTTTTCAGCACTATCCCCTGCTGCCGCCATTATTGCTTTCTTTATCGAACCGCTTTTGTCGGATTGAACGGAAGAGGCGACAATCTTCCTTGAGTCAACCTGTACAGCTTTTATTTCACAAT
>WVZO01000100.1:432-4468 GCA_011772425.1 Candidatus Aminicenantota bacterium
TTTTCCCGATTTCAGCAGCGAAACGCTCATTGGAAAAGGCACTTTTTATTTCCTGCCTGCTCAAATTCCTGGTATTGGATGCATTCACCAAATTAAACCCTCTTGCTACCAATAGTTCAGTTACTTTTTGGAGAGCAAAGCTTTTGGGAGCAGGATATCCTTCATGATATTCAGAAGCAATGATAACAAACCTTGGCGCTCCCATTCGTTTTAAGAGTAAATTTAGCGATTCACTTTCCCATATTTTATCCATAGAAATTTTAGCCCTGATTTTCGTATAAAAAATACCGTCTTGTTTTTTTTGTTCCAGGATATCGTATGATCTTACAAAACCTCTTGTTTCAGTTGCAATATCATCACTGATCAGCGATGCATTTTCAGTCAGGGTTGCCGAATCGATATATACTCCAAATCCCTTTTCAACAGCATTTCTCAATGCATTCTCCGTGGATTTTTCTTTTGCGGCTAAGTTGGTACCTGCGGCTTCGCCTACTGCAGTTACCACGATGTTTTCTTGTTCCTGTTCCCCATACAGACAACAATTCAAGAACACAACCAGATATAGACCGATTATAATTCTTACCATTTTTATCATGATTTGTCCTCCAATTTATCCAGAATATTTTTTAATTCTTCCAATTCCATTCTGATTTTGATCATTTTTTCCTCAAGATAGCGGATTTTTTCTTTTAATTGAGCCAATGTGGCATTAAGCTGTTTTTTAAGATCAGAGGCCATATCAATAATTTTCGCTTTCTCTATTTCCATGGTAATTTCTACCTCATGATCGGAAATAAAGCGCTTCTCAACTACCTGTGCGCCTTTCATGAAAGCGTCTATCTTACGTTCTTCGAAATTATTTTCACGGGAGATCCTTTCCAGGCCCGCGGCCCGGGCTAATTCCCGGTATCCCTCAATTTTAGCTGCCCTTAAAGCCATTGCCCTGGCTTTTGATTTCGGGGTAATCTTCAAAGAAGATTTTCCAATGGCATTCACTCTTAAAATCTTTTCATTTTGAGAACAAAAAAGTACCTGGGAAACCAGGAGCAAAACATATATAAACACAGGGATTTTCTTAACATTCATCATAATAACACCGCCACTTTCTGCTCTTCCAGGAGATTCACAATCAAAGCCAGTTTTCTTGTATCCGCATTACTGATCATTATATCCGATTGTTTTACCGNNCCGATTGTTTTACCGCTTTAATGCCTTTGACTATCAACGGGTTGGGCCTTACTTTTTTGTATTGTTTGGCCTTATCAATTGAACCGGATAGATAATCGACAATTGCCCCACCTTTAAGTGTTGTGGGGATGACTCCTATTCCGTATATTTTCTCTTTTTGTTCATTCAGGATCGCAGGCGCCAGAACAGGCATCAAGCCCAAATGTCGGGCGTCTATCAAAAGGCCCGTATAACTCATACCAACATTTTGGGGGGTATGACAATAAAAATAATCCAGTCTTTTATTTGTCTGGTGCTGCGTATCTTTTATACGCTGAATGTACCCCTTTAATTTTGCAATACTGACAGCGGCATCCTGGTAATCATTGCGATACTGACTCAACTCAATGGACAAACGACCCAGTTCGGTTTTCTTTTCCCAAAGATATTTTTTTGTCAAAGCCAGCTGCGTATCTTTTACCGCGATATCAATCTCCTGGCGGTTAAGTGTCCGGGATAGGTTATCGATAATATTTTTGGTTTTATTAAGTTCTTTTTGAGTCGTATCAAGAGCCGCTGTTAATTCATATTTTTTCAAATTTGAGAATTTCAACCTTTCTTCTACCCTGGTTAAATCCTGGTTTGCGGCTGTCAACTCTTCCCTGTTCCTGTCAAAATCCTTTTTTAATATGGCATATTCAGCCTTAATCTCTTTTAACTCTTTATTTTTTTGATTGAGAACATCCCTGGTATATTTTAAGTTTTCCCGGGTACGATTAAGTTCTTTTTTATAGATAACAAGTTCCGTTTTTGTTTTTTTCAGTTCATTTCTCATGGCGACCCAATCGAATTTTGGATAATTGTCTTTAACTTTTATTGTTGAATCATTTAATGCGGATAATAAAAATTCCCCTCTCTGGTCCAGGTTTATCTCGACAGTCATTTCACAACCTCCGTCATTAGAATAGGTTATATTTACAACCCGCATACCTTTGACCAATCCTTGTGCGTTGGTCTGTACCATGTCACTCTCCAGCATCATATCTTTTACTGACGTGTTAGATGTTACCTGGACCCCTTTTACTGCTTCGAGAATATTTCTTAACGCATCTACTCGTGCTGCCCTTTTGGCAAGAATTTTTCTCCTCCCCAGGGATTTAACCCCTTCCGGGCCAAAACCATTCCCGGTAACTCTTAATACTTTTTTGGTCCAATTCATCGAAGAACCATCTGCCTGCTCCTCCACGTAATCCAGGTCTGATTCATCCGAAGAATCTTGTGAAAATAACGGAAAAAACATAATCGCCAGGATTAATACAAAAATTTTTATTTTCTCCATCATAATTCCTCCTTTTCTATTATTTTGTATTGTCAACATGGATGTTTTCATCTCTTCTCGATTAGACTCCTTTCTGCTGTGATGACTTATATCTTTAAAATAACATGATTTTGGGATTTTTGCTTTCACTTTAAAAAAAGTTTACATTTTTTTTGAAGAAATTCCTTATTAACGCGCCTTTTGAGATGTACAGATTTATAAATGTGTAGAAAAAAGGTTGAGGTTGAGGTTAAGGTTGAGGAAAAGATTAGCCGCGAAGGAAGTAGGAAGTGAATCAGTGAGTCAGTGGGGCGATGGGTCAGTTGGCAAGTAGCTCAGGCGGTCAGAACGTCAGAGGGCAGACGGTCAGTAGGAAGTAAGAAGAATGAAGTGAGGAAGCAAGGAAGCGAGGAAACGAAGAAGCGGAGAAAACAATAAAGAATTCCTTGAACTTAGTTCGCTTCGCTCACAATTGATTGGAATGATGGAATGGTGGAGTTATGGAATGTTGAGAACTTCGGAAACTCTCTGTTTTTGCCCACGATTCCACTATTCCAATATTCCAGTATTCCATCATTCCTGGTTGGAATAAAAAGAATGGTTGGGCAGGAATCCTCCGTTATCAACAATTTGTAGAATCTCCGAAACATTAAATTAACCGGTTTCTACGAAAATGGGAATCACTTTTACACCGGTGCTCTCATCCAGGTAGTCCTTCTCATATTTCTCCCTGCTGCGCTTATCGATGCCCTCTAAAAAAAACACCAGCAAAACCTCTTCTAATCCCAATTGCTTTCCATACAAGGCCGCCTGAGCCAACGCTGACTTATAACCGGCAGTATCGGTATAGGATTTTACTTCGATGCCGTATACCCGGTTTTTATACTCTATAACAATATCTATTTTACCGTTTCCCGTGGGGAACTGGGGAAAGATTTTGCACCCCTTGCTTTTGAGCAGCCGGTAAAGATACATGTACAAATTAAAATGATAAACCGCTTCGAAAATTTTCATGTCTTTTCGTCGCGGGGCATCTGCCAACAGCCAATCCTTGTTTTTTACCAGGTAGGTTTGATACCGTTTGATGAGATTGACCGTATTTAAATGCTGGCTGGTTATCGTATCCTCAAGAGTGTCAAAGGGTTCCACCAGCCGGCCCATGTAGTGGAAAATTTCATTGGAAAAATAGTCGAACAACTGTTTTTGTACAAAAGGATTGGCAAATCGGACTTGGAATTCCGTGGGGCTGACTTTTTCCGGCTCGATCACTCCATTCATATAAAGGAAATTAATCTGCGGATCAACAAATTTAAACTCGATAGGTTCATCCGCTTGAAATATTTCCAGTACCAATTGTTTGTATTCTTCTTTTTTTGCTTTGCTTATAATATTAAGGATGTTGGCGTTAGGGAGGATGCTGAGGGCGGTGGCATAGACTTCTTCGAAATTGTCCAGGGTAATAGGTTGATTTTGCTCCTTTTTTTCATTATAGGTTTCGGTTAATAATTCGCCGAACCAACCGGTAAGCCCGGGTTGACCCCGGGTTTCTTC
>WVZO01000570.1 GCA_011772425.1 Candidatus Aminicenantota bacterium
TAACGGTCTTATCAGACGAGCCGGAGAGGAGATGAGTCCCGTCCGGGCTGAAACTGACACTATTAATTGCCCAGCTGTGTCCTTTAAAGGTGCGCACCTCTTTGCCGCTGGTACGGTCCCATAATTTAACGGTCTGATCATCCGAGCCGGAGAGGATATATTTTCCATCCGGGCTGACCGCGACACAGGTGACCCAACCGCTGTGCTTCAAGTTGGGACTGCCCAGGAACCCGGCCAATTCCTTGCCGCAATATTCCCGGTAATAGTTAAAATTTTTGTCCTCCGGGTTGTATCCCGTTGAATCCAGCGTGAGTAAACTCCCCCCTGCTTCTTCGATCTGTTCCTTTTCCGCTTCCAGGAACTCCCGGTCTTTTTCTTTCCCATGCTCTTGCAGCCAGGCAGCCAACAACTCTTCATCCATTATTTTTTGCAGGAGCTCTTCCCGCAGCGTTACAATCTCCGAACCTCCTTCAGAAAATGTTTTATAATCCAGATATTTTTCTAAAAAATCAGGACGGGTGAGGCGGGAGATGTTTTGAAACCATTCCTTGCACTGGCTTAATTTACTTTTATCCGCCCCCAGGATAATATCCTTAAGATACCGGTAAACCCAGGCCGCGGCGTCCCGGTTTTGGGCTATTTCTTTTTCCATGTCTTTGTGCAAATATTCCAGGGGCTTTCTCCGGTACTGCCGGTCGATGAAACTCTCCAATTCAGCCAGGGATTTCAAGGCCAGGTTGTAAAAGCGGTTTTTTTCTTCTTCATCATCGGTTTCTTCTATACGATTCTTTATAAATTGCAGCACCCGGGCACCGTTTTTAATGCCGCTGCCCACGGCAATGGGCAGGATTTCCGATTGGAAAAACATGGGACCCTTTTTTGACAGGTGCTCGATATATGATTTATTTTCAAAAATCCCTTCCAGGTAAAAGGGATCGTTGAACTTTTCCACGATGTAGCGGGCAGCCAGGTATTCCATGACCGTGGAGTGCATGAAAACATATTCCCCGCCGCCAGCAGAGACCAGCAAATGGTCCTCTTTCATTTGCTCCAGCCACTTCTCGGCTTCCTCTTCCGCACCCTCATCGCCGGCGGCCAATCTGGCAAACATTTCCAGGGTCCCGGTTATAACATCCTCATCGATGACCCGGCCTTTATCCATATGATGATAAGAAAGCAGGGTCAGGGCGTCGTAGATTTCTTTGGATCTTTTCTGCTCTTTGAGCACCCGTTTGGACCGCGCACCCCTGAAAAAGGTGCGCATATCCATGTTGAAATGCTTTTCTTTTACCTGTTTCCATACCCTTATCAGGATAAAAATAACAATGACATTGTACATAAAGTAGCGGGTGTCGAATTTCCTGAATATTTCAAAATAGGCGATCACCAGCAGGGCCGTCAACGGGGTGCCCCCCACTTTGGCGGCAATCTCCTCTTTCCACACCACCTCATCAAAGGCGTTAAAGAGTTTGGGTTTCCCTGTATAAAAATATTTCGCCATATCGCGGAGTTGTTCCATGTCCAGGGGCCGCACTTCAAACACCGGCTGTAATACCTCCTCATTCTTGCCGCAAAAATAGGTTTCCCTCTCCGAATACCGGGAGGTCAGGTAAACCCGGTTGTTTTTTTGTTTCCCTTCTTTCGCCTCGAGAAACAACGTTTTGACCGAAGCGATTATCTTCTCTTTTACATCCTTATCCGCGGCCTCATCCAGGGCATCGATCAGTATGGTCAGGCGCCCCTGGTGATAAGCCCGAAGCACCAGTTTTTCCGCTTTTCCAATTTCCTTCTCTTTTTTTTTATCCTTCTCCTCCCGCCTCAACAGGAAACAATGGGTCAGGTAATTCACAATGGTTTCAATATTAAAGGCAATGTCGCTCTCCTTTTCCCCGGGAAACGTTTGCCCGTACCATCGGGTATAGCTCATGATATTGCCGCAGGGGATAAATAAGACAAACCGCTGTTTTTCATCTTTTTGCAGCTCCCGGTTATGTTTAAACTCCTTATAGGCGAAATATTTCAAAATGGTGGTTTTCCCGGAGCCGGGAAGACCCAGGATGATGCCTTTGTATTGTTTTTCATACAATTCTTTTACACCCAGGTAAGGCAGCCGGTGAGGTTTACCTTTATGAAACTCCTTTTCCCGTTTCCAATCGATGCCCACCATCTCATCCACATCGAATTCTTCTTTTTCCAGGCGCTTTTCTTCTTCGGTTAAACCGGTTTTGATGTCCAGGTTGATAAAATTTTCTTCCATGCTCATGGGCGGGTAGAGATCGCCGAAAACCGGGATTTCTTTTGTTTCCGTTTCCAGTTCCGCCATTTTGACAGACAAAAGATCGGAGGCATCGATATCTTCATTTTCCGGGAAAATTAATTTATAAAATCCTGTTATTTCATCTCCAAACCCTTTTAACTTTTTATTGCCAAGATGGGTTTGGTTGAAATGCCTTTCAATTAAATCGTCCTTCAACATCGAATAGAGAAAACCGGAAATAATCACATCGTACTCACCGGCATGTTTTTCCATGCGAAAGACTTTTATCCCTTCCGGTCCGATTAAATCCAGTATTTTTTGATTGTTTTCCTCGAAGGAAAACTTTCCATAATGGGCCACCATGCGCATATCGGCGAAGAAATCTCCGCAGTCGAGTTCCCGCTTTTTAGAAAGCTCCCTGAAGGGAACGACAAAGTCCAGGAAATACTCTCCCTTTTCAAAAAAGATCAGTACGGCATCGCCAATGCGCTTTATAAATTTTCCGTTATGGGTGTCTGTCAATTGTTTAACTTTTTTCTCAAAATTCCGGTTAAACTTATCGGTTTTCCTAGAACCCAGTTTATTGGATTGCGTGGTGTAATTGACCACATCGGCCAGGAAAAGAATCCCGATTTCATATCGCATCCCTGTCATAGTCAAAACCCTCCTTTTTCTCGACGACCCATTCAAAATCAAAAATAAAACCTCTGTTCATTGGGGTTATTATACATCATTCGACACCTATGGGCAATCTAAAGAACCAAAAAAAGGGAAATTACAAATTACATCCTAAATCCTCATCTCCTGGATATCCAGAGATTCAGTTTCATTCTGAATTAGGGAACATTTGTTTATAGAGTTTATTACTTATCCTGAATCCTGTTGCTACCAATTGATCAACCATTACACCTCTAAAAATAATTCTTTCAGTAGTTCAAATTGGTTTATTTGTGCCAGCCCTATAAGGGAACTGCTATCTACTATAACACGGAAAGCTTTCATTTTTTGATCATCTTACGATATTTAGCTATCGCTTGCTGGTCTTTTTCAAAATCCTCTTCGGTATATAAATAGGCGGGTAAATCATATTGTTTCAGCAGGTCTATAAATCTTACTCTGCTCATCTCAGCCAATTCTGTCGCTTTTCCAAGAGAAATGGTTCTCTCTTGAAATAAGATAATCGCCAGGGCTATTTTTAGTTTCTTTTTTATATCCTCAATTTCTTCTATTCCCCGCATGGCAAATATTATATCCTGGGGAAGTTCTAACTCGATCTGTTTGAATTTAGCTGCCATATGACTACCTCCTTTACCTTAACGGTTTTTCCGGGTTCAATCATAACATACCATAAATACAAAGAAATATCAAGAACAATTTTTCGCCTGGTCACAAGCCGGACGAAAAAAGAAAACTTTTTCTGATTTTTTCCGTATAATATATTTAAGCCCCATAACCAGGAGGCGATCATGCGAAGACGTGCTAAAAAACATCCGTTAGTGGAAAAGGTTTTTAATATTATCGTCAGAACCGAACCCCCTGAGTTCGGGGATTTGACAGTAAAGAACATCGCCAAAAAATTGAAGGTTTCCACCGGACATCTTTCCCGGGTCTTTAAGAAAGAATATGGGTACACCATCCAGTACACCATTATCGTTTACAAAGTGATGCGGGCAAAGATGATGCTGGACGAAGGAATGCCCATTAAACAGGTGGTTTATCTCACCGGCTGCTGTCATGAAAGCCATTTAGCCAGGTTGTTCAAGAAAGTCTGCCCTTACACCCCGGGTCAATACTGCCAGTTAACCATGGTGGTCCGAAACTTAGGAAAACTCTATCGAAAAGCCATGAGAAAGCGGTGTAAGGGAAAAGAAAATTAAGCATAAATCTGATATCGGGGATGTGGCTGCTTTTGCTTTTATATCGGTGGAAACCGGGAAAAATTTCCGGTCTTAAATCCCGATTTTTAAAAAAACACATTTGACATCTACTTTTTTCCTGATTAGAATGATGTCTTATCAATTTTGTTACGGCGCCGGACAAAATGTAAGAAAAAATTAAAAAAGGAGAAAAGATTATGAGTTATGAAAACACAAATCGCTTCCGGTTGGTCCATGACCCGGCTGGGGCAGTGACAAAAGGAGCTCCGGTCGTCAATAATCCGACTGAAACAATGACAATCGGAGCTCCGATTGTCATTAATCCAACTGAAACAATGACAATCGGAGCTCCGATTGTCATTAATCCAACTGTTACAACGTCAATCGGAGTTCCATTTGTCACTTTTTCAACCGTTACCATGACAAAAAGAGCTCCGGTCGTCAATAAACCAACCGAAACAATGACAATCGGAGCTCCGATTGTCATTAATCCAACTGTTACAATGTCAATCGGAGTTCCATTTGTCATTGACCTGGTTTTGGAAACCCTTAAACAGCGCGGTTTTATCGCTATTTCACCTGTGGGCAGGTCAAAACCGCATCACTTTAAAACAAAACCGGATAAAAAATCAATGATTTCTTAAAAAGGAGGTAAAAAATGGAAGAAGAAATCAAAACTACAGGAACAACAGGGGCGCAAGAAACCCCCACGGCGGAAGGAGAAGGCGAAGAGAAAACAAGGAAAATAAAGGTTACCTTTGAGAGAAAATTATTCATTATTCGAACGGGAATAGCCAATGCCCTAAAACCCGGCCTTTTTCGCCAATACGTCGAAGAATTCGGGTATAATGAAACCCGCCTCAATGAGGGTATGGGCCTGTTGACCAACACCGATACCGCCCGCACCAACCAGAAAAGCGCCATCGCGCTCAAAGTTCAAAAAACCCGTGAAGCTGACAATAAAAAGTATGAAGCCAACAATCTCTATAAGCACTACGTGGTCATCGGTCGTGAGGAATTCCAGGACAATCTCCATATTCTCGACAAACTGGGCCTTGAAGGTGAACGAAAAGAGGATTTCGGTGGATGGAGAGAACAAGCCATGCGTCTTTACGAGAACGTCGGCACCCCCGGAGTCCTGGAGGGTTACGCCAAACACAGTATCACTGCTGAAGACCTGGAGGCGGGAAAGCAAGCTGTTTTGGACTGGGAAAAAGCCATTGCCGATAGAAATGAGGCCAAAGCGGAAGCGGAAAAAGCCACGGAACTGAAAAACAAAGCCTTTAGAGAATTACTGAAATGGTGGCGGGGTTTTGTAAAGGTGGTTGATGTTGCGCTCCAGGATGACCCGCAATTGAAAGAGCAGATCAACATTGTGGTCCCATAGTCCAACCAGGCGCAGGGCGCAAAGCGCAGGGCGTTTATTGCTTTGTGTCCTGCGTCCTGCTAGTTTAAACCAAAAGGAAAATGGTGACAGGTATTTTATTTGCATGGTTCAGTCAAAAAGGTCGTTTGGGTTGATTTGAAGAAAATCTTCCGGTGGGAAGCCGTTTTTGCCAACCAACAAAGGCTTCACCCGGGGAAACGTTGAAGAAAACGAATCGATCCCTGGTAAGCTTTCCCTCCGGGAACCGCTTTTGACTTCGATAGCTACTTTTCTTCCCCCCTTCTCAAGGACAAAATCCACCTCTTTGTCCCGTTCCCTCCAATAAAAGACCTTTATCCTTGTGCCTTTTAAGACATTGAGAAGATACGCTCCTATCGAAGATTCAACCAATCGTCCCCACAACTCCGGGTTAGTCTTGCATTCCTGGAATAAATAGCCTGATTGGGCAGTTAACAGCGCATTATTCAGGACCTGGAACTTTGGGCTGGACGTTTTCTGCCTCACTGTTTCCCCGGCATATTTATCAATACCGCTAAGCATTCCGGCCCCGGCGAGCAATTTAAGATAATGGGCAAGGGTGGTTGTGTTTCCTGCATCCTGGAGCTGCCCGATCATTTTATTAAAAGACAAAATCTGGCCTGAATAATGAGCCCCCAATTCAAAAAGCTGCCTTAAAAGTGCCGGTTTATCCACCCGTGTCATCATTAATATGTCTTTAGAAATGGTGGTTTCAATCAATGCATCCTTTATATAATTTTTCCATCGTTCTTCATCGGATATTAAGGAAACAGAACCGGGATAACCGCCGAAATAAACATACTCTTCAAAGGTAAAACCAAATGCATCTCTCATTTCTTTAAACGGCCAATGAGAAATATAAATCATCTCAAATCGACCACCAAGACTTTCATCGAGTCCTTCTTTCAAAAGAAGTGGAGAAGAGCCGAGAAGAACCACTTTTATTAGAATTTTTTTCCGCCCGTCTTCATCCCAGAGTTTTTTTACCGTCTCAGTCCAGTCGTTTATTTTTTGAATTTCATCAAGGGCAAGGATGAATTCTTTTTCTTTTCCTGCTGCTTTGGTCTTCAGCCGTGCGATTTCCCACTGCTGCTCGATCCATGTCCTATTTCTATTGGGGACATCGTCTGCTGATGCATAATGGGATGGGATGTCGACGGTTTCCAGCACTTGCTGGATAAGTGTTGTTTTTCCTGTTTGCCGGGGACCTGCAAGGACTTGAATGAAATTTCTCGTTTCCTTTAATCGTTTTACCAACTCGTTAAAATGGGGCCGCCTGTACATTTTACTCAAAGCTCCTAACATTTTACTCAATACTCTGAGAATTTTTACTCAGCATCTTGAGTAATTTTACTCAATGATGTGAGAAAAGTCAAATACAAAAAAAGGCACCAGGTAAGCGTTTCTTGCCTTAAATTTCTTTCAATGGTATAATTCCCCATACCAGGAGGCAGAAAATGTTGGGAAAAAAGTTACTTCAAGTGGTTATCGCTTCATGGCTGGGGGTTTTGTTTTTAACTTCAATCAACTGTAAGGTCAGCGAAGATATTTCCGGGACCAACCCGGTGCCGGTTTTATCATCTATTTCACCATCGGCACAAGTTGCACATATGCCATCTTTTACCTTGACCGTCACCGGCAGCGATTTTGTCCAGGGTTCAAAAATCGTATTTAACGGCATCGAGAAAGTCAGCGAATATGTGAGTTCCGGGGAATTGACCTGCTGGATCGATCCGGATGACATACCGGCAAGTGCGGCATCCCAGTATACCGGGACCAGGGACACCGGGTCAGAGGATTCGACTGTATTGGTTCTTGTGCGCAGTCCCACGCCAGGGGGCGGTGATTCCAATGCCCTTGATTTTACCGTACACAGCGATCACACCTTTACAGACCCCGCAGCTATAACTCCCGGTGATGCGAGTTATGCAAACCCTGCCCTGGCAGTTGACGATTCAGGCACGCTTTTTTTGGTTTATGAATTTTACGATAGTAATACCAATATATTTGCCATTGATTTCACTCGTTCTACAGACAACGGGGTGACGTGGGAACCTCCTTACCGCCTGGTGCAGTTCATCGCCAGCGGCAGTTATAATCCTTGTATAGCCCTGGATTCCCAGGGAAACATCAACGTCGCTTATTACAGCGGCGGCGGCATCAAGTTTACTCGATCCGAAGACCAGGGGATGAGTTGGAGCACCCCGCTTTTGCTTTCGAGCTTTTCCCCTGAAATCGTCGAGCCTGCCATGGCTGTAGACCCCGGGGACGGCATAAACATCATATGGCCGCAGCGGGATGCCAATTTAAATGTCCCGGTCTATTTTACCCGGTCTGTGGATTACGGGACAACCTGGAGTCCACCGGTAAATGCCTTTGCCGGCTGGCAAAACTCCTACTTGACTTACAATCCCGCTATTGCCGCAGACGACAACCAGGGGGTTTATGTGACCTGGACTATGTGGCCTGTAGGTGGGAGCCGGTACAGTTATGTCTACAGTAACTATTCCCATGACAACGGGGCCACCTGGAACAATATCGATTCCTATTTCGGCGTATGTTCATCTTCCGACATTGCCGTGGACCCGGATGGAAACGTCGATCTCCTGCTGGAATCCTCTTATTTGCCCTTTTCCAACCAGGTGGTTTTCAGGCAATCGCAGGACCGGGGTGTAAGCTGGAATATCCGTATAGAAGTCACTGCTGATAGATTTGACTCGAAACCCGGGCTGGTGATTGACAGTGCCGGCAATATAAATGTGATTTATTACTACAACTACGGTTTCTTTTTCAACCGGTCCGTAAACAACGGGATTGACTGGGGTGATGAAATTTCTCTTACCGGGAGCGGCCAGGCCATGGATATGGCGGTTGATTTAGCCGGGAATATTTACCTGGTATATGAACATGACGGTTCCGATCAGCTCTATTATCTCCGCAGCAACCAGTACCAGTAAAAAGTTGCCAGGCAAAGAAGTATTAGTGACGGTAAGTCCCGAAATGTTGACTGTGGCAGCGCTGTTGTTTATATAGAAAATACGGCTGGCATTATTGCCATCGATGGTAAGGTTTGAAGCACCCGGACCAGTAATGGTCAGGTTTATGTTGATGATCAGTTGACCGAGAGTCAGGTAACTGGTACCGGTGACACTGAAGTCAATCGTATCTCCTGGTGAAGCTGCTGCAATGGCATCTCTTAACGATGTGCCGGTGCCCACGCCGACACCATCGTTCTCATCCACTAATGTGTCGACGGTTATAGTGGCCGCCTGTACCGGTATGACCATAACACTCAGCAAACCAACAATTAAAAATATCGATAAAATATATCTTCTATTCATTTTCTATTCCTCCCATTTTGGATTATATATATTGGATATATACTGCGTAATTTCATCATTCATCATTCGTCAATGATTAATCTTGTTCACTTAACGCGGCTGACTGCCCCCTGTTGTCGTTGTGGTAAAGTTTCCGGTGCCCCTCACATTTTGCCCAACCACGGGGTGCAAAATTGAATCCAAAGGGTTGAATTTGTCCTACAAAAGGTTCACTCATCTTATCTCCTCCTTCTTTTCGTTTTCATGTTTTTTGTTTTTATACTCCATTACTATTTTTTTTCCAGCAGCCGGTTAAACACTGCCTCGTAATAGAGCGCATCCTGTTTCTCGTGGACTACCGGAACCAGGAACAGGTCAACTTCCCCCATTTTGGGATGCTTGACCTTATAGAGCTTCTGATCAAAAAACCTGTCTTTAGGTGCTTTGAATAACAATGAAAAACACTCCAGGTTCTCTCTGTTATGTTCCGCGACTTCCACTAATTCAACTTCCACATTCCCGACCGTATCGGTTTGAACCACAAATTTATCATTCAAATGAGGTTCGAAACTGGATTTCTTTAAATCCTCAGTCATCTTATCCTCATTCTTAAAAATCTTTTCTAGTGATAGCTGCCAATTTTAAACAAAAAAAAATATTTCTATCCCGGCCCCTTTTTTTTTTAATCATTCATTCTTCTCTGGCTGTGGTGGTCTTTCCATAAAAAAATGCATGCCAACGTCGCGGATTTTTTTGAAACCCAGTCGTTCATAAAGTACCCTGGCCCGGTTGTTCATCTCCACGTGGAAGTTCAGGGGTAGTTTTTTTTGATCTGCTTCTGCAATCAGGTCTTTCAAAATCTTGGAACCGATTCCCTTCCCGCGAAACTCCGGCAGCAGCACAATATCGATGATGCGGATATCATCTTTACGTCGATCTACATAAAGCCGGCCAGCCGGAACGTTATTATAAAGAATGATTTCAAATTTGGCTTTTTTATAATTCTGCCTCCACTGCGTATGCTGTAATCTGAACTGCATGCGTAAAAATTCTTCTACCTGTTTCTCACTCCAGCCGGTCATGACCATCTCTTCCGCCCGAGTAGAGGCATAGACCCGGTAGAGAAATTCCAGCGGTTATTCAAGTGTTGGATAAAAAGTTTTTTTTATCTCCGCCAATGGGGTGAAAAATAGCGCGCTTTTTGATATATTTATATTCTTACGTTTTGAGGCTCTATGATTATGAGTAAGGGCTGCTTTCCTGCTTTGTCCTGCCCAATGCCAGGGGCGGAAGCACGCCCATTTAAAGGAGGAATAAAAATGAAGAAAATGTTTTGTTTTTTGTTTGTATTTTTTTTAATTTTTAGTGCGGCGAATATAAACCTGGCTGTCGATGTCGAAACAGAAGGAAAAGCCATAACAATGACGATTCTTTACGACAATTATTTTCATCAAAAGGGTGGGGAGGGATTAATCCCTCACTGGGGATTTGCCTGCTTGATTGAAGGCACGGAAAAAACCATTCTCTTTGATACGGGTACTAAAAGTGATGTGTTTCTTAATAATATCAAACGCTCGAACGTGGAACCCAAAAAGGTAGAATCCGTAGTAATTTCGCATAATCATGGGGATCATACCGGAGGTCTTTTAACTTTCTTGGGAATTAATCCTAAGGTTTCGGTTTATATACCGGTATCGGCTTCAAAAGAATGGGCAGCCAGAATCGAAAAATTTAAAGCAAAAATGATCGCTGTGGCTCAACCCCTGGAAATTTGTAAAGGGGCCTGGTCCACTGGTGAGATACAAGGACCATTTAACGAGCAGTCACTGATCGTCGATACTGCCAAAGGTCTGGTGGTAATCACCGGATGTGCGCATCCCAATATCGCCAAAATTGTGGAGAAATCCAAAACCCTGCGCAATAAAAAAATCTACATGGTATTTGGTGGGTTTCACCTGATGCGCAAATCAGATGTCCAGGTCAAAGAAATCATTAAAAAATTCAAAGAATTGGGTGTGCAAAAGGTAGGAGCTACCCACTGCACCGGCGATAAAGCCATCCAATTGTTTAAGGACGCTTATGGGAAGAATTATGTCCCCATGGGTGTGGGTAGGATAATAAAAATTGACAATTAATTATTAATTGTTAATGAATGAACATGGCAGCGACCTGGATTGGGTTTATATTATATATATGTATCACCCTTGGCCTGGGGTGGTTAGCCCATATAAAGAAAGATCGAGGAGCGGAGTTCTGGACCGCGGGCCGCAGTCTTAACAGTTTATCCGTGGGCCTTTCTATTTCTGCCGGTTTTATGTCGATTTCCTGGTCTTGTGTTTATGCGGTTCAATTGTTTTACTGGTACGGCATTGGTGCGGTATGGTTAATCACTATTCCCTGGCTTATTGCCCTGGCGGGTATTTATTACCTTTCCAGGCGTTATCATCATCTTTCAGCTTTCAGCCAGCCGGAGATGGTGGCAGCGAGATTCGGCAAGGGCAGCAAACGCATGATCGCCCTGGCTTTGGCGTTCGTATTCCTGGTTTGGGGCGGTGCTGAAATCTATGTGGCAGGCATACTGCTAGCACCGGGGTTGGGTATTTCCACTCAATGGGTGATATTGATCATCAGTGTGGTGGTGGGAATTTATGCCACCATGGGTGGTTTCCGGGCCGTGGTGATGACGGATAAACTGCAATACACTATTGTAGCGTTTTATATCCTGGCAATGGCCTGGTTGGCTGCCAAAGGATTGAGCCGGGTGGATATGAATCTTTTTGATTTAGCGGTGACAGGTGCCAAATCCGGTGTTTCCTGGTCTAATTTATGGGCACCGGGTGTGGTCCTGATTGTGCTGACTATGGCGGCGTATTTACCAGGTTGGATTTTCGAGACCGATCTCTGGCTGCGGGTTCAGGCAGCTAAAGATGACCGGGCTGCCCGCAGGGGCGTGCTGCTGGCAGGCATTAATGGCCTTCTCTTTGTGGGATTATTTCCCATGTTCATCGGTGCGGCTGCATTGTTCATATTTCCAATGCAAGGGAGCACGTTCCCGGAGATTATCGGTTACCAAGGTGACGCCATATTCAGTGCCCTGGTTTCCACTTATGCACCGGGATGGCTGGCGGTGTTATTTTCCGTGGGATTGGTAGCGGCTGCCATGAGCACCATCGATACCTGCGTCAATGTCATGGCCCTGAGCCTGGGTTACGATATCGGCGAAATCCACAAACGAACCCATGCGGAGAAATGGTCCAAACTGGTCACGGGCGGCTCGGTTTTCCTGGCCTTCCTGTTTGCCCTAAATACCGAATCGCTGTGGGATATTTTTTACCTTTCTTCCGGGATACTGACCACATCCGTGGCTTTTCCCGTGGCTGCGGTGTTTATGAAAAAAGTAAACCGCCGGGGTGTGTTGTTCTCGTCTATATGCGGATTTTGCGGTACCATTCTTTTTTACTTTTTGGAATCCAAAGGCATCTTGAATGGTATTGAACCGGGATGGCTGCGGGCGTCCGGATTGGGATATATCCTGTGGGGAATGCTGCTTGCTGTTTTTGGATATTTTTTTAGCCACAAATGTAGAAAATTTTTTTATAAATAATAAACCCTTTGTTCCTTCGTGCTCCTTCGTGTCCTTCGTGGCTTCGTGGTGAAAAAATAGAAAAGGAGGTTTTAAAATAAAATGGTTTTAAGAGATGAATTAAACCGATTTTTGGCTGATTTATACCAATATCAGAATTTTGACGATTACTGTGAAAACGGGCTCCAGGTGGAGGGAAAAGAGAAAATTAAAAACATCGTTTTCGGTGTTTCCTTTAACCGGCCTTTCCTGGAAAAAGCCCTTGAACAAGAACCGGATGCCATTATCGTGCATCACGGTATTTTTCAGCAAGGTGTCTTTAAATTAACAGGAGTGCTTAAACAACGGGTTAAAATGCTGCTGGATCATGACATTTCTCTTTTTGGCATTCACTTACCCATGGATGGTCACCTGGAGTTGGGTCACAACGCGCTGCTGTTGAAGTCCATCGATGCGGAAGGGATTGAACCCTTTGAGTTGGGGGCCTGGGGTGAGAACGCCAAAGGGCACACCCTGGATCGCATCCTGGAAATTTTTCACAAGGAACTGCACCCGGAGGGATTTGCAGGCGAGAATAACGGAGATGAAAGTTCTATCTTTTCCTTATCGAAAAAGCATGGATTTTTAATACTGGAAAACGGCCCGGAGGTTCCTAAAAAGATTGCCGTCATTACCGGTGGTTCCTCCGGTTATTATGAAAAGGCTGTTGAAAAAGGAATGGATACTTTTTTCGGCGGCGATATCAAAGAGAAGATACCAGCGATTTCTTATGAGACCCGTACCAATTTTGTCAACCTGGGGCACTATTATTCGGAGAAACCAGGTGTGCTGGCGTTAAAGAAATTGATTGCAGAGAAATTTGTTGTACAAACGGATTACATTGAAATTCCAAATCCGGTGTAAAGAAAATTCGAAATTCGAATATCGAAATCCGAAACAAATCCGAAATTCAAATGTTCAAAATTCAAAACAAAGACAACGTGATTCGTAACGATCAGGTTCTTTTGTTTTGTTCATTTGAATTTCGGTCATTTGAATTTGTTTCGAATTTCGTATTTCGTGCTTCGGATTTTTTATATGTCTGGTGTAGGAGGTAATGAAAATGAAGATACTATATATCTACCCTCATCCGGATGATGAATCCTTTGGGCCTGCGCGGGCTATGGCAAAACAACGGCGCCAGGGGCATGAAGTCTATTTGCTTACCCTGACCAAAGGTGGTGCTACCAAACAGCGATTTAAATACGGTTATTCTATTGAAGAAATGGGGGACGTCCGATTCAACGAAATGCAGTGTGTGGCCAAAACCCTGGACCTCAGCGGTATGACTGTATTGGACCTGCCGGACAGTGGGCTCAAAGAGATGGACCCCAGGGAAATTGAAAACGTGATTATGGACGAAATAGAGCGAATACAACCGCATGTGGTGGTGACCTACCCTGTACATGGTATCAGCGGTTTCCACGATCACGTGGTATGCCACGCGGTGGTGAAACGGGTGTTTATTCAATTAAAAGAAAAATACCCATGGTTAAAGCGCCTGGCTTTTCAAACCGTTACGGAAGAAATCGCCCAACAAAGCCCTCATTTTCGTCTCAACAGTTCTACTGAAGAGGAAATTGACTGCGTATTCCAGGTGGATGCCATCGATATCGAAAAAAACCTGGACGCCCTGGATTGTTATGGGACGTTTCAAGAAACCATTGAAAAGTCAGGGATAAAAGAATTCGTTAAGATAAAAGAGATTCCATTTGAAATCTACCAGGAGAATTACGATCCCCCCTTGACAGACCTGTTTGCAGGGATATAATAAAAATAGCCACGAAGGCACTATTTGTGTCCCTTCGTGTCTTTGAGTCTTATTGGCTAACTATAAGGATAAAAAAATGAATTATTTAAAAAGTGAGCTGTTACCTCTAACAACAGAGCGGTTGCTGCTTCGTCTCCTGGAACCGGAAGAAGCAGAACTGATGGCTCGCTATGTCAACGAAAACCGGGAGCACCTCAAACCCTGGGAACCCTCTCGACCGGAAGGTTACTATACCACCGAGTTCTGGCAGCTGGAACTCAAACGCAGACAAAACGACTTTTTTATGGGAGAAGCAGTGAGACTGGCAATATTTTTCAAGGGTTCTCCCGGCGGACCTGTCGTGGGGGTGTGTAATTTCACTGAGATTATGCGGGGCGCTTTCCAGGCCTGTTTCCTGGGATACAGTGTTCACCAAACGTACCAGGGCCTGGGTATCATGCATGAAGCATTAGAAGCCGCTGTTGATTTTATGTTTAAAAAATTTGAACTTCATCGCGTCATGGCTAATTACATGCCCCGCAACGAACGAAGCGGGCGCCTGCTCAAGAAACTGGGATTCACCGTAGAAGGCTTTGCACGCGATTATTTAAATATCAACGGCAAATGGGAAGACCATATATTAACGGCAAAGATTAGATATGATGAATGGAAGTAAAGGAAGGATTATTTACGTTGATATTCCAGCGTTTCGGCAGCGATTGGAAAATCATACACGACCACTCGTCGTGAGGAAAATTCGAAATTCGAAGCCCGAAATTCGAAACAAATTCAAAATTCAAATGTTCAAAATTCAAAACAAAGGCTCTAATCTCCTCTTGTGTCGGTCATTTGTCTTTTGGTCATTTGGATTTGTTTCGGATTTCGATATTCGGATTTCGGATTTGTATGTTTCCTAATCATTCAATTGATTTTTTTAGGCTCTCATGGCACTAATCAATCTACAGGACGTAACCATTGCTTTTGGTGGTCCGTTGGTGTTGGATAATGTCAGCTTGCGAATTCAGCAGGGGGAACGGATCTGTCTGCTGGGGCGCAACGGTACCGGTAAAACAACATTGCTGAAGTTGATCAACGGCGACCTGGAACCGGACAGCGGAACCATTGCCCGGCAGCAAGGTATCTCCACTGCCCTGCTGACCCAGGAAGTGCCTGAAGGTATAAGGGGAACGGTTTTCGATGTGGTGCTCAGTGGGTTGGGTAAGCGGGGTGAGCTTCCTGCCGAATACCACCGTTTAAGTATCCGCCTGGTAGAAGAGACCAATGATGCCTCGTTGAAACAACTGGACCAGCTGCAAAAGATGTTGGAAGCCAACGACGGATGGGATATCCATCGCCAGGCGGAAACGGTTATTACCCGCATGCAATTGGCTGCGGAAGTCCAATTCCAGGAACTTTCCGCTGGTCTCAAACGCCGGGTATTATTGGCACGTGCCTTGGTCTGCCAACCGGATATTTTGCTACTGGACGAACCCACCAACCACCTGGACATCGATGCCATTACCTGGCTGGAAGATTTCTTACTGCGTTACAGCGGCACGCTGGTGTTTGTTACCCACGACCGGATGCTGGTAGAGAAACTCTCTGGCCGCATTATCGAACTGGACCGGGGTAAACTGTCCAGTTGGGAGTGCAATTATGAGATGTACCTGGAACGAAAACAAGCTGAGTTGGAGGTGGAGCGCCGACAAAGGGCGGTTTTTGATAAAAAGCTGGCGAAAGAAGAAGAATGGATTCGCCAGGGTATCAAGGCCCGCCGTAAACGAAATGAAGGCCGGGTGGCGGCATTGTTGAAAATGCGCGAAGAACGCCGTGTCCGACGAGAACAAATAGGCACAGTAAAGATGCACCTCCAGGAAGCCAGACGCTCCGGGAAACTGGTTATCGATGCCGAAAAGGTACGTTTTGCTTACGATGATAACATCGATCAAGCCGTGATTGGGGGTTTAACTACGCTCATCATGCGGGGCGACCGGGTAGGAATCATCGGCCCTAATGGCTGCGGTAAAACCACACTGCTGCGAGTGCTGCTAGGAGATTTAACTCCACAGGAAGGACACGTTCGTCCGGGCACCAACCTGGAGATCGCTTATTTCGACCAATTACGGGCGCAATTGCATGATGAAAAAAGCGCAGCAGAGAATGTGGCCGATGGCAGCAATAGGATTCTTCTCAATGGCAAGACACGACATGTGATCGGTTACCTCCAGGATTTTCTTTTTACTCCCGGACGTGCCCGCAGCCCGGTGAAAGTACTGTCCGGCGGTGAACGCAACCGGCTGCTGCTGGCAAAACTCTTTGCCAAACCTTCTAATTTGCTGGTAATGGATGAACCCACCAACGACCTGGATATCGAAACCCTGGAATTACTGGAAGAATTGCTCCTGCACTATTCAGGTACGCTGCTGTTGGTGAGTCACGACCGGGCATTTTTAAATAATGTGGTTACCAGCACATTGGTTTTCGAGGGGGAAGGGAAGGTAAGTGAATATATCGGCGGTTATGATGATTGGCTGATGCAGCGGCCGCATCCCAGTGATTTTGATACCCCGCCCCCCAAAAAGGCACAAAAAAAAGAACCAACTGACCGTGCCCGTCCCCGCAAACTAACCAATAAAGAAAAACAAGAACTGGAAACCATACCTCAGCGGATCGAAGAATTGGAACAGGAACAAGTGGAACTATTCCAACAAATGGCAGACCCGGAGCTCTATCGCCAGGGACAGGAGGGATATGGCGATATGATTGCAAAAGCAAAAAAACGACTGGAAGAGATCAAACAAGAACTGGCCCATGCGTATCAACGATGGGAGGAGCTGGAAGAGATACAAAACCGACATGCCAGGTACAGTAGGCAGTAGGCAGTTGGCAAGTTTGAAGAGAAGAAGCCTTACTTCATTACTCCAAAATAAAAACCATTTAACATTTGACATTTTGTTGACATTTTTATATAAATAGACCATGTCTTTATCAACTGAAATAAAAGAATCAGTAAATGGAGTCGCTGGAGAGGAAAAAGAGGACAACGTTCAGCACATTGTGGATATGGTGAATCTCTCGGATATCTCTTCAATAAAGCAAAGTGTGAGTGCTATCATCCGGGTAATCAACGACCCCGGCTCAACAGTAAAGGAGCTAAAAGAAGTGATCCAACTGGATCCTCCCCTGGCAGCAAAGGTATTAAAAACCGCCAATTCTGCATATTATTCGCGTTCTTTTACCCGTACCTTTACCGATATCGAGCAGGCCATTATCTGGATAGGAACCGAGATCATAAAGGAATTGGCCTTAAACCAGAAAGTGTGTGAAATTTTCGATAGGGATGAGAGAATCGAGGAATACTCACGCAAGACCTTATGGCATCACAGTGTTGCTGTGGCTTTAACGGCGAAATTCATATACAGGAGAGAGTACGGTCTAAAAGGTGAAAACGCCTATGCAGCAGGTTTACTGCATGACATCGGCATGATTGCCGAAGATCAATTTCTCCAGGATGACTTCAGGACCATCCTGCAATTATCAAAAACCAAAAGCATTAATATTACCAGCGCAGAACGTGAAACCTGGGGCTTTGATCACGCGCAAGTAGGCGAGGCTATCACTGCATCCTGGGGACTCCCGGAAGAATTAAACACAGCTGTCGGCTATCACAACAACCCCCTTAACTCCTGTTTTGAGTTTTCAAAACTCGTTTACACGTTGTATGTTTCCGATTATTTTTGTCAAAACAACGGTTTTGGTTTTGGTGCCGTGCCGGACAGAGACCGTGCATTGTTTAACGAATGTTTACGACTCATGGATGTGAAACCCCATGCCCTGGAGATTATTCTAAAGAACGTAAAGCAAGAAATAAAAACGATGCAAAACAAAGGATTATTATAAAATGCCGGTTAAAAAAGACACTAGTAAGGAAATCCAAAAACTGAAACAGCGGATTTCCCTATTGGAAACAGAGAATAAACATTTGCGCAATGAACTTCACCTGACAGTAGAAGAAAAAGAAACAGCAAAGAAAGATTATTTCGATATTATTTCCAATATGGAAGAGAAAGTCGAACAGCGTACCCGGGAAACCAAAGAATTACAAAAAATTTCAGAGGCCAAAGGTAAAGAACTGCAGTTCATCCTGGACATTTCGCCGGCGATGATCTTTTATAAAGACACCCAACAGCGGTACATACGGGTCAACCAGGCATTTGCCAAAACCCTGGGAATTCCTATTAAAAAAATAATCGGTAAGACCTTTTCCGAACTCTTCCCGGACACTCCTGAGCAATTCCTGGAAGATGACCTGGAGGTGATGAAAACCGGGAAACCGATGTTAAATATCGACAGCCGGGTAAAAACTCGTAAAGGCTGGCGGGATATCCTGGTCAATAAGATTCCTTATAAAGATATCGACGGCAATATTATTGGTATTATTGGTTTTGCCCTGGACATCACAGACCTGAAACTGGTGGAGAAAGAAAAGAAAGACCTGGAGAAGCGGCTGACACAAATGGAGAAAATGGATGCTATCGGACGGTTGGCCGGTGGTGTGGCACATGATTTGAACAACGTATTGAGTGCGGTGGTCAGCTACCCGGACTTACTATTAATGAAAATGTCGGAAGACAGCCCCTTTCGCAGGTCAATTATAACCATGCAAAAAGCAGGTCAAAAAGCAGCGGCTATTGTAGAAGACCTCTTAATCCTGGCCAGGCGCGGCGTGCCTACCACTGAAGTGATCAGTTTAAACGATATTATCAATAATTACTTTAATTCACCTGAATTTGAAACCCTTAAAAGGTATAACCCCCAGGTGGAGATCAAAACCGATCTTGAACCGGATTTGTTGAATATTAAAGGCTCACCACTTCACCTGACAAAAACGATAATGAATCTCGTGTCCAATGCAGCGGAAGCAACACTGGGCAAAGGAACGGTTACGCTTGCCACCCACAACCGGTACCTGGAAAAACCTCAAAGAAGTTATGACCTTAGTATACCTATTGGTGAATACGTGGTTTTAAACGTAGCGGATACCGGCGAGGGAATACATTCCCAAGACTTGAAACGAATATTTGAGCCCTTTTATACCAAAAAAGTCATGGGACGAAGGGGTACCGGCCTGGGCATGGCTGTAGTCTGGGGTACTGTCAAATACCATAAAGGAAACATAGAAGTTAACACTATTGAAGGAGAAGGGACAACGTTTGAACTCTATTTCCCGGTGACCCGCGAGCCCCTCTCTAAAGTTAAAACCTTCGAGCCGGTTAAAAGATATGTGGGCCATAATGAACGGATACTGGTAGTAGATGATGTCCAGGACCAGCTAGAGATTATTACTACATTGTTAACCAGCCTCAATTATTCGGTTAAAACTGCTACCAGCGGAGAAGAGGCTGTGGAATATTTAAAAACCCATACCGTGGACCTGGTGCTCCTGGATATGATTATGGACCCGGGCATGGATGGCCTGGATACCTACAAAAAAATCATTGAATTGCATCCAGGGCAAAAAGCACTGATTACCAGCGGTTATTCTGAAACAGAGCGGGTCAAGGAAGCCCAACGGTTAGGTGCCGGACAGTATATTAAAAAACCTTACAGCCTGGAAAAAATCGGCCTGGCTGTCCGTGCCGAACTGGATAAAAAGTGAACCGCGAAGGCACGCAAAGGAACGCGAAGGAAAGAAAAACGACAGAAAGTAAAGGATGAAAATTACAAATCACAAATTCCAAATTACAAACAAATTCCAAATTACAATGACCGAAATTCCAAACAAGAAGTCCTGGGCATCTTACGGTTTACGGTACTGTGTTCATGGCAACAAGTGAAATGGCATCGATGTGGCAGGATGGTTGGAGCGTTGTAACACAGGTTGACCATGTATAAAAAATTTTTGCGGGGTCCAGGGGCGGTTTTTTTAAAAAGAGCCCCTGGCCGCCGGAGGCAAATATGGTAATTCGAATGGGGACGTGTAGTTGGAAGTATGATTCATGGCAGGGCATTGTGTATTCTAAAGATGCCAAGGCCAATTACCTGGCTGAATATTCGCAGCATTTTGATACGGTCGAGGTAGATCAATGGTTCTGGTCTTTATTCGGGAAGGATAAGATGAAATTACCTGAACCCAAAGTAGTCAACGAGTATTTGAATTCTGTGCCGGAGGATTTTAAATTCACCATAAAGATTCCCAACAGTATAACGTTGTCTCATTTTTATACTCATGGGAAACCCAAAGGTGCTCCGCTGGAAGCCAATCCTTATTTTTTTTCCGTGGAGTGGTTTAATGAGTTTTTGAATCGCATTGAGCCGTTGAAGGGGCATCTGGGAGTATTGATGTTCCAATTTGAGTATTTGAACCGGCAGAAGATGGCGTCTCAGGGTGAATTTTTGAAGAGGTTTGGAGAATTTATCGATCAGTGTCCCGGGGATTACAATTACGCGGTTGAGACGCGGAACCCCAATTATTTAAATGAGCGGTATTTTGAGTTTTTGAACCGCTATGGTCTTTATCATATATTTGTGCAGGGGTATTACATGCCGCCTATTAAGAGTATTTTTGATAAGTTTTCCAATTATATTCGTGATCTGGCTGTGATCCGGTTAATGGGTACGGACAGGAAAGGGATTGAGAAATTGGCAGGCAACAAGTGGGGGCAGATAGTGGACCCCAGGGATGGGGAGTTGCCGGACATTGTAGAGATTATCAAGGCGTTGGAGGAGCGGAAGGTTGATGTATATTTGAATGTCAATAATCATTATGAAGGGTCGGCGCCGTTGACTATAAAGAAGATACAGGAGATGTTAGCTTCTTAGTTTTAGCCGCGAAGGTACACGAAAGGACACGAAGGAACACTAAAGAAACAAAATAAAAAGAACCTTTTTAATAAAAAGTTTTGTGGGGTCCAGGGGCGGTTTTTCAAAAGAGCCCCTGGCCGTCGGAGACAAAAAAGTTCTGATAGATTTCTAAATAGGAGTTCAGGATGGACAGGTTCAAACGTTTTCTAAGTTCTTTCTTATTACCTGTCCATCCTGTAGATAAAAATATGGGATAGTAGATCCGCACGGAGGGCATCAGCTTTTTCAGAATGCCCGTGCGGTACGAGAGTTTTAGATGGCGTCCTGCGGACGATTGCTTAACGCCTGACGGTGAGGGGGTGACACTCCCGGCCATAAGGGAAAACACTCGTAAGGGCACGAAGATTGTGGCGAAATGAAAAAACCATTGAAATATTCATGATTTTGTGTTAAATAAATAGATATGGAAAGTGCGGAGTTTGCCAGAAAATTCGAGGCTTTGCCTGAGAACTTGAAAAGAGAAGTTGCTGATTTCATAGATTTTCTCCTGGAAAAGGAGAAGAAGAAAAAGGAAAAAGAAAAGGAGAGGAGGACGAGAGGTAATGGCGGAATTTAAAACGTTACAGGGCATATTGGCCCTGGTGGATATCGTGAACTTTACCGGCCAGGCCACCAAACTGGGAGAAAAATACACCGCGCAATACACCGACTATTTCCAGGAAAAAGTAAAAACCATGGCTGAGAAACATGGGTTCCAGGTAGTTAAATCCATGGGCGATGCCCTCCTCTTGTTCGGAGCAAACCTTGAGGGCATCATGGATATCATGCTGGACCTGTTTGACCGGGATAAACCTGAAGACCGATTCGGTTTTAAGTCCAGGTTCCGTATGGTGGCCCACAGCGGTTTTTTCCAGTTTCAAATGAAAGAGAACCAACCGGTGGACCTGGTCAGCCCCGAAGGTATCAAAGTGTTCCGCATGGAAAAACACGCGCAAACCTGGGAACTAGTAGTTACGCAGCCGCTTTACCTGGGAATCAGGTCCTTGCTCAATCAAAAAAATATCGAAGCCAGCCGTTTTACCATTAACGAACCCTTCAAAGGATTCGACAACGAAGAGTGGAACCCCCCGTTTTACAGGCTGCGTATTGCCCGGGAACAGGCGGGGGTCACAAACCTCCTGGAACAGCGGATGAACGAATTGGAAAAAGACGTGCAGTACATCCCTGTTTTCGGGAATATTTACCCGCCGGTGCCCATGGAAANNGACGAAGGGGCCGGTGGGACAGGAAAAGAGAATGGCCCTTTCATGAAATGGAAATGGAAGAGAAATCCCCATCCGGGTTCAAAGAGGTCGATGTTCACACCCTGTATGAAAAATACTGCAAAGGCACTATTTTCGGTCTGCCCGGTGCGGGTAAAACCACCATCCTTCGCCACCTGGCTTTCAAAGAGTTCAACGCCAATGAAGCAAAAGCAGATAATTGCAAACAGGTGGTTATTTTTGTGCCCTGCAGGGATATTCCTCTTTATGATGAATGGTACAAAACGTGTTACAGTGCCTCTCCTTCCGAACCGGACCCGGAAGCTGTATTGGAATTTATGACCTGGGTATTCCTGTTCGGTGGAAAAGATGATTATGAACTGACCCCGGATCAATGGGTGGAGTTTCAAAATGCCGGGCAGAAAGTCAAACAGGCCTTTAAAGAAAAACGGCTGACCCTGCTGGTGGATGCCCTGGATGAAGCGGCAGACATTAAAACCAGGGAACGGATCAAACAGTTATTTTTAATCGTACACGGGGATCCCCTGTTTGAGGGTAATCGCCTGTATTTGACCTCCCGCCCTTCGGAAACCATTCATTTCTCCCGGGATTTTTCAAAAGAAAACATACCGGTATTTAAAGTGCTCAACCTGGACATGGAACAGGTGCGGGCCGTGGCCAGGCAATTGATGGACCCGGATTCAGCCATTTATGAAAAATTCGACGACGCCATCTGGAAGGAAGAAATCGTAGTGAAGATGGCGGCCACCCCCATTACTGCCCTGCTGGTCACCGCTTATTTCCAGGCTTATGAAAAGTTTCACCACCGCTATCCCATGTACGACTTACTGCTGAAGTTTATCCTGTTAAAAGTCTGGGATAACATCAAAACCGGGGCCTTTCCCTTTAAGAACCTGGAACTGTTTTTCCGGGAAATCAAGGAGCCGGGTTTCTTCGACAGGCATAAAGAGACCCGCATCTTCTATGGTGCGCTGGCGTCTCTTTGCTTTGATCTGTTTTACGGCGATGTCGATGGGGTCGTGCAGCGGTCTGTTAATGAAGAAACATTAATGATTTACTTTACCCGGTTTATCCGGGAAAACCTGTATTACTATGATAAAGAAACCGCGGAAGCCGAGGCGGCACAGTGGAAGGAGCGGTTCCACCGGGACCACCTGCTTTTGCAGGCCGGAAAAAGAGAATATGTATTCGTTCATTCCACGGTTATGGAGTTCCTGGCCGCCTACTACATGGTACAGCAATATCAAAAGGACAATAAACGCCTGGCGGAACTGGTGCGAAAGAGCATGATCAAAGAGGCTTTCCTGGAACTGGAAACCCTGCCCGTCGCGGCAGGCAGCAGCCTGATAACCGGGTACGATATATTGGCCAATCTCCGCGACCTGGTATCGGAAGTGGAATATTCGCAAACGCGGGTTTTTCACCAGGGGGCAAAATGCCTTGCCGAAGTGGAGTGGCTCCTGTATAAAGCCTTTCAGTCCATCCGTCTCGAACGGTTGCGGTCTCCCCTTATCGACATCATGAATCGAAACTGGAAAGCGGTTCAGTGGACGTATGAATACCTGCAAGATTCTATATTGACGGAAGATAAGGAACAATTAAAAGAACAGGTACAACAGTTCGACAATCCGCTGAAGCTGTCTCAGAAAACCTTCCTGGAAGAGTACCTGGATTATAAGGCTTTTGACAGGGGGGATTCGGAATTGGTGGGATTGAGGAAGCAATTATTGTTAAGACTGGTGCAAGAGGAAGTGGTGCAGCAGTGGCTCAACCAACACCAGGCCGTGAAGGAGAAAGCGGAAGTCGTTGTTGAAAATGTATTACAACTGGACAGCCCCGGGTATCACCCGGAGGACAGGAATTTCAATTATTATCGCGATATTGCAGGAAAAGAGCTGATAGGCTTTTTCGGAAGCCCTAATTTCAGGCATTCCGGGGCAGTAATGGCCTGTGCGTTTTCGCCTGAAGGGAAAACCCTGGTATCGGCCTCATCTGATCATACCTTAAAGCTGTGGGATGTGGAGACAGGAAAGGAGATTCGCTCCTTTAGCGGACATAAAGATGCGGTCAGGGGCTGCGGGTTTTCGCCCCAAGGGAAAACCCTGGTATCGGCCTCATATGATAATACCTTAAAGCTGTGGGATGTGGAGACAGGAAAGGAGATTCGCTCCTTTAGCGGA
>WVZO01000281.1 GCA_011772425.1 Candidatus Aminicenantota bacterium
AAATAATAACGATCAATTGATGCATTATCATAAAGATAGACTCTATTGTTCTTACCTAATATAAGATCATTAAATCTTTCTTTCATTTTATACTCTTTAAGGATCTCAAGATTCTTTGTGCAAATAGATACTTTGTATGCATCTACAATTGCGATATTTTCTTTAAAACGGCCCATGCCAATAAGCCCCATAAATTCGTGTGGTCCCTGCCCTTTTTTACCAACTCGGCCGATAATTTCACCTTTTAATGATAATTTAATAACTTCTGATGAATCATGATTTAACAGATAGATAAAATCGTCAATTATGTAAATACTGTAAGGTGTATAGATTTCTACTTCTGACATATTGCGAACGAGTATTTCCTTTGAAGCATTCTCCTCGATCTTGATATTGTCAGGTATATAAATAACTTTTACACTACTGGCCACCAGAATGGGGAGAATACACAACACAAAGATTATGACGAATATTTTTTTCATATTTTTTCTTGTCCTCCTAGATTGGTCTTCACAAATTTTGATTTGTGGAATGTCATGATTGCCGTTCCCAAAAACAATCTCTCTGTTCGACGTTGATGTCAACGCATTCAAAAATCTTCCAGCCATGATACCTCCGCGAAGATCAAGATTATATGTACCACAAAAAGACGGGGGTTTCAAGAAAATTGGTGACTTTTTTTGTTTTTCTATTTCTTTGCTTTGATTCCTTCCGTGGTTTTGCGTATGTCTTTTTCTATGCGTTGGTCATTGTCCGACAGGTACGGACGAAAATGATTCATCACCACCAGGCGTACGATTTGCGATTGGCTAAAATACCAGAATGAGGAAAAATGCACAGCCTTAGTCTAGTTTGTCTGTCTCTCTTTTCAGGTCTCGTTTGATGATGGTTTCGTTTTCATAATAGGTGCGAAGCAAACTCGCTGCAAGTACATTACGGCAATATTTCGACTTCTCCATCATTCCCAGCATCTCATGCATCACCTCGCTTTGATCCCCAAAATCATACTCGCATACCTTCTTGCCCGATTCCCTGTCAAGAAACATCGGTCCATCGCCTACCAGTAACCAACTGATGTTCAATTTATATTTACTATAACACGATATTAAAAAATCAAAGCTGGGACGGGTTTTGCCCAGTTCTATATCTGACAAATAACTGGCAGACACACCAAGCGCTTTAGCAAAATCTTTTTGCTTGAGACCAAGTTTACCCCGTGCCTCTATTACACGACTGCCTAAATGCAGCAAAAGTTCTTCTTTCATTTTTTCTCTTTTTCTATTTTTGTCCACATGATGTCCTTTTCTATGATGGCTTCGTTTTCGATCATATAGGTCCTGAAATATCTCATCATTTCATAACGAACCAACGGCGATTCCTTAAAATAGGTGAGAAATTTCAGCAAAAATTCCGTGTGCACCCCGTAGGTCTCCGCCACGATACTGCGCTCGATGATATTCGACATGAACATCTCTCCAAGCCCGTGCAGCAGGTAATAGATATTCACATTGTATTTTTTTGCCAGATTATAAATCGCTTCATGACGCGGTTTACCTTTGCCTGACTCGATATCCGACAGGCTGGCCGCAGAGATGTTTAACTCCACAGCAAATTCCCGCTGCTTATAACCCAAATTCTTACGAATCTCCTTCATGCGCCGGCCTATCACCGCTAAATCCAAATCTTTCAGCTTTTCTTCTTTTGATGCCTGATTCATTACTTTTTGAGCCCCTCTCTTACATGGATTTCATTCATCCACTCGCTTAATTCCATGATGTCTCGCGACGGCTCGTTTTTGGTGTCCGGCATTTCCTTTTCTGGACTCAAGTAGATGACGGTGGCCCCTCTTGATCTCAGGATTTCAAACTGCTTTTTAAGCGTTATATGATAATCCAGGGGCAGGTCTTTACAGGTATGGTGCAGCAGGAACAGGTTGCCCTTGAGTAACGACAACAGGTTGACCACTACATCGAACCTTTCACCCGGTTCCATCTGCTCAAAGGTTTTTTTCATCAGCTTCGGGTTAAATTGGGAAATTATGCCGGCCCTTTCTTTTTTGGAGTAGTTGTTGGATACCAGCACATAGTTGACCAGGTCAATGCCCCGGAGATCATCAGGGATATCATGGGGATGGCAGACGTAAATAAAGCCCTGCACCGCTTGATCTCCCTTGATTTCTCTCTTATCCATGGTTAGTTTTAGCCAACCGCTTTCCAGGGGTTTTTTAATCCTGGATACCTGGCCGGAAAATTTTAAATACAATTGATCTCTAAATATGGTTCGTAAGGTGTAAAGGACATTTATTTCGCCTTTTTTAACCTCTAATTCCCGGTCTTTATCTTTTAAGGGTTTATCGTCGCTGATTTCCACCAATAAGCCTTTAAAGCGGACATAGGAGAGAACATACAGCAAGAGAATCCAGGCCAGGTTGACCAGGATACCGGTTAAATAATTGCCCGGCAGACGGGTCCCGGCACGGTACAGGTTATCGTCGCCGCGGATAAAGGATTTCATATCGTGGGGATCATGATAAAACACCCGGTTTATCCAGAACCTGACATAACCTTCATGCTTGTCTATACAGTACTGGTAGAATTTTAGATGATTGATATACCCGCAACTGCAAACTTCCGTGTATACCACGTTGTGAAACGTCGTGGGAAAGATTACGGATAAATTAAAATAACGATCCACTAACCGTTGAATCCCCGACTTCAACCGCAACTCGATCTCTACTACCTTCTTATAATCATATTTAAAGTAATTTTCTGCTAATTTTTTAAAAATTTCCAGTTTTTCTTTTGTGAATTTTCCTTCCTTTTCGTAGCTACTTTTTTCAAAATCCGTTACTACTTTTAATTTTTTCAGCTCTGTTTCATACTCAGAGATAATGGAATCCGCATTTATCCACATCAAGGAATTAAACGCCCCGGGTACCAGGAACACTAAGAGGACCCATACCAGGAGCAGCGAAGAAAACCGTTTAAATCGTTTTCGATTCCCCCCGATGCGCACGCCTGCCAGGAAGAAAAACAGCAGCATCATCAGCGCTGCTCCCAGGTATCCCAGCAAACCGCCGGTATCCGCGCCGGATAAGCGGACGTTATCGATGTGCAGCACAATAACAGCCAATCCAAAAATAACCAGGAAGGTAAGCATGATAAATAAAAACCGGGTGGCCTTCACGCAGTGAACGACTTTACCGGGGGACCAGGACCAGTTGGAGGAAAGAAATTTAAGATACTCCTTGTTCCTGAGGGTGCCAAATCCAAGATATAAGGCGATAAAGCTGCCAAATAACAGCACAAGGCCGAAAAAATCCCAGTATTGGGAGGTGGACGGAGGCTGTAAATTGCTTTTCATGCTTTTGTAAATGCTTAAATGGGTTACCGGGTTAAGCCGGGCGTTTAATCCATCGGTTAATCCCGAGTTGGCCGCGAATGCCAGGCACGGCGACGGGATAAAATACAACCGTATCCCGTGGATACTGACCTGGGTATAATTTTGCAGCATCGAGAACATGACATTTTCGGCTTCCTGGAACTGTCTTGATTTTTCATTTATTTTTTTGTATTTTTGGCCGCCGCTGTGAATAAAGGCCAGCAATATTACCGCTAAGACAGCAAGAAAGATTAGATTCTTCTTACTGTATACTCGTTTGAACTCATGTACAAAAAGGGCGCGTAAATGGGACATAGGAACCCCTCCTCATGATTTTCAGTTTCATTGTATCGCGTAAAAGACCCTTGAAACGTATTGTCCGAAAAGTAACGTTTGACAGCATGTTTCACTCAGCTCCCAGCATTGGGATAATGCCGGGAATTTTCCTGAATTTATATCACCTTTTATATATGTAATTTTATCCAAAATGGTTTTAAACCGGGCGGAAATATTTTTGTACACACCGGTAATATCCCCGTTAAGCAGGTACCCTTCTACTTCTTCAAATATATTCCCGTTTAATCCCTTTTCCATCATGAAACCGGTATAATCGAAAGCCGCCAATTTGGCAATGACCTCCTCATTATAGGGGGTCATTTCTGCCAGCCAGATCAGGCAGTCGTAGATGGCAGCGGCATACTGCATATTTTGCAGGGCCCGGTCCAGGATTTGCTGGCATTCGACAAAATCCATCCCGGCAAATCCAGTACTCTCTACCCGGTTCAAAAAAGTCATAATATCTGAGTTAACGTTAAGAAAGTACCTGGCACCTTCGATAACGTACATCTCTATCACAATATTTCCTACTCTGCCCCCGCTGCTATTCTCACTATCTTCACCATTTCCATAGCCGCCTCCGGATCCGTTTCCAAATATAACACAAAAAATGTTTAAGTTAAAAAGTAACAAAAGAGATGCCAAGATCGAAATCTTTAATGAAAAGTTTTGTCTTAATTTCATGTTAAGCTCCTTTATCTAATTTTTTAAATTGTAAAAAACCATTGATAAATATTGCCCGAAAATAAGCGTTTGATAACATGTTTCACTCAACTCCCAGCACTGGGATATTGGCGGAAATTTTCCCGTATTTATCTCACCTCTTATGTACGTAATTTTATCCAGGATGGTTTTGAACCTGGCGGAAATATTTTTGTACACACCGGTAATATCCCCGGTAATCAAGTAACCTTCAGTTTCATTAAATATTATACTATTTAATTCATGTTTTGCCATGAAACCTGGATAATCAAAAACCATTAATCTTTCTATGACCTTTTCATTATAAGGCGTTTGTTCCGCCAACCGGATCAACTCTGTATAAGTTGAAGCAGCAAGATGCATATTCCGGGCTGCACATTCCAGGATCTTTTGGGCTTCCTGGAAATCCATTTTTTCAATTTCGGATTTTTCCACACGGTTCAGAAAAGCCATAATATTCGAGTTGGCATCCAGGAAATACACTGCACCTTTAATAACGAGTGTTTCTATTTGGGTAGAATTTGAATTACCGATGATTTCTTCACTTCCTTCACCATTCCCATAACCGCCCCCTGAACCGTTCCCAAAAATATATGGAAAAACCTTTGGTGTCAGCATTAAGCAAATAAATAAAAAAATAATAACTCTAAATGCAAATTGTGGTTTAGATAACATGATATCCTCCTAACTTTATTTGTTATTTTTGATATTCTTTTCGATCAAGTTTTCGTTTGCGCTCAAAAACGTTTCAAAATGCGTCATCATGCCGTAACGCACCACCTGGGATTCCCTGAAGTATTTTAAGAACGTTTCCAGGAATTCCCGGTATTCCGCCGGTTCGTTAAACTCCGAACTATCCCCGGGCTCTCCACTGACAAACATACTGCCCATGCCAAAAAGCAGGTAATACATATTAACGTCAAATTTCGCCGTGAGATTGTAATAGACCTCGAACATGGGTTTGGTATTGCCGGCTTCGATTTCCGAAAGACTGGCACCGGATATGCCCAATTCGTCGGCAAAGTCTTTTTGCATCATGCCAAGTTTTTTTCGTATCAATTGCAGCCTGGTGCCAATCTCTTCCATGACCGGGTCTTTTTCAGTCATCGTGGATTTACCTTTCTAAAATATTTTATTGTTTTGAAATAATGGGTGCCGGTTATTCAAATTTTTAGACAGGGAAAAAATGAATCCGTATTTGTCGCACTGATAACCTGTTATATCCTGAAATATTTTATCCATGAAGGAATATTATAATGCTTATTTCGGTTTGTGTCAATGAAGAAACCTGGGAGGTTTGCCGCCTTTTTATGCCTTCTAATCTATGTCAGCTTTTTTCTAGCACCTTTATCTTCTACCCTCTGTCCGTCAACCCTTCTCCTACTCTCATCTTTTCTTTTTCTTCTTTTCTTGCCAACTGCCAACTGCCAACTGTCCTTTTGCCCTCTGACCTTATGAATTCTTTTCTTCTTCACTTCCTCCTCCCGGTTACTGATTTTACCCGGTTCACGCTGTCGGACCAGCTTTCTATTTCTTCAGCATCCTTGCCGGATTGGAACCGCGCATCCGAAACCATGGGTTCGCCGGTCAGGTGGGTCACGGCAGCCCCTGATTTAGCCAGGCCGTCCATCCAATCGTTCAACTTGATAATAAATTCAACAGGCATCCCGGCTGAAGCATCATCCACAATATATATTCTTCCTTTCAACCGGTAAAGTATCGCCAATAAAATATCTCCCTTTTGTTTATCCTTCAATTTCCGGAACGGTTTACTTTTAACCTCATTCATTTTAACATGTTCAAAAATGGCTTGCTTTTCCTTACCGGGAAGCCTCAGTATGCGGTAAAAAAAGCGGATGAAATCCAGGGGTTTCAAATCTCCGGGGATATGGCGGCAGTGGCAGACAAAAACCGAACCGATCTCTTTTAAATAATATTGAAACAGTTGACCGGGAAAACCGGGGTTTGCCAGTAAAAACGTCTTGAACTCCCCGGGTTTAACAGGCATGCCGGGAATTCTCGCGATTGCATTTTTTACGGCAAGTATCTTCGGGGCGGCGGGTTCGAATATCTTTCTAAAGCTTATTAAGGAGATTAACAAGAGGACAAGGCAGTATCCCAGGTTAACCAGCAATCCCCGGATAAAACCGTGGGGGACGCGGCTTGCGGCTTTAAAGAGGTTCTCATCGCCGGTAATGAAGGGCACCATTTTCGGGGGTTCATCTTTAAAACACTGGTCGATATAGAAACGCACCACTTTGGGGTGCATGTCCAGGAGATAGTTAAAAAAACCGATAAAATTTTCATACCCCCGGCTGCTTCCCTCTACAGAAGTCATATAATAAAACGTTGTTGGTGTTAATTGAAAAATATTCTTTAAAAAATCGATTGTTACTTTGATATCTGTTACCAATTTTTTTTCATATTCATGAATCTTCCAATACTCGTTTTCCCAGTAACTCTCCGCTAAAAGCCTAAAATTTTCCAATTTCGTTCTATCAAATTCTCCTTCCTTATCGTAACTGCTTTTTTCAAAATCGGTGATAATTTTGAGTTTCTCGAATTCCATTTTATATGAGGGGTAGAGTTGCTGCGCTTTTTTGTCCATGATAGAGGAGAAGAGAGCGGGAATGATTAAGAGTAAAGCGAGCCATACAGCGATGAGGACCGCTTTACCTTTCTGTTTTTCTTTGATTCTGCCTACCAGGACGCCTGAGAGAAAGAAAAACAGCATCATTATCATCATGGCAGCCAGGAATGCATATAAGCCATTGTAAAAGTCTGGCGGCAAATCAACCCCAAAAAGCAGCACCATGCCTATCATGGATGCGCTAAGTGCCAGGAAAGTCAATAGTAAGAGGATAAAACGTGAAATCACCAGTGAGAAAAAAATTTTTTCTTTCTCTTTAGAGATATTTTTCAAACAAGCAGAGGCAATGAATTGCAAATACTCCTGTGTGCGCAGCGTGTCGTATCCGTAAAAGAGTGCGAAAAGACTGCCCAGCAGCAGGATAATGGTGGAAAATCGCAAGTTTTCAATAAAATACCCGGAGAAAAGGGTTTTACCTTTACAATTATTATAAATATCCAGGGTGATGACCGAGTTCAACCGCGCGTACAAATTCGCTAATATCACCGGATGTGAAAATAGTATGGATGCGGGCGACGAGACAAACATCAATCGCACGCCGTGAATGCTGAATTGAGTATAATTTTGCAGCCGGTTATAAGATAAGGCTTCGCATTCCTTGAATTCCTCGCTGCTTTTTACCATATGCCGATGGTCATCGATTCCCTGTCTGACAAAATACAGGGAAAGAATAAAAATCAACAGGATAAAAATTAGCCGACGCAAGGAAAAGAATCGCTTAAACTCCATTAAGAAAAAAGCTTGAAAGATCATGGTTGTCACCTCCAATATATCGGTATGGGGAAATCGTTTTGCTAGACGCTGTCCTCTTCATCTTCTTGTTCCTTGATTTTTTGCTCCGGCTTTGACGGGTTGATTTCCATTTCGATCAATTTTGCATTCTCCAGGAGGTATTTTTTAAAATAAGCCATGACAGAAAAACGAACCAGCTCGGATTCCTTATAATAAAATAGGAACTTCTCCAGGAACCCCACCTGTTCATCTGAGAAATAGTCTTTAAATGCGTAAGCAGTGCTGTCATGTTTGAACATCCCGCCGGTGCCGTGGAGAACATAATGAATATTGACGTTGAATACTTCTGAAAGATTGAAAAGGATGTCAAATCCAGGTTTATTATGGCCTGCTTCTGCTTCACACAGCGCTCCCGGTGACACGTTTAATTCAATTGCCAGTTGTTTTTGCTTTAGTCCCAGTTTTTTCCTGATGTGTTTGAGACGGCTGCCGATATCTTCTTTGCCTGCTGCCAGGCTGCTTTCCATTTTGTTTTTGTTCGCCATTTTAAATTTTTTTATTTTTTTGAATTTTTAACTTGACATTTTACAATTTTGAATTTATAATATGCCCATGAAAAATTACAACGGAAAGCAAACGGTACTGACAGCCTGCAGGCTGGAAGGAGAAACAGGTGATTGGCATGACTGACCAATCTTATGAAACCATATATATTCATTATTTTTGCCCTGGATTCATATTATATAAGGAAGTTTTCTTTGAGTCAACCCCTAAAATAAGTGGTAAAATCTCTCTTGTATTTGCAGCAATAACCGGGGAAAGGAGTTTCGGTTATGTGAAATATTTTAGATTTTTCTGTTCGATTGCTTCAGGGAATATCCTTGGATTTGCAGGACGCCCTGTTTCTTCGGCCACATCGCACGTTATACGTATTGCATCGATGGAGCAAAGCTGCTTTATTTCGTGCTTGGATAAAGCAGTAATAACATCAATTCTTTACCGTACCGGCTGCGGGCCGATGCCAATTAACTCATCTACAGCATCATCCGGGCCGCAGCCGCACGGTTTTTGTTTTTTTAGCCACGAAGGAACGCAAGGTCAGTTGGCAATTGGCAATTGGCAGTTGGCTTTGCTCCCTGCTCCCTGCCCCCTGCCCCCTGCTCTCTTCCTCTGTGGCAAAAATAGGAGAGGTTAAAAATGAATAAACAACAGATGAAGGATAACGAAGAAATAATATCCTTACTGATCAACAGCTTTTTGTTTTTTTTAGATAGAGCTTTAATCAAGATAGAAAATAGAAAATTCCGGTTATTGGCTGTCCATGAAAGAAGAAAGTTGATTGATAAGACCTTCAAAACCATGAGAGGTGCCAGGATTTCCTTTTCTAAATCATTCACAAAGAAAATGTTAGAATCAACAAAAGCGGNNATATCCACCGGAACCTGGATGGCTGGAAAAGGTTTTAAGCTTTCAATAACCAGGAAGGAGGAGATCGATGCAGGAAATCGAAAACGAGTTGGAAGAACCCAGGCTCATGGAACTTGAAGAGAAAAAGTTTGAGAAATTCAAAAAATGGGAAATTCCCCTGCTTTTGCTGGTGCTCATATTGCTGTATTTCCTGGTCAGGACAACATTACAAGAGATTTAAATGGAATCCACTAACAATAATCAAAAAGGCATTAATGATCTGAAAGGAGCAAAGATAGTGATTTCCCACCACTGCAAATGGAAGTTAAGGTATAAAACCGTTAAACCGAAGTGGGGAAAAATGACTAACCCGCAGGGAAAAATGGCTGACCCGCGGGGAAAAATCACTGACCCGCAGGGAAAAATGACTCACCCGCGGGGAAAAATGACTGACCCGCAGGGAAAAATGACTCACCCGCGGGGAAAAATCACTGACCCGCAGGGAAAAATGACTCACCCGCAGGGAAAAGTAACTAACCCGCAAGGGAAAATCTTTGACCGAATGAAAAAACCATGAATCCGTTTATAAATGAAGTTAATCACAGACAAATAAGTTTCAATCAACTCAAAATAAAAAAAAATGACCAATAAGGAGAAGAAAATGGCAAAGAAAAAACGATCAATTGCTGAAAAAATGGGGTCAACCCGCGTACTACTCGAAAACGTGGTTGCCGATGACATTAAAAGCGTTTTATTAAATTTTGGCTATGATGACGCCAGTTTTGATTTTGGAAAACAATTGTTTACAACTGGCGATAGTCTTATCCAGAAAAGGAAAGAATTATTCGGTGACCAGTTAATAGCTACCAGGAAATTAAATGCCAAAGAGAAAGAGGCCTACAATTATTATATGGATAATGTGAAACTGTCAAAGGTGGCTTTAACAGGATTCGATGGCATGATGGCGAAGTTAGGTATATTAGGCGATCGAGATGACTCATTTGAGGGTTGGGTATCCCAGGCACGCCAATATTATAAGAATGCCCAAAATGATCCTAATATTCTGCAAAAATTAACTAAAGTTGGATTAACCCTTGAAAAACTCCAGGCTGGCGATCAACTTTTAGACCAACTGGAAAAACTGAAAAGCGAACGAGAAGACGCCAAAGGTAAAGCCCAGACAGCTACAAAAGATCGAGACAAAGCATTAGATGACCTATTCGCCTGGGCATCGGCCCTTAAACAAGTATGTCGAGTTGCTTTTAAAGATAACCTGCAAATACTTGAACGGCTTGGAATTTTGGTACCTTCTTGATTTAAAAACATTGATCATCACATCAGGCAGCGATCGAGAAGAAGTAGGGGCTTGATTTATCAAGCCTGGGCTGGACGATTCACCCGTCTAAAGCAAACATGAAAAACGCCAGGAGAAAAAAAAGGCCCAAAAGCAAACATGACTCAACGTTAAAAAAAGAGATCGGCAGGCGTTTCAAAATGTTCAGACACACCATAGGAAAAAGCCAAAAACAACTGGCAAATGAATTGCAACTCTATCAATCCACTATCACCAATATTGAAAAAGGTAAAACATTTCCAGGTATTGCCTATATTCACTATTTTTATAATAAATATCGATTAAATGCCGATTGGTTAATCAATGGCAATGAAGAAATGTTACACAGCGATCTGGAAGCACTAAAAACTGCATTTCGATTACTCTTTGGTGAAGAAGAACACTATTTTCAACAGTATCTTGAATTGATTCAACTGATGAAGATTCCAGTGATTAGAGAAGTAATTTTTGGGAAATTGATGGAGATGAAGAAAATCGCAAAAGACGAGATAGAAGAGTTTAGCAGGAAAGGAGGAAGTAGGTCAGTTGGCAGTTGACAGTTGGCAGTTGGCAAATAAGAAGTAGGAAGTAAGTGCTCTGCCTTCTGAATGTTACTGGCTGCCTGTAAGCAGGGTAATGATGTCGGTTTCTTGTTGGATTTCCATTCTTAAGTTTCCCAGGAATATTTCAATCATTGTGGTGTTTAAGGGGATGCCTTGCTTTTTGGCCAGTTCACAGGCAGCAGGCCTCAGAAGCATTTTTTCCAGCTTTGTTTTATTGGCTGCCGCTTGCTCTATTTGCAGGGTTTCCGCTTCGTAGAGATGACTGATGAGATCGGCGATGTGAATAATAAGGGAGAAGTGTTTCTCTTCGGGTGCGTTTTCGGGGTGGTGATGAAAGCCCACAGCGGTTTGGAGTTTTGGCGGGAAGGTCCACTTTTTCAACAGCTGCATTCCCAGATGATCGTGACCGATTCCTATCATGGATTCTTCTTCTTCAATGATGTTGGGATTCAGGGGTCTGTTATATTCCAGTTTTTTTATGCTTTCTTCATCCAATTCCAGGTAGATAACCAATTTGCCGATATCATGTATCAGGCCGGCGGTAAAGCATTCGTTGGCATCTACATCAACATTTCCTTGTGATAATTTGGCAATGATTCGGGCAGCCATGCCGGCGTAATAAGAATGCCTCCAGAGGGCAAAGGAATCGAACTCTCCTGCGGTCTGAAACGTCTGGAACATGGTTTTTGCCAGTACCAGGTTTTTGACTTCCCTCATCCCCATCAAGGTTATGGCGTGCTGGAGTGTAATGACTTCGCGTCGAAAGCCAAATAACGGAGAATTAGCCCACCTGAGTATCTCTACTGCCAGTGAAGAGTCTGCTTCAATGAGTTTTTGCAGTTCAGCCAGGGAGGCATCCGAACTGGCAGTAATTTGCATAATCCGGGAGACTACCGTGGGTAAAGCAGGGAAAGAATGAACCTTCTGGACAAACCGGCCGATGGTTATTTTTTTATCCCCATTACCCACGTTGGCCATGTTATTCAGACCAGATTTTCTTTTGGGCTTCCCGGAGGCGTGCTTTAGGCACTGGTAACAGCTGCTTTTCCTTGATAATATCCAGGAGATGATTCACCAGCATGGGATCGAATTGGTTTCCTGCTTGTTTTACCAGTTCATCCACGACTTCCTCGGGTTTGAGGACCGGCCGGTAGTATCGATTGGATGTCATGGCTACAAATGCATCCACCAGGGCAAAGAGCCTGGCACCGATGGGTACCTCTGCGCCTTTTAGTCCATCCGGGTAACCGGAACCGTCGTAGTTTTCATGATGGTAGCGAAGGATAACCCGTTCCTGGGCAAAGATGTCAAATGTGCGGGTCAATTCCTCCAGCATGAAGGGATAATCCTCGATATCCATTTGTTCCTGTCTGTCCAGGGGGCCGGGTTTGAGAGCGGTTTTATCCCCCAGGAAGGTTTTGAACAGGTCATGCAGCATGGCTGCGCGTTTGAAGGTTTGCACCAGGTTCCGGGACAGTCCCAACCGCTCTCCCATCAACTCAAGGGTTTCCTGTATACGGCGATTGTTCTCCCGGTTGATGGAGACCTCGGAATTATTGTTCCCGTCACGGTTAATATTGCCGTTCTCTGAGATATTATTTCCCGGGTGTTGAATCAGGGTTTCAAAAGAGGCCAGTATGTTCTTTTTTGTGTTTTCCAATATTTTTTTTAGTCGTTCCCTGAGGCTGAAGAGCATTTCCGGCGGCTGTTTATTCAACGTGCCTGTTTTCAGCAGTTCTTCTTCCAGGTATACCCGTACCTGGTTCCGTCCTTCGGCCTTAGCACGGTACAATGCCTTGTCGGCAAAGGAGATCAGGTCGGCGGGTTTTTGGGGGTGGTGGAAGAAGTAAGAGGAAATACCGATGCTGATGGTTACGCGGCGTGAATGGCCGTCTTGTTGATAGAGGTATGCTTCGGCTTTTTGGCGAAATTTTTCTGCCAGTACCCGGGCACCATCCAACCCGGTATGGGGCAGGAGCAAAACAAATTCTTCACCACCATAGCGGGCAAACACGTCGGTTTTTCGGATAACCCGGTTACCCAATGCAGCAAAACTCTCCAGGACAAAATCCCCAAACGTATGCCCAAAGGTGTCATTCACGTCTTTAAAATAATCCAGGTCGATCATAAAACAGGAAATATCCGTTTCATTCCGTTTGGCCAGCTCGAATTCCCGCAAAAGGATTTCTTTGAAGTGCAGGTGATTGTAGAGGCCCGTTAATCCGTCACGGATGGAGATTTCCTTGAGCCGTTTATTCTTTGCCTCGATCTGTCGTTTGGATTCTTCCAGTTCTTGTTTGTTGCGGCACAGCTCCAGGAAAATATTGATCTTACTCTTTAACACCACCGGGTCCAGGGGTTTAAACAAGTAATCCACGGCACCGGTTTCATACCCTTTAAATATATATTGTTTATCTTTACTGATGGCGGTGACAAAAATAATGGGAATATACTTTGTTTTCTCTTTTCGTCTCATCAATTCGGCCACTTCAAATCCATCCATATCCGGCATATGAACGTCCAGGAGAACAACGGCAAGTTCATGTTCCAGCATTAACCCCAACGCCTCATTGCCGGAGGTTGCTGTAAGAATTTCCAGTCCGGGAGCCTCCAGGATGGCTTTCAATGTTACCAGGTTCTCTTTCCTGTCATCAACAAGCAATATTTTAATGTTGTTTTCCATTGGGATTATTATACCTCAAACCATTGATTCATGCAAAGTTTCCTGTCCCCGCTGTGTTGGTGTCTGCATCGGTATCGGTATTTACCTTTACTTTTTGATTGGCTAGTTTGACCAGGAGGGGAGCGATTTCTTCCAGTTTAAGGATATGATCGACTTTTGTGGTTTCAATGGCTGCCAGGGGCATCCCATCCACTTCAGCCGTATGGGGGTCCTGGACCAGGGTAAGTCCGCCTTCTTCTTTTATTTTTTTCAAGCCTCTGCTGCCGTCATTGTTGGAACCTGTTAGGATAACACCGATAAGTGCCGGGCCATATACGTCGGCAGCGGATTCAAACAGGACATCAATAGACGGACGGGCCCAATTGATCCGTTCCTCCACCGAAAGGGAAAAGGTTTCATCTTCTTCTACCAGTACATGATAATTGGGGGGACCCATGTAAACAATACCCGGCAATATTTTTTCCTTTTCGTCTACTTCTTTCACCCGGATTTTGGAAATTTTATCCAGGTGACGGGTGGTATAATTGTCCGAATGTGGGCTGAGGTGTTGGATAACAATCACGGGTAGGGGAAATTGAGCCGGAAGTGCGGGAATAATAGTGCAGAGTGCATGCATCCCCCCGGCAGAGACACCGATGGCAATACATTTATATTTATATCTACCTTTATATGGAATAATCGAAGGTGTTGGTTTAATTTTCGCCGCCATGGTCAAACCTTTCCTTCTTGATGTTCTCCATATCCTGGTTTTCGTTGATAAATTTTCTCTTTGGCCACGAAGACTTTAAATTGATTGGCATATTCAGAGAATTGCAGGCTTTCTTTAGAGCCCAGGCAAAGGAATCCGGCAGATGCCAAACTGTCCAGGAACAACTTGACTACGCGATTTTGGAGTTTTTTAGTAAAATAGATCAGCACATTCCGGCATACAATTAAGTTCATTTCTCCGAAGACTCCATCTGTAACCAGGTTATGATCGGCAAATACAATGCGGTCTTTTAAGGAGGAGTTCAGTATAACCGAATCGAAGTGAGCGGTATAGTAGTCGGCAAAGGAGTTAGCACCACCTGCTTTTTGATAGTTGGATGTATACTCTTTTATAAGGTCAATGGGGAAAATGCCGTCTTTTGCTCGTTTAAGAACCAGTGCATTGAAGTCTGTTGCATAGATTTGCGTCTTTTCCAAAAGCCCTTCTTCTTTGAGTAGGATAGCCATGGAATAGACCTCTTCCCCACTGGCACACCCGGCATGCCATATTTTAATGAAGGGATACTTCTTTAAATGGGGGATTATTTTTTTGCGGAGGGCCAGGTAAAAGGATGGATCCCGAAACATTTCTGTCACATTGATGGACAAATCCATCAGCAAGGTTTCAAAGAATGATTGATTATAAAGAATTTTGTGCTGCATTTCCGATAGGTTTTTAAGCTTAGCTATACGCATCCTGTACATGAATCGACGTTTAATATGAGCCCGGGAATACTCTTTGAAATCGTAATGGTATTTTTGGTAGATGGCTTCCAGCAGCAAATCCAATTCGATCTTTTCATTTTCTTTGCGCCAACCGCTGTCAAGTATACGATCAGGGGGAGGCGTGTGATTTTTTTTTTGATTTTCCTTTTGTTGTCTTATTCTCATGTTAACCTTGCTTTTCCTGGTCTTTTCCTCTTTTTCATCATTCATCATTCATCATTCATCATTCATCATTCATCATTCATCATTCATCATTCATCATTCATCATTCATACAGCCATACTCTTAAAAGGGAGATCAACTTATTGGAATCCACTGGTTTTGCCAGGTAATCGCTGGCGCCGGCAGCCACGCATTTACTGCGGTCTCCCTTCATTGCTTTGGCTGTTAAGGCAATAATGGGAAGTTTCTCGAAGCGTTTATCGTTGCGAATGATCCTCATGGCTTCATACCCGTCCATGACTGGCATCATAATGTCCATCAGTATCAGGTCGATATCAGGCTCGGTAAAAACTTTCTCTACACCTTCTTTTCCATTTTTCCCTACCACGGTAATCATGCCCTTATCCTCCAGTATACTGGTAATTGCAAATACATTGCGCATGTCATCGTCTACAATCAGGATTTTTTTCCCTGTCATGACGGAATCTTTGTTGATCATCCGGCTCAATATTTGCTGTTTCACTTCAGGCATATCAGATTCGACACGATGGAGAAACAGGGTTGTTTCTGCAAGTAATCCTTCCAGGGTTTTGACGTTTTTGACAATGATTCGTTGACCGTATTTTTGCAGTTTTTCCTGTTCCTGGGAGGTGAGTTCTTTTTCAGAGTAGATAATAATGGGTACCTGGGAAACGGTTTTATCCTTGCATATTTTATCCAGTAATTGGAAGCCATTGATATCTTTGAGTTCCGGGTTCATGATCATGGTATCGAAACCACCTTTTTTTAAAAGTCTTAATGCCTCTTCGCCGTTGCTTACCGTTATGGTTGCTACATCGCCGGTACCTATCAGGTCGACAATGATTTTTTTTTGAATATCGTCGCTTTCCACCACCAGGAGTTTTTTTACCGGTTTTGAAATAATATCTTCTATTTTCTTAAAGGCGTTATCCAACGATTTCGTGCTGATGGGCTTGGACAGGTAACCGATGGCTCCTTTCATCATGGCATCCACGGTTTTATTTGCGGCAGACATAAAGTGAACCGGAATATGACGGGTTTCCGGGCTGCTTTTCAGCCGGTCCAGTACCTGCCAACCATCCATTCCCGGCAGTTTCACATCCAGTATAATAGCGCTGGGTTTATAAAAATCGGCAAAGTGAAGACCGGTTTCCCCATCTTCGGCAATCAAACATTTAAACCCTTTGGATTGGGCCAGGTTGAGGAGAACTTCGGAAAAATTCATGTCATCTTCGATAATCAGGAGCGATTTATCCCCGGGTTTTACATATCTGCGATCGTCCCGGATTTCCTCTTTGAGAACTTCTACAAGGGGAACATTGGGTTCCTGCTGCTGCTGTTGACTGTGAATGGGTGTGGGCATGAGTATGTCCTCGGGCACAGCCGCAGCCGTATCAGGGTTGTCTTTCACGGTCTCTTTTGCTCTGCTGGCTGCCTTGCGACGTTCTAAAGGTATTGGTTTACCGGGTTCTTTCAGTATTTCCGGTAGGTAGAGGGTGAAGGTACTACCTTTTCCGCTTTCGCTTTTCATCCAGATTTCTCCACCCAGGAGCCACGCCAATTCCCTGGAGATGGAAAGTCCCAGGCCGGTTCCACCGAATTTGCGGCTGGTGGTACCGTCTTCCTGCCGAAACGCCTCAAAAATAACCGCCTGTTTTTCATCGGGTATACCGATACCCGTATCGCTGACAGAAATGGCTATGGCTTCTTCCGGTTGAAGACCACTTTGCGACAAATCCACCTCTTTGCCGGGCCGATAAAGCCGCAGCGTCACATTACCCTCATTGGTAAATTTAAAGGCATTGGAAAGCAGGTTCTTGAGAATTTGCTGCACCCGCTGTGAATCCGTATCAATGGATTCCGGCAGCTCCTGCCGGGATATCTCAATATTAAAGGCAATCCCTTTATTGGCAGCCACCGGTTTGAATATCCGCTCAAGACCACCCACAAGCTCATCGAAAAGAATGTTCTCTATGCGGATTTCCATCATTCCGGCTTCGATCTTAGACAGATCAAGAATCTCGTTGATTAAGTTCAATAAGTCGGAACCAGAGGAATGAACGGTCTTGGCAAATTCCACCTGCTTGTCGGTGAGATTTCCCTCCGGGTTATTGGAAAGTAGTTGAGATAGAATGAGAATGCTGTTGAGGGGAGTTCGCAGTTCATGTGACATATTGGCCAGGAACTCGGATTTGTATTTGCTGACGTCTTCCAGGTCCCGTGCTTTTTTCTCGATCTCGTTTCGTGCCATCATCAGTTCAAGATTTTTCTGCTGGATGTCGGCTTTCTGTTTCTCCAGTGCTCGTGTCCGTTCTTCAAGTTCTTCGTTTATAACCCGCAATTCTTCCTGCTGGGTCTGGAGGTTTGTCTCCGATGCAATCAATGCCTTGGTCTGACCCTCCAATTCTTCATTGGACTGCCGCAATTCTTCTTGCTGCTGCTGCAGCTTTTCCGCTTGCTCCTGGGTTTTTTGCAGCAGTTCTTTCAGCTGCCGGCGTGATTCCGCCGAATTTAAGGCAATCCCGATGTTTTCCAGCGACTGCATAATAAACTCCCGCTGGATTTCTGTAATTTCATATAATGAAGCAATCTCGATAACGCCAATGACATGACCTTCATAGGAAAAAGGAACAACAATCACATGTTTGGGTAATATGTCTCCAAACCCGGTGCGGATTTTAATGAAATCCGTTGGAATATCGGTAATTTCAATGACCCGGTTCTCTTTGGCCGCCTGGCCAATGACACCTTCTCCCACCCGGAATCGTTTTAAGGGTATTTTTTCTTTTCCCAGTGCGTAACTTCCCACCAGTTTTAATGTATTTTTTTTGGTAGCAAAATAGAGGAGCCCCACCTGGGCATCCAGGTAAGTGGTGAGAAAACTGATAATATTTTGTGAGAGCTCAGGTATATCCAGTTCACCCCGCATCCTGTTATTGAGCTCTGTTTGGCCGGTTTTGAGCCAGTTTTGCCGTTTGTTTTGCTCCACTGCTTGCCGCAGCGATTGCGTCATGCGATTGAGGGCATCGCTGAGCCGGTCTTCGTCGGATTGTTTTTCTACTTTTACGGAGTAGTCGCCGCGGGAGATTTTTTCTGCCAGTTCCACCACGCCCATCTCATCGCTAATGTCTACCATATATTCGATAGCACCAATAATATTGCCGGTACTGTCCTTTAGAGGGGCACTGGTATACCTCATGGGGATATTCCTATCCGGCAGGTGAGCCACTGTATCGCCGGTTAATACTTTATTCCGGTTCATGGCCCGGTACGCCCGGCATCGCTGCGTCTGGCAGTGAGTGGTGTTGAACAGGCCATAACATTTTTTCCCTATGCATTCATCAACGGTTTTGCCGGCAATGTTTGCCCCTGCCTTGTTGATAAATTGAATGGTGTAATCGGAGTCAATCACATGAACCGGGGTAGGAATATTGTTGAGATAATCAATCTTCCGCTCACTGTCCGTGTGGTACTCCTTCAGCCGGACAATCATCTGGTTTAAGGCTTTGCCCAGCATGTCCTTTTCGCCTTTTATTTCCACTTCTAAGGAGTAATCCCCAATGGAAACTTCATCTGCCACCATGGCTGCATCATGCAGCGTTCGGGTCATTCGCTCCAGGGCAATACCCAACATGTCGTTTTCGCTTTTGGGCACTACTTTCCCGGTATAATCCCCCATAGAAATGCTGTTGGCTTGCTGCACCACCTCTACCAGGTTGTCTCTCATCTGGTTGACGGCTTTGCCCAGGTCATCTTTTTCACTTCTAATGTCAACGGTTTTGGTGAAGTCGCCAATGGCAATGGTTTCACACACATTGGTGACCGCCTGGAAGGAATCCACCACCTGTTTGAAACTTTCAGCGGTTTGTCCGATTTCATTCTTCTGGTATGACATTTTTTCGTGGGAAAGGTCACCGATGGCCACCTGCTGCGCCCATTCCGAAAGCTCAAGCATGGGGTGGACAATGCGTTTGGCTGCTACAATTGAAATCACCGATACGAAAACGATGGTGGCAAATACGATATACATCACAATTAAACGTAACTTCCGCGCTGAACTAAGAGCTTCGGATTTACTGATTTCTGCAATGAGCCCCCACCGCACTCCCAATTTTTCAAGGCTTTCCAGGTTATAGCTCACGCCCAATACTTCTTCGTCCCGGTAATTTTTATAGGTGGATATCCCGGACTCTCTGTCCAACCATCGCTTTGCCCCTTCTGTTTTTACCGTGGTTTTAAGTACAGCGGATTTTTCCTTGACAAAACGTGAAGCCGACCGCATCTGCTGGTCTTTCCCGATCAGGTAGGTTTCACCGGTCCTGGTGTCACCGGTATCTTCTTGCATAATTTTGTTAATTTCCTCCATGGAAATCTGGACCACCATCATACCGACTTTTTCCCATTTAGCATCCTTTTTATCCTCATCTCTATATTTCATGGCTTGTATCAGGAAACCAGTGGGTTCCTCCACATCAGGGCTAAAAAACTCAATGTCCGAAAAAGTAGGTTCTCCTGTTTCCAGGGCTTTTTCGTATGCTTGCCGGAACAGGGTGTTGGAATACTTACCGGTAAATACATTCTCCCCCCAATTTGTGTCATCGATGAGAGATAAGAGGATGTTTCCCTCTAAATCAAGAAGATAGATATCTTGATAATTGTAAGCATTCTGGAAGTTTTCCAAATTCAACTGGAGTGAAATTGAAAACACCGATATCGACCAATCAAACTGCTGCATATATTCTGCCGGTGGCAAACCCGATTTCTTAATCTCTCCGATCCATTCCCTTAAATCCGTGACATTGGCATGCAGCTGCGATAGTAAGTTCAATTCCTTGATACGTTCGTTAAAAAATGAGTTGATATACTCCATTTTAAGCCTGGAAGCAGTATTCAGGGCCTGGTTGGCATCGTTTCTCAAAATGTTGGAGGCTGTCAGGTAACTGATAATACTAGCAATGAGAAGGGGAACAAGAGAGAGGGTTAGAAACCATAAAAATATGGTTTTACCCAACCCCGGTTGACGGACAAACCTGAAAATCGTTTCATTGATTTTCTTTATTATATTCTTAAAAAGATTACCGTTCATTTTTCCTTTACCCTCCAAAGGTGTGTGTGATCTTTATATCGCAGGGGTGTCCACCTGTCGCCCTCCGGCGTACAACACGAACAAACGTTCTATTTCCGTTTACCTTTAACCGCACATCATCACCTTGCATATTTACTCTTTTATTTTAATACAATTATAAAAATTTTTAAATAGGAGTCAATGATTAATTAAAAATTATTGGTGATAACGCCCTGCTCTCTGCTCCTCTATTTTTTCAAAATCAAACCCTTAATTCCTACTATGACTGCTGGAGATGAGGTCTTCAATACCTTAAAGAAAACTCTGCTCTTCATTTTTTTGTTGGGAATGGAGGTTTCAAAGTATCTCACTTCATTCTTCTTTACATCCCTGAACAATAACTGATCGGTCAGTTGATTATCCACGTAGACCCTCAGCACAAGGTATGGGGAATTTCCCAGGTATTCAATACTGCCCTGCACCAGGATGTCGTCGTTAGTCGTGTTGATACTGCTGCCGTTGATGATGGCGATTTCATTGCCCTCCAGGTCCGCTGCTTTTTGGATATTTATATTGGCTGTGGCAACCACTACTTTTATGTCCTGGACGTCACTTTCGGAAACGATATTGCCGCTGGTATCAAGTGCCCTGACTTTCCAGTAGGTCCAGCGGTTGCGCTTGATGCGATTCCATGTGTCTTCATCAGGGGTGTATTTCAAAGCGGTGCCCACATTGATCCATCTTAAACCGAAGGCCTCGTTTATGATGGGATAAAGATAATTTGAAAAGGCAATTTGATATTTTGATGCGCCTTTGGGTTCTTCCCAGGAAAATTCGGGGATTTCCTTCTCTTTGGCAATGAATCCATCCGGGGGGGTCAGGGTTTTCAGGATATTTTCATGGGGGAGGACAAAGTATTTCAATATGGGGAAGGTGACCGGAATTTCAGCGGGCCGCGTCAGTTGAAGGGTGATGGTATGAATTCCCGGGTCAATGACCGGAAGCCCTGGAACCCGGCGGGTATGGATTTCCCTGATTTCTCCCTGGTAGGCCACTTCGTTGAAAAATTCAAAGGGATGACCATCCACGATCCAGTACCCGGAAACGATACCGGTCCCTCTCATTTTCATGCGCAAAATGGCGCGAATGTTTTTGGAGTTCTTGGGAACCACTTTATAGTATTTGCCATTGTCCAACCGGATTTCTGCGATTTCCAGGTTCACCTGGTCATCAATGCCCCTGACAATCACCTGGGCCGTGAATCTGACCTGGCTTTCACCGTTTTCATCCTGGGCGGTAATAGTATAGGTACCTGCTCGTGTATATTGGTGGGTTTCGCTGTGAAGACCTGACCGCTGGGTACCGTCGCCAAAATCCCACAGGATGTAATCACCCCTGAAATTAAAGGCGGTTGCGGTTACGGTTTCATTGGTACGGATTTCCGGTGGGGATACCACAATATACCGGTTTTCCGGTAAGATAGTAATGACAGTAGTCACGGGAGTATGGTTAATAGTGGAATCTTTGGCACTAACGGTATAGGTTCCCTGGGTCATGAACCGGTGGGTCATGGTGGTACTGCCGCCGGTGATCATGGTGCCATCACCAAAGTTCCAGTCAATGGAATTGGTGATAAATTCCCGGGCCTGGAAATAAACCGGTTGATCCACCCGCGGAGACGTGGGTTGATAAATAATTTGCCGGTTCGGCATGCGAACGGTAATCCTAACTGAAACGAGGGGGTACTGGGAGTCGGTCTCCCTGGCAGTTACGGTGTAAGTACCGGCATTGTTATACACATGGGTGACGGTGGTACTGCCTCCCGTGATGGTGGTGCCGTCGCCAAAATTCCAATCGATCTGGTCGGCAAGGAAATTGACGGCATTGAATTGAACCGGTGCACCGGCAAGGGGCTGGAGCGGCGTGTAGGTGATACCCCGGTCCGGTAAGCGTACGGTTATATTTATCCTGACCGGGTTGCTGTCATCTCCGTAATTATCAGAAGCTGTTACCGTATAATTGCCGGGGGAGCTGTAAGTATGGGTCACCACACTGGTACCCATGATGCTTCCGCGACGGGTTTTTTTATACCCGGGACGATTGAGTTGATTGGTGCGGAAGTTTCCCCGCTGAGGCACCGCCCTCAAGATGGTGCCGTCTCCCATGTCCCACACAATCCCGTCAGGCGTATTAAAATTAAAGGCTCTAAACGTGGCCGGTTCACCCACAATCGGCTGGTCAGGCTCCACTTCTATGTAACGGTTATCCACCCGCTGCTCGATTCTAACCGTAACTGTCTCAGTGATGGGAGACGTGGTGGGAAATTGTCCAACAACCTTCACCGTGTAAGAACCCGGGGATGAATAGCTGTGGGTGACGGTTTCCATCCCTGAAGTTGTGCTGTACGTGGTGCCGTCACCAAAATCCCAGTTGGCATCGTAGGCACTGGCAAATGCACTGTTGGAAGGTCTGAAAGAGAGCGTGTCTCCCACATAGTGGGTCCCTGAGGGACTGACTTCTATGGCAAATAATTGCGGCACTGAAAAAACAAACATGACCACCATTGCAATTGTAATAATATATATTTTCTTTTTCATGGTATTGCCTCCTAACTCCTAAAATGAAAGATCAGCCTGTAAATAAAGGGTTACATTGCTGTTACTGGTGCTGCCGTTATCCATTTCTTCGTATTTCGCCCTCAGCGACAGGGTGGGCTGGATTTTATATTTAAATAGTTTCGATAGGTATAAATTCAGGTTTCCACCTGCTGAAAGAGTGGTGGTTTCGCTGTAGGTGTTGTCATTCCTGGTCCAGGAGCTGGAAATGGACAGGGAAAAAAACTCTGGGATTAAGGTAAGTTCTCCATTGACATAGGCATTGTATATCTTGGAGGTGCTGCTGTCTGTAAAATTCTCAGTGGATTGATAAGAGAGAGTGGGATTTAAGGTGAGAAATTTACCAAGTTGTAAATTAAGGGAAACCGAACCGTCAATATTGGAGGTAAAGGTTTTGGATTCGGTTTTTCCCAGTTTGAAGGTAATGCTGTTGTTGCCGGCGATATATCCCAGGGTCGCAGCATAACGGATAGTGTCCATGTCTTCGGACCCGGTTAACAGCCCGGTGGATTCATCGTAATCCAGGTTGTCCAATGAAAACTCACCGCCTAACTGCAGGTGATTGGCCACCAACCAGGAAAAATCCGTCCCGATATTTTTAGAGTGCAGCATGGGCTGAACCTCGCTGTTTATATTGGTTTTTTGATCCCTATAGCGGAGATTGAGGGAAAAAGATTTGATCATCAACCCGATGTTTCCGTTGATACCTTCCCGGTCATTTTGCAGGAAAAGGTTAGCGATAGAACTAAATTTCTCTCCAACTTTTTTGTAATCCATATGGGCGGTCACCACACCGTAATTAAAGTCCGCTTCGGCACGCCAGGCATCATCGGATTCTTTTTCAATCGTGCTGCTGTCTTCACCCTGGCCAAAATTGCTGTGGGCATACTCACCTTTTAACTGCAAATGATTGTTAAACAGGTTTAATTCACCCCATACAGAGTAGATACTTCCTTCCCTGTACGCTTCCTCGGAACTCACTACTGTTTTGCTGTCCAGGCTGTCTTTCCCGGTTATAAACATTCCCCTGATTTTAAGGATAGTACCGACATTTACGCCGGCTGCAGCGCCGAAAATATTGGCATCCGACGGCGGAATACCAAATCCTTCAAACCCGGTTTTCTGCTGCGAGTTGGTGAAGAAAGAACCCAGGTAGAGAGTCTTTCCCTCCATCTCATAGTGAAGGCCCCGGCGGTTCAGGGAGGAAGTAGTAAATTCCGTGCTGTTGATGAATAGGTCCCCGGCCGAAATGGAATGACTGCCGGTCTTGAGCTGCACCTTCATGTCCGACAGGTTTACTTTGCTCTCCGTCTCACTGGGATGGTGCATGTAAGCGAAATTGGTGTCAAAGTCAAATTGGTATTTTTCTTTGACAATATTCCTGTAGAGCCGGATGTTGCCAGTGGCATCGAATTTCTCTCCGGGATAGTCAGAGTCGTCGTGAATCTGGGCGGTAGTGGATAAAGAAGCCCCTATTTTCACCGGGAATTGAAACTTAGAGCCGGAGGAAGCCGCTCCATTCGCCCCTGCACCGGGGTCCTGGAAGTAGATTTCCGGCGACTCTTTGTCGGTAAACCGGGTGACTGTAAATACCGGGGTTATTGTTTTGGAACTGGAATTTGAATTGGAGTACGATACATTACTACCATTTTCAACAATAAAGTATTCAAGGGTGTCGCCGTAAAGATTTGCCGTGGACAGTTGATAGTAAACGTTTCCCTCTTTGCCAGTCTTCATTTTCCGAACCTGGTAATTCTTCAAACCTTTGGTCCTGTAGTAGATGTAAAAATCATTTTGCTCTCTCAGGGTATCGATTTTTATGACCAATGAATCGTTCTGCTTATCTACCTTGGGGAGATAACCGGAAAAAGAATAAGAAGATGACCCGGAATGCAAGAACCACCCGCTGCAAAACAAAAATAAAACGATTAATAAAACAATTGATTTTTGTTTCATTTTCATGGTTTACTCCGTCTTCCTTTTATGTTCAATTTTATTTTCAATAGTCATGTTAGGTTTATACCCAAAATAAAAAATAAATGCAATATATCTCAGTTAAAAAATATTTATTTTTTTGCCTTCGGCGACCAGGGGGCGCTTTTTGTAAAAACTGCCCCCTGGACCCCCGCAAAAACTTTTCATATGCGGAAAGCCATTGTACCACGTTTGTTTTTATCCTGCCCCATGCGTTTTATTGTGCTTCTTTTTTAATTTCCTGTTTTACTTAAAGTTACTTTGACAATTTAAAGGAAGAGATTTCGGATGTGGTTAATACTTCTTCGTCATCCGGTCCCACTGCCCGTACCTGCCAGTACACCCATGTTCCCGGTTTGAAGGTGGATACATCCAGGCGATATTGATTTTTATTACCTACTGCTTTCCAGGCGGCAATGATCTGGTCCTCTGTCAGGAATTGAACCGGTATTTCCGATACCAATAGTTGATAGCCGTATCCCTTTTTTTTAAATTTTGAAGCCCATTTCCACTGCAATAGCAGCGATTTTGTTTCAGTTACTTTAGCACCAGGTTCAGGGGACAGTATCTCAATGGCACCGGTTTCAGTGACAAAATACCGCAGAATAGGGATCCGGCTGGTCCGGGGAAACGCGTAATTGGTAAATTCAATGGTAAAATGGTGAATCCCAGGGTCTATCAGCGGCAGGGAGACCACCTGGTTGCCCCGGAGATCAACGATTTTGTTTTGGTGCAAAAAAACCTCAAAAAGACCGATGACCTGTTCATCCACTATCCATTTGCCTTTCAGGATTCCCCGTCCCACGGCTTTCATTTTTACGTAATACAACGGGGGTGGGCTTTTCTTTGATACCACTTGATAATATTTGCCATTGGTAAAGGCAATTTCTAAAAGATTGATTTGAAAACCCGGGGTTAATTCATTAACCGTGATGGTTTGTGAAAATACCTTTGGACTATTACCGTTGAAATCGCGGGCAGTTATGGTGTACCGGCCGTTTTCTTTGTATTGATGGGTCTCGGTTTTGGAACCGCTGGTTCTAACCGTGCCGTCCCCGAAATCCCATTTGACCGGCCCCCTGAACTGAAGGGCTTCAAACCGCACGGATTCTTCCGGCAATGCAAAAGTAAGCGATGTGTTTAACTTGCGGTTGTCCGGTTTTACCATGAAGTTCTGTGTTAACGGTGGATATTTGCCCGTGGTATCCTTTATCGTGACTTTTACATTTCCGGGTCGTTGAAATGCCATTTGTTTTATGAAAAGGCCGGATGCTCGTTGTCCTGGTGAAAATTCCCAGGTAAAATTGCCGCCTACGGCATTTTTCAACTGGATATCCACGGGTTCACCGGCGATAATTTCCTTTGGAAGCACAATGGAGCGGTTGTCCGGGGTAATCGTGATAGGTTTGGTGATTTTTTTAGGGCCTTTTCCTGCGTAGTCCGTGACTTTAATAGTAAATGTGCCGCTGGTTTTATAGGTATGATTAATCGAATGCCCACCGATTTTAATTGTGCCGTCTCCCAGGTCCCATTCCAGGGAGGGGGTGATAAATTTCCTGGTTCTCACTTTAACTGGTATACCCGGGAAAAACACCTGGTTTTCCAGGATGATTTCTCTTCCTTCTTTTAGAATGGTCAAGCGTGTTTCGATGGGGCCCTGGAAATTGCCTTCCAGGTCAAATACTTTTACTTTATATACGCCTCTTTCTTTGTAAATATGGTTATGTTTGGGGCCGCCGATTGCGACGGAGCCATCGCCGAATTCCCAGCGCAGTCTTTTTGAGTCGATGTACTTGACCTCAAACATGATTTTGGAGCCTTCGAATAAGTATTGCGGAGCCACGGAGATGGTGATTTCCGGGTCTTTGGCTTGCAGGGAGGGGATAAGAACCATGAAGATCAAAGAAACCATTGAAAAAT
>WVZO01000036.1 GCA_011772425.1 Candidatus Aminicenantota bacterium
GGTACTCTTGATAAACCCCGCACCCTGAAGACAATCAGTGGCTGTCCAGGTAGATACAGGGTTTAAATCACCATCATAACCGGTTGCCAGGTTCTGCCCCTGGGCAGCGGTTAAAAACAACGACGTATTGTTCATGCCCAGCGGAGTCAACATCCTCTGAAATAACAATTCTTCATAGGATGTGCCGTTTGCCAGGGCTAAAATGAGTCCCAGCAAACCCATCCCGGCATTGGAATATTTGTGTTGGGTGCCCACGGGGAAATCAAGGGTACAATTGTCTAAAAATTCGTACATGTTGTCAACCGTATAGGTAGAAAAGGGATCAGCCGGGTTGGTTTGGTTTTCCTCCACATTGTCGGGCATACTGGGGATGCCGGAGGTATGGGTGGCGAGATGCAATAAGGTGATTTTTGTGCCGTTGGAAACGGGTAAGGTGACCTTATCAGCGGGAAGATACTTCTGGGCATTGTCTTCCAGGTTGACAATGCCCTTGAGGTGCATGTCAGCCAGCATGATGGCAGTAAAGGTCTTGGTATTTGAACCGATCTCAAAAACGGTATTACTGTCGGGTGCTTCATTACCGTTTCGTTCCTTTGTCCCATAAGCAAAAACATGACGTTGATTTTTGAGAATCACCCCTATGATAGCACCCACTTTGAGACGGGGATTTACGATATTGCCAATCGCCTGTCTTAAAGTAATAGTCCCATCGTTTTTGCTTTTTTTTAGAGAACAGGTATGAAAGGACAATAACCATAAGGATAAAAATAACAGTAAGATCGAAAGCTTGAAATTTTTTTTATTCATCGAAGCCTCCTATATCCTATTTACGAATTTTGGCTGCTAAACCGGAGGATAATCCTTGAGAAATAGTGTGAATCTGTGATATATATTGGTTTAATTATTTCCATTTAAATCCATTGGTATTGAAGGAGTGAAATGCGATGTTACTAACAATTGATGTGGGCAATACATCCACCGGGATTGCCGTCTTTGACGGAGATCAAATTGCTTCCAAAAATAAATTAATGACCCCGGACGAAGTTTCCATTATTTTTCTAAAAAGCCTGGTAAAAAAGGAACACAGGAGACCCATCTCCAATGTCATCGTATCCTCGGTGGTCCCGTTTGTCGATGAATCGCTGAAACAAAGTATTAATGATTATTTTAAAAAAGACCCCATATTTATCGACCATACCACAGAGACCGGTTTAAAGCTGACAATCGATAACCCGGCGGAGATGGGAGCAGACCGGATTGCCGATTCCATTGGTGCGCTTCATTTTTTTGACCCGCCATTTATTATTATCGATTCCGGGACAGCCACGACTTTCGATGTGGTGAGCAGGAATATGGAATACCTGGGAGGATCGATCTTCCCCGGTATTGAACTCTCCATTAACAGCCTGGCCCAAAAGGCTGCCAAACTGGGACGGGTTCACTTCAGCACACCGGAATCCATCATGGGAACCAATACGGAAAGTCATATTAAGGCCGGTATTTATTACAGCTATATCGGTGGATTAACCTATATGATCAAAGAGTATAAAAAAATCGTGGGCAATGACGCCAAAGTAATTGCCACTGGCGGTTTGGTCCGGTATTTTCAACACAAAATCGAAGGGGTCGACTTGTACGAACCGGATTTAATTTATTACGGCCTGAAGAAAATCTTCGATATCGTGAGGGGGACGGCGTCCCCACCCTAATAAAAAAAAATAATGAACACCCGGACCGATGAAGATAAGGACTATGTTATTAAAATCATTCAATACTTGCAATTCAGGCATGGGATTATTTTTTTTATAACCAGCAAAGACTTCGACGCCCTTTACAACTGGTGGCATAAACGGATTCCACTCCATATCGTAAAGGAGTCCATCACAGCCGTGGTGGAACGATGGCGGGGAAAAAATAAAAAAATCCACGGCTTTTCCAATTTCAGGTATGATGTAAGAAAAAATTTTAAAAATTTTCTCCAGCTGCAGGTGGGAAGCGATACAGGAAATCAAGATACAGATACCAGCAAAGAAGAAGAAAAAGAAGAATTCCAGGAAATTGAACATTTCTTCAACCATTACCCGGAAGATTTGAATGAACTAAAGGAAGAGTTTGAGAGCATCTTTAAACAATTAAAAAACAAAGAGAGTGTTGAGTTGAAAGCCGTGTACCGGAAATTGATGGATTTGTTTAAAGATGATAACGAGTTAAATTTGAAAACAAGTATTTTTTTAAAGAACCTTTCGCCTGAACTGCGAAAACCAGAAATTGAGCAAAAGTACCGGCTGAATTATCTGTTGAATAAGTTTAAAATTCCCGATTTCGAAATCTTCTAGTATCCTGTTTCATAAATTTGATGCCTTAAAATGGCAAAGTGAAAGAGCCCATTTTTTATTGCAATTTACATTAAAATTTTAAATCCGAAATTCGAATATCGAAATCCGAAACAAATCCGAAATTCAAATGTCCAAATGTCCAAAACATCTTTAAAGAACTCTAAAAGACGCTGATGCGCCTGAAGTTCTTGTTTTGAATTTTGAATTTTGATCATTTGAATTTGTTTCGTATTTCGTGCTTCGTGCTTCGAATTTAAAATGCATTGGTATTACTTCCACAAAATGTGGCATGACAAATTGCCAGAATTTCATGACGAACTTTTGAAACATAATCTTAGAGGGAGCAGGTCTTGGCTTGCAATTCGTCGATCAGTACCTTTTGATTTTCCGAATAATCCACAGGTACATCGATCACATGCACACCCGGGGTTGAGAGACATTTACTCAGGCATGTGCGCAGGTCCTCACCCTTTTCTATCCGGTGGCCGACAGCACCGTAACTTTCCGCGTATTTGACAAAATCAGGATTGTTAAACGTAAGCCCATAATCCTTAAGCCCCATATCCGATTGTTTCCAGCGAATCATGCCGTAGGCACTGTCGTTTAAAATCACCACCGTCATATTCAATCCCAACCTCACAGCGGTTTCCAGTTCCTGGGAATTCATCATGAACCCGCCGTCACCGCAGACAGCCATGACTTTCCTGTGGGGATACACAATAGCCGCACCCATGGCCGAAGGCAGACCCGCTCCCATGGAGGCCAGCGCATTATCCAACAAAAGCGTATTGGGTTCATAACTCAAATAGTTGCGGGCAAACCATATCTTGTACACACCGTTGTCCAATGCCACAATACCATCCGAAGGCATCAGCTCCCGGATAACAGATACCAGGTGTTGAGGAATAATGGGGAACCGGTTTTCATCGGCTTTATCTTTTATATGCGCTTCGATTTCGCTCTTCAGCATCTTGTAATAACTGAAATCCCAATGAGTTTGGTTTTTCACGTGCCGCCCCAAATGGTTGATGGTAGTGGCAATATCCCCTACCACGTTTAATTGGGGAAAGTACACCTCATCCACCGCAGATGAGAGAAAGTTGATATGGATGACCTCTTTTCCCCCTTCTTCCATAAAGAACGGGGGTTTTTCCACCACATCGTGGCCCACATTGATAATCAGGTCCGCTTTATTAATGGCGCAGTG
>WVZO01000406.1 GCA_011772425.1 Candidatus Aminicenantota bacterium
TACCGCACGGGCACTCTAAAAAAACTGCTGCCCTCCGTGCGGATCTACTAAACCATATTTTTATCTACAGGATGGGCAGATGAAGAAAAAGAACTTAAAAACCTTTTGCCTGCCCATCCTGAACTCCTATAAAACTCTATCAAAACTTTTTGCCTCCGGCGGCCAAAAACCTTTTTGAAAAAAGGTTTCTGGACTTCCAAAAACTTTTCATACACGGTCAGTCATCGTACCACGCTTCATAAGGGTATTTCCCATTGATATCATTCCCTTTCTTCTCTTTTTCTTCGCGTCCCTTCGTGTTCTTCGCGGCTGAAAAAATTGGCGGTGGATTTAGGATAGATGGCATTCTTGATTGACTTTTTCAATTGGGTTTCAGTGCTTTATGGTAACCTGGTCGATGATTTTATTGTCAGGTATCCGTTTTACCGTCATGTCTAATACGTTTCCAGCCACCCGGAATTCACAATAATGAAAATCCAGCCTGTAAATATCGTTACCTTGCTCATCCTTGGCAATATACCACTGCCCTTTATATTTTAGCTTATCTTCGGTTAGTAAGTGAACCCCATACCCGCCGGTCACCACTTGCAATCTTCCCTGGCCTTTCTTGTTGCCGTATTTTACTTTTTTTACCGGCGTGGAAGGCAAACCCTTATCATTGAAGGTTATATCTTTCCCGGATGGTCCGGTTCCTTTCAATAAAATAGGAGCCGAACGCATGTAGAGGTGAGTGTGACCGTTAAGAATCACATCCACTCCATATTTGTCGAACAGGTCTATCCACCATGTCCGGGTAAAATCGTAACAGGGTTTGGTATTACAGTCTTTTTCCCCTGTCATTTCTCCCATGTGTTTATCGATGGTAAAAAGGGGCTTGTGGAATGCCACAATGACCCATTCTTTATAGTTTTTCGTTCCAAGCCCCCTGTATTTGATCAATTGATTCTTTAACCATTGGTTTTGCTCCTGGATATCCGCCTGACCTTTTTCTTTTGACGGGTCATAATTGGTATCCAGGTTGATGAATACCGCGTTTCCCCATTCAAAGGAGTAATAGAGTTCGGTAAAATTCCCGTTTTCCGGCAGCACAAACTGGTTGATATAATTGTACAGTTCGGGATCGCCGTAGGTTTCATGGTTGCCCGCGGAAAAATAGACCAGTTTTTGGGAAAGAAAATTTCTTCCCGCTTCATACCAGGTATTCCACATTTGTTTATCCCCGCCCTGGATAACCAGATCACCCATATACAGGTAAAAATCTGCGTTTGTGTTTTTAAGTGCTTCAGCGACCGTCTGCCAACCTTCCATCTGAAGCCAACAGTTTTCACCCCGGCTGTCACCTCCGGCTATAAATGTAAAACGTTCCGATTTCACATCCGCAGAGGTTTGAAACGTATAATCCCTGGTCCACTCACTGGTGTAACTCCAGCAGTCGTAAATGGCGTTATATTCTTGAAAGGAGTAGTGAATAACTTTTGATGGTTCTAAAGCCGGGAAGGTATAATCGAAGAGATAATACTTGTTATCTCCGAATTCGATGCGGCCTTCGATTTTAGCGCCTTTTTCCTGCTCATACGAGGTGGTATACCCCCATCTTATACGACAATGGCTGTAATTCCCCTGCCAGGTTATGGTAAGCCCTTCCAGCGGGGTATTTTTCGAACCGAAATGAATATGATCAACGGCGGCAAACGCCTCACCCCATAAAGACAACACCAAAAGCACAATAAAAATACCCGGAATTTTGTTTTTTAATGGCATGATAATTCTCCTTTTTAAAAAATTAAAGATGAGAATATCATAAGGGAAAGGGAATGTCAATCAAACCTCCTGGATTCACCGGCTATTTTTTTAAACCACGAAGGCACGAAGGCACGGAGGAAAAGAGGACACAGAGGAAGAGAAGAAGAGTTTCTTCTCTTCCTCTTGCCAACTGCCAACTGCCTACTGCTTACTGTCCTTCTTCTGTTTGAGTTTGAGCTTCCGCGTCATTGGTTTGGTTTTCATTTTCGTCTACTTTTTCCTTTTTCCTTGGTCTGTTGAGCACAAAAATTCCCACCTCTTCCAGGGTTTGAAGGTTATCTTTATAAGCGACCCTGCAGGTGGCGATAAATGCGGCCATCCACCGTCGCAGGTCTTTGAATGCCTCATCCCGTTCCACCACCAAACGTTGGCATTCACCTTTTAGTTTCTCATACTGGCTGTTCATAACCGCAAATGCTTCGACACCGTCAAGCCCGCTTTGCAGCTTTTCTACGGTAAAGCCGAATCTCTGGATCTTATTAAACATATCGATATCTTTGATGGCAGTGGTATAGAAGTTGGTAGACATCTCGATGAAACCGGACCTGGTACGGTCTCGGGGGCCATTCAACACCAATATCTCTGTTGCTTCCTCGTCAAGTATTAACTCTTTCCTCAACCGCTGGATATGGCCTGAATATTCACCGTAAACAGCCTTAAACAACGCATCCAATTTTTTCTTTAATCCAAGTTTCTGTTGGCGTTTCTCGATATACAGGCGGAATAAACGCTGTGCTTCAACGCGCTTATTCACACCTTCCAGGATTCGGTTTTCATCGTAACCGAAATCGAGAATAGTTGCCTTAAATGACGTATGAGTCGAAACATTTTCAAACGTCACTCTTGTCTCAAGTAAATAATCTTCTAATTCCTGATTTGAAAAAGCCATATTTTACCTCCTTGTTTTTGTTTTTTGCTTCTTCATTTAATTTTTTCCTTTTCCCACAGCTGAAAATTTTTTTCTACAGCTGTTTGGTCCGTCCCGACAGCTGTATTTTTTTTTCCAACTGTTGAAAATTTTTTTCCCATGCTGTTTTTTTTCTTCCATGAGCTGTAATTTTTTTTCAGCGCCTGTTTTTTTCTTTCCAATAGCTGAAAATTTTTTTTTACCAGCTGTAATTTTTTTTCACCAGCTGTATTTTTTTTTCTGCTAGCTGGAAATTTTTTTCAGAAGCTGTTTCACTTGTTCCGGGAGCTGTTTTATTTGTTTCTACAGCTGATATATTTCTTCTGTCAGCTGTTTCATTGGTTCCCTGAGCTGTTTTATATGTTCTGACAGCTGTTTCGTTTATTCCAACAACTGCGGTGATTGTTTCAACTGCTGATTTGTTTGTTTCTACACCTGTTTTGCCTGTTCTAGGAGCTGGATTATTTTTCCCAACAGGTGATGGATTCATTCCGAACATTGAACTGCTCATCTTTCCCACTTATCTATCCAGACATTGAGTGCCGGCCTTACTTTGGGCTTATATGCCGAAAACTTATTAATCCGTTTTAACATTATCTTACCTCCATAATTGATAAATTTTACAGATAACCTACCGAATTATTGAGAAGTAACATTTTAACAAATATATTTTTCAATTGCAAATGCATAAAATAGGTTTCGGTATTCCGAAGTCTGTTTTTTGAAGGCATATTGGCAATCTCCGATATATCGGAATTTAAAATGTCAAAAATTAGGGTATCCGATATCAAAAATTTGGGTATTATTTTTTAGATTTTTGCCGGAACACATGGTAAACCGGTAACTTTTTTAGAATAATTAAATTTTCTTAATTACTCACTCTCAATATATCTATAATTTAGATTTTGAGTCTTAATTACCTGTTAGTGTAAACCACGAAGATCAGATGGCCAGAAGGTCAGTATGTCAGTATTTCAGTAAGTCAGTGGGTTAGTAGGTCAGTAGATCAGGGGAACAGAAAAGGATGATACCAATGGGGCACGATGGCAGAACCTCGTAATGCAGGCTGACCATGTATAAAAAGCTTTTGCGGGGGGTCCAGGGGGGCAGTTTTCTCGAAAAGAGCCCCCTGGAGGTTAAAAAAATGAAAAATCTTCGAATTCGCTTAATTCGCTAATAGTGAACTTTTGCTTGAAAATATTTAATGATCTTGTTTTTAAAAATTTGCCATATCGATTCTTCTTCTTTGGGTGGTTGGATTTCTTTTTCGGGCTGGGAGTTATGGTTTTCCCGGTATTTTTTTGGGGAAACGCCTTTATGTTTTTTAAAAACATCGCTAAAGTAGCCGGGTTTGCTGTAATCCAGGCGTTTAGCGATCTCTTTCACTTGAAGGTCTGTGTTTTTTAGTAAATCTTCTGCCTTATTCATCTTTGCATCTTCGATATAATCCTTTAGATGGCATTCATAGTCTGCTGTAAAGGTTCGGGAGAGGTGTTCGGGTGTGACGTCCAATTCATTTGCCAGCGAGTTAACCGTCATAGCAGCGAGTTCTTCTGTGCTGGCATTGTCAACTTTTTGGGCTGCCCGGCGGGAAAGTTTATTTTTTTGTTTTTCTTTCATTTTCACATTGAAGAATGAGCTTAAGGTTAGATATACGAAAAAAGTGGGAAAAAGGTTTTTTGAATTTTGAGATTTTAATATGGTGGAGGTGAAAACGTGCATTGGATGTGGGAAAGGAGTGAAAAAAAAAATTAAGAATTGGTAAAAAGTTTTTGGGAGCCAAAAACCAGGAACCTGCGGTTGTTGTTTGATGAGAACAGACTGCGTAAAACCATGCCAAAATGAAAAGGAAATTATAACAAGCGTTTTCAGCCTTTTTCAAGGGTCAAAATTAGCAATAATCTCCCGAACGTGACTGAAACGTGTCTATCGTGAGATTTTAACGACAAAAGTATCCCCTTCACCCATAAAAGAAGGAAGAAGCAGTGCGAATTTTTCATTTTTTTGACCTTCTGATTTTTTCAAAAAGCATTGTATAATTTTCTGAAATATGATATAAATAGAGTGTTGTTTAATAAATACAGATCTCTTATATTAATTGTTATATCGGACCATTGACGCTCGAGTTGATTTGCGAAGTTGGCATTTTGGTCATTCGTTGCAGGTTTTTCAGAGCGTTTTGTACCGAACATCATTCACAATGTAAGTGGAAGCAAGGATAATCCAGAAACCTGAAAAGAGTAGCCATTTGAAAACGAAACACAGGATTTCACTACTAATTGAGTTCACTATCCTGTTCGTGGCGTTTCCGTTATCAGTTGTGCTGGGATTCGTTGCGGTCGAGAGTAGATGGCTGATCTGGACAATCACAGCAATTTACCTCCTCACCATCATTCTCGCTCAGAAGCCAGATTCAGTTGCCCTTGGGCTTTCATCACTGAGCTTTCGTAGACTTTCGGCACTCATGATTGTTGAGGTTGCGATTTTAACAGCATTTTACCTTTTCTTTGTATTTCATTGGATAGATCGACAACTGCTAGTTCGCCTAATCATCATCCTTTTCCTTTATCCCCTTCTTTCAGTCCCAGCTCAGGAATTCTTCTTTCGTTCGTTCTTCTTTTTTCGATATGGTCAGGTCTTTGAGGCTCGTTTGCTAATCGTAGTGAACACCCTCTCTTTTGCTTTCTACCACATGATCTTTGGAAGCTGGATTGCAACCATTACGAGCTTGGGCGCAGGGTTTGCTTTGTCTATTCTTTACCACAAATATCGCAATTTCTTCCTAAATTGTATCATTCATGCCATTTTTGGAATCCTGGTATTCCTCATGGGATGGGCCGATCACTTCACTCCACTACGTGTTTTCACCAACTGACAAAAGGAGATATTATTTTAACGGTGGATGATTGCCAAAGGCATTATCATTTACACAAAAAAAATGCCGGCAGCATTTGCCTGTCCCTTTATTGTAGAACCATTTCCGAGGAAGATGCTAAAGAAGCTTGTGCAACCAATCGATGGCCTATGTTATCCACCATAACAGAAAAGCCTTCAACTGTTCTGACACCTAATAAAATCATATCACCTTTTTCAGCAAAGACAACCTCATCGATGGTTTCAAAGCCCTCAGCCCGCAGAATAGCATATCCCACCTGACGTTCAACACGTTGACCTGAAGCAGTCATAAAAATTTTTTTTCGCCTCGGCGTTATCCCTATTTTTACCAGCATTTCTTCAGGAAGCCATGAAAGTTCGGAACCTGTGTCTACCAGTGCATCTATCGGCTGAGTGGCGCGCTTTTCTTCTTTAGGATTAAAAGCGGTAACTGAGACTTTAAAAGTACTCATTCTTATACCTCGTTTAATAAATCGAAAATCTCTTTCTTAGTTTAAGATGATTAATCGAAAATGTCAAGAGATTTTCTCTTTTTTTTATCTCCCAAGGCGCGGAGCACAAAAGGAGTGCACGGTGCTTTCTTCAAAAGATAATAAGGTTTTTGGTTTTTTGATTGTCCCTTTTTTACTCCACCCCTTCCAACCGCAAAATATGCACCCGACCGGACGCTTCCCCGGCAACAATGGTTTTATTGTCCGGGGCTAGTGCGCAGCAATGCATGGGACTTTCCCCGATAAATTGACCGATCTCTTTGCCGATGGAAAGAACCCATACTTTCAAGGTATTGTCCTCAGAAGCGGAGACCGCCGCCTGGCCATCCGGGGTGACCGCCACCGCTTGGACCCACCAGCTATGGCCTACTAAGCTGTGTCGCAAGGTACCGCTCTTTAAATCCCACACCTTCAAGGTCTTGTCCGAAGAAGCGGAGACCGCCGCCTGCCCATCCGGGGTGATTGCCACCGCCTTGACAGGGCCGATGTGGTCTTCTAAGCTGTGTCGCAGGGTACCGCTCGTTAAATCCCACACCTTCAAGGTATTGTCCGAGGAAGCGGAGACCGCCGCCTGCCCATCCGGGGTGATGGCCACCGCATTGACAGATCTACTATGGCCTTCTAAGGTGCGCAGCAGCGGTCCCCCAGGAGGAATCAGGGATGGAGAAACCAGGCGGAGACAGCAGTCCCCACTGTCATTTTCCGCCTGAAGGGCAAGCTGTTGAAGAGCGGATTCCTCTGCCAGTTTCAACCGCCCGATTAAATGGGACGCTAACTGCTGGGGGTCGCAATTCAGTTGGTTGGCGGAGAGGCTCAGGGCGCCCTCCAACAATTCTAATTCTTTTAAACCACTAAAATACGTTTTGCCGGTGAGCAAACCAATTAAGTTATTTAACAATTTTAGTACATTTCGTTTTTTCAAGGATGTTTTAGCCGATCCCCACCATATAATACCTGTCTGCATATCCTCAATGATGGCATTTACCCCGCGGGCGTTTAATTCACTTTTCAGGCGCGTATAATTAAAATAAGCGATCTTTAATTTTTCCGCGGCAGAGGTTTTAAAATCCTCTGTTTCATCTTCGGCGATTAAGCCCTTCGCAAACGCTCGCACCAAAGGGTGGAGTCGAATTGCCCGGGCGTCGCTCTCCAATTTTTCTACCATACTAAGATCGTGCAGCAAATTAAAGGCTTTATCCAACGGGCGGTGCAGTTTACTTTTCCCTGCTTGTATGCCGGCGAGAAGTCCCAGGCGCGCTTTTGGGATAATTTCCGCTTCCCCGAACTGGCCGGCTAATTGGAATAAAAGCCGGGCATGGTCATCCGTAAGCCTATTCCAATCTTCTTGCAGGGTAAAACCCATCGCGGCAGCATGACGTGTGGCTAATTCTTCATGGGAGACCTCCCCAATATCGATGACATCCAGTTTGTTCTTTATTAATTCCTCTCGGTAATCGGCAAAAGAGGTGTCGGTATATTTGTTTAAATACCCACCGGCCAAAACAACCGCTAATGGTAAATAACCTACCGCACTACAGATGGCAAGGGCATGGTCTTCCTCTGCTGGGGTTTGCGGCTGGCGGACAACCGTTAATAAATCATAAGCGTCCTCCGGGGAAAGGATATCCACCGCCTGGGCAGAAACTCCGTGCAATTGAAAGTGCCGGCGGGTAGTAAAGAGCAAATCGCAGCCGAGAGTTAAGGGCGTGATTCCAAAAAGAAACGTATCATTATTTAACAACTGCGGCTCACTGACATTATCCATTATCACCAGGGTATGTTTACGCGATTCCTTTTTAAAATAAACCTGCAACGCGTATATGAATTGTTCGTCAGCGTCCGCGCCCTCCGGATTTTTGATTTCCAGTTGCAAGCGATTTCTTGCCAACCGGACAAATTCTTTCCGCCATTCTTCCGGTCGTGCAGCCTGTATCCAGAAGACCTCCTCAAAAGCAAAGCTGAAGCGGTAAGCAAACTCCACCGCCAATTGTGTTTTGCCGATCCCGCCCATACCCACTGTGCCCACCTGGTTAATACCGATCTTATTAAGGTTGCCGATCATTTTCAAATAGAGTTCCAGTAAATCCCTTTGGCGGCCGGTAAAGTGGGGATTGGGATTAAACGGGATATATGAGTTTTTCGGCAGTATGTTATATTCATATCTTTCGTTGAAATCATTTCTGTCATTTAACCGCCGGATGAGTTCTTTACTACCTTCTTCGATATCTTCAAAGGAAACATCCTGGCGGTTATGCAGGGGTTCGGGATAATCTCTGTATTTCCCCAGGCGGCAGATGTAAACAGGCTTTTCCAGCGCCCGGGCGGTCACCCATTCATGCTGAACGTATTTGGAGTTGGCGGCGTTTTTGCTCCACATCAGGCAAAGCACATCGGCATCCGCTAAAGCGAAGGCGATTTCCCGCGACCAGTCGGTTTCCAGCCTATCTTTATCGCGCCAAACATCCAATTTAGCCTTTTTCAAAAAACCGTGGATTTTCTCTACTTTTTCACGGTCCCTGGAAGAATAGCTGATAAAAATTTTAACCGGCTTTGATTCATTATTTATTGACATATCAGTTGACCCCCTTTAATGAGAAATGACATCCTTTCCCTGTCATTTATTTTTCCGCGGTGGAACTGCGCTTGCCCATCTTTTACTGACACTGCCTTCGTTGTCATAATGACTCCTTTAAAGCTTTAATCGATTCACTCCAAACGATAAGAGTTATCTCTCCTGGTATATTAACGCTTTATCGGGAAAAAATCAACAAAGAAAAAAACGGAAAAACGGGGACAAATGCAAATTCTTCTGCTTGAGTTCATATAATTTTCTCTGCTAATAAATACATTCTCGTACCCAATTTAATGGGCCACCTGTGTTCAGGGTGGATATCCAATTTCCTTGCTCTACTAATGGCATCGTTTACATAAGGTATAAATTGCATTGTATTCAAATTCTTTTTATTAAATTTTCCAAATACCCGTATCAATTCCATTTGCAGTCGTGTTCTGTTGTTTGTCTTTTTGTTTTCTAGAAATTCTCCTTGTGTTTCTTCAGAATATTCATCCATTGATTTCTTGTGAAGCAGGAACCACAAATCGGAACTGGGATTACTAACGGCTAAAAAGTAATTTTTCTGGCGGCACTGCATTGCAATAATGCTTAATTTCTTTTCTCCCCATCGGTCTACATCAATAACCATCCATAGCTCATCGCTGCTGCTAAGATGATAATTTCGTTTAAATTTATCCAGCATGCTTATGACATATTCCGGTGAAGAGGCAGTAGTAGGGCGGGTAAGTACCTCCACATGAACTTTAGGATTTTTGTAATATGCAGCCACATCTCTAAAATACTTCGGCTCAGCTTTTGTATCTTCAGTGGCGATAATAATCAATTGGGCATCTCTATATGCAGTAGGTCGTGATAGTGGTTTAAATCGACGTCTGCCTTGTTGTGTCATCCAGTGATATACCCCAGCTTAGAAAGCTCTGAAGGAGTATTATATACAATTGGAACTCCTCCAAATCTGCCCAATAAGTAACCTTTTCGAACATCTCTGTCATACCGGGGAATAAATTCTTCCAGGGAATAAACAGACGATGCGCCATCTTTGTTCTTTTCCACAAACCAGATCTCATCCCTGCGCAGCAAGTTCAAATTTAAAAGATTGGTTTCATGAGTGGTGACGATTAATTGGCTTTCATGCCTTGTTTGGCTATTTAAAAACAACTCTAAAATGTAAAAACTCAATTTGGGATGCATACTGCGGTCCAGTTCGTCAATGATACAGACGTAGTCTCCATTGAGAACAAGGTATAAAGCAGGAATCAATTCAAATAATCTCTGGGTGCCGTCTGACTCATCTTTTATTTCCAGTGAAGTCTCATCAGTGCTGCCTTTTATTTTATGGTTGGTCATCAACTTGAAGACTTCCAATTCATTCTTTTCATTCATTGAAACCAGGTATCGGGTATTATTGGGGGCATTGAAAATGGCTGTTTTACCGGTTTCTAACTTTTCGGCCAATTGGGTTTGAATTTCTTCCGGCAGGGCTGAAGCGCTGCTTTTTAAATCTATCGGTTTAAGACTGATGCCTGAAATACCAGTATCAAAACGTTTCAAAAAGTCTACCATTAGGTTATGAATCATGCCATTTCTTTCAATAGTAAACTCTAACCCATGATTGTGAGCCTCCGGGAAAATAATGATAAGCTTCCGAAACCAGTTGATGATATGCTCAAATTGTTTGATTCCTGCTTCAATTGTTTGAGTTAAAAACAACTGATTCTCGCGGGTTTTCATTAAGATTACCAGTTTTTGTTCGCGTTTATCTTTAAAATGAAATTTTCCAAACTCAACTTTACTTTCACCGTTATCAAGGGTTTGGCGTTCAAATATCTTTTTTTGGGTTGTTTTGGTGATTCTATACAGCCATTCATTGTGGATTCTTTGGGTATCCAGTTCAAAGCCATAGGCATAAGCCTCTCTTTTTAGCTTGAATTCAAATTCAAACCGGGAGGGTTTATTTACACAAGAGGTATCAAATTTAAAATGAATGCGGGGGATATGTTTTTTGGGTCGGGTTCCGTTTACGATAAGGTTACGGGAAAAGGACATAGCTTTAACCAGGTTTGATTTTCCCGATGCATTGGGGCCATAGACAACCCCTGCTCTAAGAACGTTGATACTACTGCGCTTACTCCCTTTGACCAAATGGAGAGGGTGGCTCCTGGATTTTCCGGGAATCATGGAAAATTCGATTTCCTCGTTGAAAGACAAATAATTACTTGCTGAAAACCTAATAAGCATAATATACCTCAATTATTTGCAGTAAAAGAGAAAAAATCTCTTTAGATGCATTGTTTTTAAAGTTCAGTTTACCAGAAATAGAAAGAAAAATCAATTACCGTTTTTATTTTTTATACTGGTTTCAGAAATAGATTACCTGAGCACATATTTTCTTTGAGGAATACAATTGGGCAAGGTGCCAGTGAAATAGAGTACCTGACCCCCTATTCAGCATTTTATCTCTTTTAAATTAAAAAAGCAGTTTCTTTTTTGCAGCATAGAAATCATGATTTTTCAACTGCTGACTTTTTTAAGTCCACTGTCATCTTGACTTCTGCTTTTCTTCGTGTCACTTTGTGCATCTTCGGGGTTAAAATTAGATTGCAAATTCCGGTTGTCATAATTGATTCTTTTAAAGGGTAATTCTTCTCCCTTTATTAAACGTTTGATATTACTGCGGTGGGTACATACAATTAATGCAGCAGCAAAAATAGAAAAATACAAAAGTTCATTGGATATGGAATAATTCATAAATTTATTCATGATCAGGATAACAATAGGTAAAGAAATAGCCGTAACCATTGAGCTGACCGATACGATCCTTACCAGCAGTAAAAGGCTGGCAAAGATGACCAAGCAAATCAGTCCGGCCACAGGATACAGGGAGAATAACATACCTGCCCCGGTGGCCACTCCCTTCCCACCCCTGAATCCGGCAAATAAGGTCCATATGTGGCCAATAATGGCACAGGAGCCAGCAATAATTTGTAACATATCCGGGGTGAGGGGTACTGAATCGATGCGCAGCCGGGAAACCAGGAGGGTTGCCAGGACACCTTTGCCCACATCCACTAATATGACAGCGGTGCCGATCTTCCATCCCAGTATACGAATGGTGTTGGTTCCCCCGGCATTGCCGCTGCCGTAGTCACGAATGTCAATACCTCGAAGCAGCTTTGATAAAATAATACTGGTGGGAATGGCGCCGGCCAGGTAACTCAGAATAGCAATTGAAATAAGTGACAGCATAGGACTTAGTTCGCTTCGCTCACAATTGATTGGAATGATGGAATATTGGAATGTTGGATTTGGAAAATTGGGGTAATTGGGTAATCCCGATAAATGCAAAGCCCACTGTACCGGGACCGGCATGAACCCCAAGCGCAGGGGCAGCCTCTACAATGGGAATTTCTTCGCCTATATTAAATCGTTTAGCTAATTCAGCCGCCACCATTTCGGCTTTGGTGTAGGCATTGACATGGGCCACGATCCATCTGACCTTCTTGTATTGACGCGTCTGCTTGACAGCCATTTTTAATGATTTCTTCAGGGCACTTTTTTCGCCAAGTGCTTTGGCAGCTAAAACAATGTGTCCTTCCCGGTCAAAAGACACAACTGGATTGAGGTGAATTATTTTGCCAATGATACCTTTTGATTTACTTATCCTTCCCCCCCTTACAAGGTATTTTAAGGTAGGCAAGATGATAAAGATATTAACATTCTCGATGGCCTCCTGGATACGAAGAAAGACTTTATCGAAAGAAAGCCCTTCTTTTACAGCCGCGGCTGCTTCCATCACCACCAATCCCAATCCGCAGGATATATTTTTCCCATCGATGCAAATAATTTTACCTTTTTCAAACTCCCGGGATGCATTTTCCACCGCCTGGAAGGTTCCGCTGGTCACGCGCGGGAGGTGAATGGATAAGATCCTGTCGTACTGGGGAACCACATCATGGAATACCTGCCTGATATCTGCAGCCGAGGGCTGCGACGTGGTGGGCAGTTCGGTTGATGAAGCCAGTCGATCGTAAAACTCACCGGGGGAGATCTGGACTTTATCTAAAAATGTCTGTGTGCCAAATGATAATCTTACCGGGATGATATGGATCCGGTGGTGGACGATGAAATCCCGGGGCAGGTCGCAAGAAGAATCGGTGACAATTCCAATCCTTTCTACCCGGGCCCGGGGAAAAGCTTCTTGAAACTGCCGCACCATATCATCAATTTTTTTGGATGAAACTTCTCCATGAGATGCTAATATATCGAACACGGTCTCGGGGGTGTTGGTATGAATGTGTACCCTAACCCGTCCGTTGCCTCCGGCGACAATCAAAGAATCACCTAAATCCATTAGTTTGGTTTTTAATTGGAGCGGATCGATTGACTCTCCTGTTATTATACATTCCGTACAATAGCGAAACTTAATATCCGAATCCACTTTTGTTACCGGCACAGCCGGGGTAATGTGTTTCAGGGGAGAAACCAGGTTTATGATGCGTCTGATTCTACCCTTATTGATAAAATTTACGATTCCTTCCAGTAAATGAACAAATCCCTGGGCACCGGCATCCACCACCCCTGCTTTCTTTAGGACTTCTAACTTTTTCTGGGTTTCAGCTAAAGATTTTTTAGCTGTTGGTAAGCTCTTCTCCAGGAGGACCACGAAATCTTCTGTTTTCTGGGAGGCTTTATGGATAAAATTGGCCCAATCGCTGATAACGCTTAAGATGGTTCCGTCTTTCGGGTCGGTGAGTGCGGAGTAAGCTGCTTTTTTGGCATTTTGTACGGCAGTAGCAAAAACCCTGGTGGTGAGCTGCCATTTTCCTTTAACCCCCATGGCAAAACCGTGAAAAAATTGGGCCAGGATAGCACCCGAATTTCCCTGTGCTCCCATCAACGCAGATTCGGCCATTTGTGAACTCACGATAGAGATTGCCCTATCGGGAAGATTAACCAGTACAGAGGATATATGACGCATAGTCAAGAACATGTTGGTGCCTGTATCGCCGTCAGGGACCGGGAAAACATTGATCTTATTCAGGTGGTCCAGGTTCTGTTCCAGGTTACCGATACTGGCGATAATAGCATTTCTCAACCGGGTGCCGTCTAGGTACCTGATTTTACTTAAATGCAATTTTTCTGTTTTATTCATTGATTACTCTTATTTCCGGCACTCCTATATTGTACTGGAAATAGGAGGTTATTGCAATGATTTACATCGAAATCCATTTATTTCCCGAATGAATTTTTGGTGAGAAATAAATTACCTGACCCCTTATTTTACCAATCATGATCAGCGACAGGCCAGGTACTTTATTCCTCAGCCCAATTGGTTGATGTGTTTTACTGCGTAAATAGGAATTGTATAGACTATTGCGAGCAAAAAGTCAAGGCTGAAAATGGGTGTTTTTTGCAAAAAGTAAGACCTGAAAATAGGGATTTTTAACAAAAAGGCAGACCTGAAAAAGGAGGTTTTAGGCAAAAAGTCAGACCTGAAAGAAGAAAAGAGTAAATAGATTACCTGACCCCCTTTTCACCTTTTCAATGCCGGGAGATGGCTTAAAATAATAAAAAGTACCATTGACAAAAGTCCTGGAATTTGTTAGCATGGGACGTTGATGAGAAAAAAGAAGGCAAAAATTTAAAAAGGAGGAATGATAAATGAAAACTAAAAAAGTAAGTAAAAGACTTATGTTGAACAAAGAAACAGTAAGCCGGCTAAACGGTCAGGACATGAACACAGTGAAAGGCGGAAGTTATACAGTATGTACATGCCCTACCGGTTGTAAGAACACGTGTGATTGTGAGACTGGAACGTCAATGGAGTGTTAATCGCTGCCATTAAGAAAAACAGGGACAGAAAAACAGGGACAGGCAAAAAAATTGCATTGATGGATTTCATCGGTTTGAAACATCTCTGGCTAATAAAATACCTGACCCCATATTCCAAAAATCCTTGGTGCCTTCGTGTCTTAGTGGCTAATTTTCTTTTTGGTTCCGGCTTGTCCGGGCTGTGTTCAGGTGATTTATTTGCCTATAATTTATCCCTCTTTGTCCGGTCCTGGTTTCCCCCTTCATACATACCGACAATCGCTGTGGCCCGATCCTGCTGGTCAAATTCAAACCTCAGACGAAAGAAGATCAGTCCTTCAACGATAAACGTGTCCCTGGACATGGCAATCAGTTTGCGATAGTCCTTGTTGGCGGCGCCTTCCCGGAGATAATAGAGGCTGCCGTTTTTGAGCTTCACATGTCGTGTTTCGTAATCCCCGGCCAGGGTTTTCAGGTAATCCTTCGAGAGCTTTTTCGGTTCTTCCAGGGCCTGGATGTAAGCCATAGCCAAATCAATGGATTTGGTATCGAATTTTTCATCTTTGTTGACTTTCAGGGCTTTCTGGTAATACAACCTGGCCTGGTCCCTGTCTCCTTTCTCCAGGTAAGCCCGGGCCAGTTGGCTGATGGCTTTTGCAGACTTCGGGTTCTCCTTGACATTTAACTCATACAGGGCAATGGCTTCATCAAAGAGTTTTTCGTTGGTAAAGACAGAACCCAGGCTGCTGATAGTCTTCTGGGAAAAATCATCGGGGTATTGGGCCTTCATTTTGGGAAGTAGTTTTTTTACTGCCTGGGGACCTTGCTCTTTGACCTTCCAGGCGAATTCATAAACCGGATAATCGTAATGTTTATAATCCAGAAAGGCATTACCCAGTGCCTGTCCGCCGATACTGAGGGAAACCAGGTCCGGACAAATACTCAGACCATAGTAGCTGTTGGTCAGGTAAACCACCGCGATCTTGTGCTGCGGGTAGGCGATGATGTAGTTCCTGAAGATACCGTAATCACCCCACTGCCAGAAAGCGGGTCCATTTTCATCCGTCTGCATCCCGAAACCAAGGCTCCAGGTCAGTCCCTTTTCTTTGTCTACATCAATCTGCGGGGTAAGCATCTTTTTGAGGGTCTCCTTTTTTATCCCTTCACCGTTCATAACCGCGCAGACGAAACGGGCGTAGTCTTCAGCGGTGGTGTAAAGACTGGCTGCAGAATGGGCTTGTGACCTCTTGCGAAAATCTTCCGGTTTTCCAAAGTAACCATGGCCGCTGGCCGAGGTTTTTTCATACTCCTCTTTCCAGATCATGCAGCTGTTTTTCATTCCCAGGGGGTCCAGGGCATACTTCTTCATAATGGTCTCTAATTTTTCCTTTTTAAGACGCTCCACTACCAGCTGCAGGAAGTAGTAGCCTACTGCAGAATACTTGTACTTAGTGCCAGGTGCAAAGAAGAGGGGAAAGGGTTTCCCGCTTTCACCGTGGGGCAGGCCTGAAGAGTGACTGAGAACGTGACGGGCAGTGATTTTTTCTAACCAGTCCTTGTGGAAACCAGGTTCCTCCAGGGGATGGCCCAACTCCTTTTCAATGCCTTCCCTGGGGAGATAGGTAATCAACGGCGTATCCATGTCCAGGACTTTCTCCTCCACCAGTTTCATCACTACATAGGCAAAAAAAGGTTTGGTAAGAGACGCTGCTTCAAAGATGGTTTTTTGGGTTACCGGTTCTTTGGTCGTAGCGTTTTTCACCCCGAAGCCTCTGTTCCAGATGATCTTGCCTTCACGGATGAGGGCAATTTGCAGCCCCGGGACCCGGGCTTTTTTCATTAAACCGGGAATCAGGGTTTCCAGGTCCGATATAATGGTCCTGGGGTCCTTTTTCACTAACAGAGATGGTTCTTCCAGGGCAAGAACAACACTGGAAACTGAAAAAACAAACAAAATGACAAAAAGACTCAAAAAACCAAACAGAAAAGTTTTCTTCATGGCATTTCTCCTTGATTAATATAACTATATATTAGACGTAAAAATGAGCAAAAAGTTTCACAGCCGAGAAAAAAAAGTGATTTTTTGCCTGTCTCATTTCCTTTTCTTATAGATACCAGAAGGAATACAAGTTCATCAATCCATTTTTCAGATCGTGGCTGATTTATAAGGATTATTGAAAAATTGGTTTGTCACCTTTTCCCCGATACCATCTCTTGTGCCGCATTAAAGCAAAAGGGGACGGGAAATCCCGTCCCCTTTTGTCATAAACCACTGTACCGATTAGCAAAATTGGCAGCAGTACAATTCAGACCCTTTCGATGGGCACTGGGTCTGGCATGCCGTGTACGTAGGTATACAGGGGTTAGAACACAGAGCCAGGGAAGGACCACCTCCATGGGCTTCACTCATTTCTTTGATGTTCAAATCGGCAATGGTTTCTTTGTTAAATCTTAGCTTCTTCCTAAATTTCATCTGTTTCATAAGAATCCCTTTAACCTCCTTTATTTTAAATTGACTTTACTAAATCAGCACATCAAAGGTACGGGATGATTATAACAGTTTTATAATAGGAATGTCAATAAAAATGATTTTCTTGCCTGTCCCCTTCCCTTCTAATAAAAAGTTTTTCGGGGGGTCCAGGGGGGCGGTTTTTCAAAAAAGCCCCCCTGGCCGCCGGAGGCAATAACAGGATTGACGCGATACTACTCTTTAATTCTCAATTGTATCTTGATAGCTTTAAGTGCTTCTAGTGTAATCCTTTTATGTCGTTTTTCATGAGGGAAGCGGCACCACAGGTTAAAGGCCTTTTTAATATTTGTCCTTATCCTTATTCTTCTTTCTCGAGCGTAGTCGAAAATAGAGTTTACTAATGAGTTAAATTGCTTTACTTGGTTCCTGCTGGGGCGATGATCAACACTATATAAAAGGTTTTCTAATTTTGTGTAGTATTGTGTCAACGCAGAAGGGTCAGTTCCGGGAGTAGGGGTGGGGGCTTCTGTTTTTAGCTTCCGTGCGACAGTGGAATGGGCTGGCTTTGCCACCAGGATTTCATTAATATTGGTAAAAATCTGTGTGCTTGCGGCATCATGTTTGATGATCCACGGACCGAAATCAGGGATGGGACTCTCTATCCCCAACTCCGGGAACATCGCTTTTATGGCATCGATAATTACACTGTGATCGACCTCTTTAATTAGATCGGCAATGAGTGAGCCCACCGCTGCCAATGAGGGGTTCACCTTCATCTCATATAATTTCCCGATAAGAGTAGAAACGGCGGTATTGTTATCCTCATTGGCCTCATTGATACGGTTTGTTGAATCTGCAAAACAACTCCAGGTGATTTCTCCGAATAATTCCTTGTTGCTCAGGCCGTCGTAATACTCTTTATCCACATACCAGCTATATGACAACTGAACCGATTCTCCCACTTCTAACCCCCCGAGGACCCACAAATTCCTATCAGATAGTTTGACTTCTCGTGACAGTTTATCGGATGAGGTATCCTCTTCAGAGGGCATTTTCAATATTTCCTTTTGCACGGAAATATCAGGCATAGGTTTAACGAAGATTATAGGTCCCTTTGCCTTTAGTACTCGACTCCCTGCTGAAGAGGATGGGTATTTCAATGCACCTGCAGGTCCCGGAAAATCAGGCGAGAGAAATTGGTTCCCTTCAATATCCCATTCTACTTTAAAGGAACTGGATTTCTCAGTACCTTCATTCTTTATTTCCACGGTCATGGTTGTCAGGCATACCAAATTCGAGGGACAATCGACTGTTATCGAGTTAACCAGGTACACTGCCAGGTCGGAAAGGTCACAGATATCACCAATACCATCACCATCTTTATCTTCTTGACCGGAGTTCTTGGTATCCGGGCAATTATCCACTGTGTTGTAAATGCCGTCACCATCATTATCGTCCCACACCGCCACAAAACAAATCCCGTCTTTTAGCATAAATTCATCGGTTTTGTCCCAGTCCGGACCGTTGGAACGCATAAGGGTGACATTCGGTTTGAAAAATTCAGATTGGTCTCCGTCCCAGGTGGGTTCACCCGGGTCATGGTAATATATATCATCCTCCGTGAATTTAATACTGTAATTCTCATCCATTAGCCAGCCGGAGCAATCACCATTCATACTGACGTCTTCCTGCGGTTGAATCGTATACAGATTATATCTTAATAATGCACCGGACCATGAATAGTGACCCAGTTCCAGGTACTCGTTATTCGAGAATGAACCATCACTGGCATATACATTCATGTAACCCAGTGCGGTGTTCCAGTTATTCTGGATGATGAGAATCTTACGGCCGTTGGCACTATCATAACCCACAACAGTGGCATAATGGGTCGTATATTTATAGCCATCGTAGTTTGGCTTATCTTCTCCATCGGCCCGATAGAGGTATACCATGGGCCGTCCATTTGTAATCTCTGTTCTGACAATATCCCACAAATCGTCACTGTCACCCCATTTCGCTGCTTCCCGGTTCCGATAGACTCCTCCTTTCTTGATTAGATATTTGGTGACCTCAAAATCGATAGGGGAATGGTCATCGAAGTATTTTTGCAAGCCCTCCTGGAATTTATAAGGATCAACCGCTGTTCCTTCATTACAAAACGTGACTCTGTCCATGTATTTGCCTTTTCCAAGTTCGGTAGCAGTTCTGGTTGCCGGTCCTCCGGTTGCTCCCTCGGACATCATAAGACCACTAACACCTCGCCGCGACCACCAGGCAAGAATTGTGGCCCCAGCCACAGGTCCGCAGCCGGAAGGAAAGCAATCCTGCCCCAAACATGATCCCAGGATACAAATATCTTCCTGGAAATATCTGGGAACCCCGGAAATTAACGCCCGTTCCGGGTAATCTCCGGCGGCCAGCGGTACCGGCATAATCATCGCTGCAAAAAATATTAATAGAACGGGCACTGTTATGGGAAATATGATTTTATGCATTTTAACCTCCTTTTTTGCTTCATTTAACCCTGGCGATATACCGCGTTGTTTATATCACAGAAAAAAATTACGATCATACGTTCAAATGTTAGAGGAAATAAAAAAGAATGTCAATAGGTTTGATTTTACTTGCCTGACCCCTTATTTTTCTTATTTTGCTTATTTTGAAAGCTATGGGCTGGGGCTTGAAGCTGGGGCTTGCAGCTAAACCGTTACGGTTTAAAAGGGTCTGGTATTGATTAACGATTAATTTTCAAATATAATATGCCTTAGGAGGCAAAAAATGAACTTCACTCGTTTTACTTCGATTCAAATCATCGTTGTTATTGCTTTGGTCATGCTGTTTTTATGGGGCTGTCCGGGTCAAGATAAGGAGAGCGAAAGCGTTGTCCGCGCTCCGAAACCCCACTATTTTCTTAAAAGAGATCAGACTCATAACAAGTTCAGCAGAAAAATTGCGCCGGTGCTGAGAGTGCCCTCTGGCGCCATTATTGAAGCAGAAACCCAAGAAGCTTCCGACAAACAGTTGACTCCTGGATCGCGTGTCGAGGATTTGACTAAAATGGATTTTGAACCTATTCATCCGCTGACCGGTCCTGTTTATGTGGAAGGAGCACAGCCCGGTGATGTCCTGGCCGTGACTCTTCACAAGATTGAAATCGGCGACTGGGGCTGGGTAGGCATTTTCCCAGGATTCGGACTGCTTGTCGATGAATTCAAAGAACCCTATCTCAGGACGTTCAAACTGGGGAAAGATACGAAAGCGATCCGTTTTTCCGATAAAATTACAATTCCTTTAAAGCCTTTCCCCGGGGTTATGGGAGTCGCTCCGGATACCGATGAGATGCTGACCACGATTCCGCCCCGGGTCAATGGCGGCAATATGGACGATCCACATCTGACAGAGGGAACCACGGTCTATTTCCCGGTCTTTGTTGAGGGCGCGCTTTTTTCTATCGGGGATTGTCATTCCGTACAAGGTGCGGGCGAAGTCTGCGGAACCGCTGTCGAATCTCCCATGCGAATCATTTATGAAGTGAACGTTATCAAAGGGAAACGATATCTCAAGGAACCCCAGTATGAGACAGACACTTATTATGCAGTGACAGCTTTTGCCACGACCCTGGATGCAGCCGCAAAAAAGGCGGTGACCTACATGGTGGACTATCTCGAGGCAGAACATGGACTTAACCGAAATGAAGCCTACGTGTTATGCTCCCTGGCTGGAGATCTCAAAATTGCCGAGGTAGTGGATGCACCCCATATGCTGGTCAGTGTGCATATTTCCAAAAAAATTTTTCATTAATAAAAAATTTAGCCCATATCCCGGATATGGCAGAGATTGTTCCTGCCCAACGCATATTCATAATTGGAAAGTGGCGGGCACAGCGCCTCAAAAGTACAGCGTTTGCAAGGCTCTATCCTTTTTCTTATCCTTCTCCAGCTTTTACCCCGAACCATCTCTTTATACACCATATCGTAAATACTGTCCCTTTTGAGGGTCCCCAACCGTGACTCATTGACGTTAGCATGGATATCTCCGTTACTTAAAACCGTCAGGGTTCCGAAATGGAGCGGATTCACCAATTGTCGGGCAAGAATCTCCCCGGAAGTGGGCTTTGCTTCCTGGAGGTCCGCCCGATCTAAAAAGATATTTTGCCGGAAAAAAAGCAAGTTCCTGCCGTTATAAAAGGGATGAAGTGAATAATTATCCAGGTGAAACAACGAGACCAATTCGTCTGCTTCGGTGATTTCCCTTTCACTGCAGATAATGAAAAGAAATTGAGCGTCAATGCCGTTTGCCTGCAGCGATTCCAGTACTCGCTTCCATTGATTTTTCTCTACAGGAAACGTAACCAATATCTTTAAGGAAAAGGAATCTCCCCTGAATAACACAAATTTTTCTTCCTGGTGAAGCAGATTCAAATAATGAATATAAAATACTTTCTTAAAGGATTGCGATTGCCCGTTTAAAATTGCCGACAGTTCATCCAATTTTGAAAATTTGCAAATATCCCCTCCCAGGATATTTACCCTGGACAGCGGCGAAGCCTTTAACTGCCGGAATACGTGTTTTAAAAGTAAAATGTCCTGTTCTTCTTTCCTTTTTTCTCCTGCGCGGGTGCAGCATAAGAATTGTTTGTAAGCAGAACCGCATATTTCGCAATCCAGGGAGCAGGTGTTATTAATATATATAGAAACTTCCGCCAGGTATAGCATCATGTGTTCCCCCACCGAACGGGAGGGGGACGTCTTTATTATTTCCGCATCTTTGTGGACTTTTACCATAGGCATCATCTGTATGGGGTTACCTTTTGCAATAGAGGTGTCTACTAAATCTCCCATCAAATACCCACGCAGGTCACGTACAAATTGAGAAATTTCAGGATTTAAAAGCTCCTTTTCGGTTAAACGGATGACCAGTAGATTTTTTGGGGATTGCAGGCGTTTGACCAGTTTGATTACTGATTCACTGCCAGTGTATTCCAAAATTTTCCCGGTAAGGGGATTATAAAACATCAGGGAATTTCCCTTCAGGGACACATGAACATAATTATCAAGAATAAACAAAAATTTTTTTTGTTTTTGTTTTTTATTCAATCCTTACCTCTTTCATGATTTTCGTATAGGTATGTGGATTTTCTTCCAGGTACGAGACCTGGGTAGCCAGGAATTGTGAGAGTTCCTCTTTATTGAACAGCCCCAGGCATTTAGGATTGGGTTTCTCCGGGTTTAAATAAAAAATGCACTGAAAGCAGGCTTCCGCATTGGCACATGTACAGCATTGGTTTTTTAATTTATCATAGTATCGGTTGTAAGTCCGGGCTATTTTTTCAAAATCCAGTTCCACGTTGTTTTCATCCACAGCGCCCAGGCCGTATTGGTACCCGATCTGTTCGCAGGGTAGTATTTTCCCTTTCACTGTGATAAATACTTTCCGGGAAAAGGGCATACACGTGCCGGTGGGAACCCTGACCTCCTCTTTACCTTCATTACCGGATGCCAACAACTCATTATAATCATTAAATACAAAGCCGCTGCATTGATCGAGAAACGTGCTCACTCCCTTGATATTGGGAAGGCGGATAAACATATCCTTTTCCACCAGGGAATAATCTTCCACCTGGAAAAGATTCTCATTGATGTTGGCATAGGTTTTCCGGAACTCTTCCCGCATGGAGTCGCTGATTCCACTGGGGTTCAATTCACTGATAGTGGGGACTTTATTAAAATGGGTTTTAAAATAGCGGTGAATGTCGGAAACAGAGTTCCGGTTGTGAAAAACCGCATTAAAATTGACCCTGGATTCAAAGTATTCAGGGTATTTGCTTTTCAGGGCATTGACATTTTCTAAAATCTGTTGATACGCTGGTGTGCCGTCCTTAAACACCCTGTAGGAATTATTATATTCATTGCCATCCAGGCTGATCAACAACAAAAAATCATGCTCCTCCAGGAAATCCATATACCTTTCCAGCAGGAGACCATTGGTGGTCATATTAAAGCAAAAACGATTATGCACAGCCTTCAATTGCCGGACGTAATCGACGATTTCCCGGATAAAGGGAAAATTTAACAGCGGTTCCCCTCCATAAAAACCGATGTAAAAGGGCCTACCGTGAGAATCGTTCAGCGGGGAGTTCATTAGGTCTAACAGGTAGTTTAGAAAGGTTTTTGCCGGAGCGGTACTCAATTTGTTTTTCTCTCTCCGGTCATAATTGTTATAAAATTTCCCATAGGTGCAGTACGCACATTCAAGATTGCAAAAGTCCACAACCTCGAAAGTCACCTGTCTCGTGTTGGCCAGAGAAGATTTAATTTGATCAGCGGATAATCTTCCGCTTAAATAATGTTCCGTGTCTATCCCGGAAAAAAAGCCGTTGTCCCGCAGCAGGATATATTTCCGGTAGTAATAGGCAATTTCTTTTTTTGACGTGGTGCCGAAACCTTCTATTTTTACAGGACCGTTGTTTAAGTCTCTGTACCATTGGTCTACATCCATGCCCTTGTCGTGCAATTTTAATATATAATAAAGCATTGGGTGGCACCATTGGGTGTTTTTTGCCTTTTGGTCATAGAAATACTTATTTTGTCTCTTGCTTTCCAGCAGTGTAAAGGTGCTCATGTTTTTCAATTGTTCACCTGTCTTTCACCTTTAAAGGTATAAAACAAAAGGTAAAAGCAGTAGAGCCTTTCCCGGCCCTACTGCCTTTACCCTTTAGGCCCGGGCAAGCATCATAAAAAATAAAACACCCCGAAATGTAAAACCAGCACCCGCGAACCCGATGTCAGCGAGGGTGATAGTTGTGTGGACACGTGTTTAATTTTAATTGTTAACAGGGATCTTCAGTGAATGGTACCGGACAGGGGTTCATACAGGTAACTTTTGTTTTATTCTCCATAATTTGGACGCCGTCACCTACAGTCCAGTGGCATGCGCAGGGAATGCTGCCTCCTTTTACTCGATCTAAATTGGCGACGGTCAATTTGGTCAATTTGAGTTTTTTGTTCACGGTTCACCTCCTTTTTTTTAGATTTTTTGTGGTTTGTCGTCCACCTTGCTTCGGAAGACAAGAAAACTGTCAACGTGGCAGTGATGGACGCCTTGATATATGTCCGGGCTTTTACGTTGAGAAGTGGTATATTACTTTCCCGGGATGTTTTGCTTTTTTATGCTCCAGGTTTACCCTGTACAACCTCCACATTGTGTTTTTATTATGGTCTCTAATATCGAAGGATGTCCATTCTCATTACAGGCTTGNNCCGCTTTTACTCGATCCAGATGGGATACGGTTAATTTGGTCAATTTGAGTTTTTTGCTCACGATTCACCTCCTTTTTTTAGTGAATCAATCGCTGATAACATGGCGTCCAAACAAGGACTCATTGAAAATAGCTCTTTACTCATCATTGATTGCTCATTATAACACAATGAAAATAAAAAAACAATACATTCTTGCCTGGCACCTTTTTCTCCACTTCCCGCCCACTTTGAGTTACAGATCCCTTAATTTCTCCTTGTGTTTCACCTTGGAGTCTTAGATACGCATTGGGTTGGTTAAGAGGGATGTGAATTTTTTCTTTACATTGTCTTTTTATTCTATTAAAATGTACCCCATGAAAAAGGAAAATACAAAACAAAAAATGATAAAAGCAGCGGATATGTTTGTCAAGGCCCTTGAAAACGAGGGAGTGGAATATATTTTCGGCATACCCGGGGAAGAGAACCTGGATTTATTGGAGTCGTTAAGGGTTTCAAAGATAAAACTGGTTTTGACTCGTCATGAGCAGGCAGCCGGGTTTATGGCAGCCACGTATGGACGGTTGACGGGTCAGCCCGGGGTATGTTTATCTACATTGGGACCCGGGGCCACCAATTTAGTGACCTCTGCGGCGTATGCCCAACTGGGGGCCATGCCCATGATTATGATTACCGGGCAGAAACCCATTAAAAAAAGTAAACAAGGTCGTTTCCAGATTGTAGATATAGTGGACATGATGCGGCCTATCACCAAGTATACCCGCCAGATCGTTAACGGTAATAATATCCCTTCCGTGGTGCGTGAAGCGTTTCGGCTTGCAGTGGAAGAGCGACCCGGTGCGGTTCACCTGGAGTTCCCGGAGGATATTGCGGTTGAAGAAGTTGCTTACAGGCTGTTTCCGGTAAAACGGGTCCGCCGTCCGGATGCAGATGAAAGGTCTACACTGGAAGCCGTGGAAATGATTCACCGGTCCAAACGGCCGCTGATTTTGATCGGTGCGGGTGCCAATCGAAAACGAACCAGTGCGGCGCTGGAACGCTTTATCGAACAAACTGGTATCCCATTTTTTAATACCCAGATGGGCAAAGGCGTGGTGGACGAACGACATCCCTTGTTCCTGGGAACGGCTGCGCTTTCCGATAACGACTACCTCCACTGCGCCATTAATAAAGCGGACCTGATTATCAATGTGGGCCACGATGTGGTGGAAAAACC
>WVZO01000003.1:0-5740 GCA_011772425.1 Candidatus Aminicenantota bacterium
ATGTTTTTTCCTCCTTTTTTAAGATTCATGATAAGATAATATAATATAATTCCCGGATTTTTGTTGCGGGTTGATAATAGTTTATTCTTTTTTTTGAAAGGCTGTATTAATGATGGTTTTAAGATGTACACATTTATAAATGAAGAGAAAAAGGTTGAGGTTAGCCGCGAAGGCACGCGAAGGGACGCGAAGCCAGTTGGCAGTAGGCAGTAGGCAGTTGGCAAAAGAAGGAAGTTAGGAAACGGAGAAACGGAGAAGAGAAGAAATCAGACGGGCAGAGGGAAGGGAGTCAGTGGTTCGGAAGTTTTGGGAATAATGAAATCTACTTACTACTTACCTGAATTCTTTTTTTTATCTTTGGCACCGGAAACAAACTGTGGTACAAGGGCAATTAATGTTGTACCGGCTAAAATCGCTCCTATGGTTGTTTCACCAAGATAAGCACACAAAGCAACAATAAGTAATCCAATAAAGACAACAAAAAAAGCCCGGTCTTGCCCTTTTTTTCTCAGATTTATATCTTCTTCCAGGTACTTTTTTTCCAATTCAATGGATGCTGAATCCATCTCCCTTCTATGCTTTGCATTATCTTTTGCCAAATCAAGTATTTCTCTAAAAGTTCCAGGTAATACCTTTTCGTATCTTTCGATATTTTTGGGAGGTGGAAGCGTTCCCTGATAAAAAGAGGCTGTTTGAATCTCGAAAATTTTTTCTCTAATATCTTCCGGGATTTGGGATAAATCTTCCTTTGTAAGCCCGAACTGCTCTGAGTCTCTAGTATTTTTTGATTTATCAGACTTTATTTCGAGTTTATGCGACTTATCCGTTTTCTTTTTCATATTGATTAAAAGCAAAATTAAGGTCCCTGGCTGTGGTAAAAAAATCATATTCTACTGAATTACGTGTATTTCTTCGCAGCCAATTCTTCCGGAAAGCATATATATCAAAACCTTTCTGTGTTCCGAAAAGATCAAAAATACTTGAACAACCTGCATTAAACGGACTGGTCCCTTTATTTAAAAAACCATGCCCAAAACCATGTTTTCTGTTCATCAGTTCAATCTCCTTCTGCATATAATAGTAAAAATAACAGCATTTGTCAACATAAAAAAAATCCACGGCTTCCTTCACCTAAAAAGAATTTGACCTTGCTGCGGGTCTGCGGTTCAGTTGGCAGTTGGCAGGCAAAGGAAAGAAAGCACCAGGTCAGAGAATTAGCCGGACAAAAACATTGCCGGATACCTTACATGCCATAAACTCCAATTCTCGTGCCTTTAAATGTTTTTTCCTTTTTGAATATCTTCTCTTTCCACGAGGTCTTCTTCGACCTGTCAAATATCAATAAATAACCTTCCCCGGTTCCGCATTTATCCATATACTCCCAGGTTTGTTCTAATCCGTTTTCAATGGTTTTTTCCAGGCTGCCGTACCGCAGCTTCATTTCCAGTACCACTTGCTGGACAGCTTCACCATTTTTATACGGCCAGATTAACAATAAATCGGTGCGCTGCCGTCCTAAACCGTATTCACGTTCTACTCGCCCGCCCCTGTTGACGATCCGCTGCAAAAAGGCCTGTAACAACAATTGCGGACCGGCTTCCGCATAATCGAAACCATCGACCCAACTCTCAAAATGCTTCCTGAAGAATTCCTGGAAAGCCTTCAACAGTTTATCCATATCCAGGCTGCTATCTTCCTTCATATACCAGGAAGCTTCCTGGTTGATTGTCAACTGGGTACTATATGTCAATTGCCGGGGAATAATTTCCTGGTAAATCCGGTTGGCAATGCGAATGTGTCGTTCTTTTTTTACCAGGCCCAGGTCTATGGTATAATCCACATCATCTTCCGGTATTTTTTCCGCTTCCAGGGACCCGGCTAATATCGGTTCGATTACTCGCCGGACGCGCGCTTCTTTTAATTTATCCGCTAATTGGTCGAGGTGGGTGTCACGCCTCAGGATGAGATTCTCTTTTGCTTGTTCGATCATTTCGAGATTAATTTCCCTGGAACGATCCCGTCCATCTTTCATTTCGAAGCACACTTCATATCCTAAGGCATTAACAAGCCAGGGTTGACCTTCGGTCAAATCCCATACCAGGGGGAATACGTCGTTACTAAATGGTTGATTGGTTTCATGGGAATGCTGCCGGTATAACGCTTTTATCTCTTCCAGGTTGAAGTTATCCAACCTCAAGGATTTCGCTTTTATATTAAACGCGCTTCCACCGGTAATTATCGATTTTTCCTTATCCGAATGAATACGGTAATCCCGTACATCTCTAACACCGCACAGGATAATACTCTGGGGAAATAAGCGGGGACGCAGGGTATATCCACTGCGCAATTGCCGAAGCAGCGAAATTAATGTATCTCCTACCAGGGAATCTGCTTCATCAATAAAAAGAATAACAGGTTTTTTATTGTGTTGACACCACTGCATTAATGCTTCATTTAACGCATTATACTCCCCATTTTCCCGGAAAATTTGTTTCCATTTGTCCTTAAAAAATGAGTCCTTAAGATAAATCGATGCTGCCTGGGCCAGGACGGTTAAAATCGTTTGTATTCCTTCTTTTACATTCTCCCGCGCTGCCTGGGCAGCTTCTATATTCACATATAAACTTTTATATTTTCCCTCTTTGTTCAGGTATTCCATTAATGCCAATAAGTATGATGTTTTACCGGTTTGCCGCGGCGCATGAAGCACAAAATATTTCTGGGAATGAACCAGGGAAAGTACCTGGTCCAGGTCGATCCGGCTCAAAGGGTCGATAAAATAGTGGATGTCTTTTTTTATCGGACCCTCGGTAGTAAAAAATTTAACCATCCGCTGCTCCTTTTAAACATGGAAAGGTATCTTTAATCATGGCCCTATTTTAAACGAAACAGCTCAATAATGCAACTTTTAAATTTTAGCCACAGAGAGCACAGAGGTCACAGAGAGTTCCCCACTCAACTACTCACCTTACTCAACTCACTCACCTATTTTCATAGGAGGCAGTAAGAAGTAGAAAGCTTCAAGAACCAGCTAAGAAACAGGCTGGAGCTTGCGGCTTGCGGCTGGAGCCGCCAGGTGCAAACCTGCAGGTTGGGGCTGCAACTTTGCAGTAGGAACTAACAATCTTGAAGTAAATTACTTCAAAATTGTAATCCGGAGCTTCATGTTTGTAATAAGTTTTTACAATTTTGAAGCTTTTTATTACAATCTTGTTGTAAATTACTTCAAGATTGTAATCCAGGGCTTCATTTTTGTAAAAACTTTTTACAATTTTGAAGCTTTTTTTTACGATTTTGTATTCCTTTGATTCAAGTTTCAGCCACAAATAGACAATTTATTTTATTTTGAGCCACGAAGATACACTAAGGGGCACAAAGGAGAGAAGAGACGAAACGAAGAAGGTGAGAAGGTGAGAGGTTGGGAAGGTAAAAAAGCGCCCTTTCACTTTCTTAACCTAATAACCTCATAACCTCATAACCGCTCAACTTCCCAACTTCTTCTTTCCTTCGCGCTTTGTACCGCATTGTAAATGCTTACCGAATTGTAAATGTCTTCGCGGCTAAAAATCAACTTACTCTACTGTTAAACGAAATATTGAGAGGTTTCCGGATGATTTCATGTTCCAATTATCCGATGAAGAGTTTGAAGAATTGAAATCACAATATGTGATTTCAAAGCGAGGGGGGATAAGAAGTTTTTTATACCTGGCGCTTTTTTTCTTTTTTTTTTCAGTTGTGGTAAGGCTAATCACGGGGTTATGCCCCGGCTGCTCTTTTAATCTTCTTTATATGGGCTTGACTTTTATTCTATTTTTTGTTAAGAATTTAATCATGGAAACAAAAGATTATGCGCAACAAATTGTCGATGAATTGGTCTATTTACCCAAAGAAAAAATTATCGAAGTGGCGGACTTTGTCCATTTTTTAAGGGAAAAAGTGCAGCATGGCAAAACAACATTACATGAAGCAGGATTAACCAGGGCTGAGGCATTGGACTTGAAGAGACGTCTGTCAACCTTTGAAGACGATTGGAATATTCCGGATATGGATGCCTATGACAACTTATAAACAGGGTGATATTATTTTAGTTTGGTTTCCCCACTCTGATTTGCAGACCATGAAGAAACGCCCGGCAATTGTACTTCAAGCAGATAATTTGCAAACAGGATTGGATCAGTTGATTATTGGCATGATTACTTCCAACATGATGCGAAAAGGCCACAAAAGCCGTATCTTTATAGATCCTAATACAGAAAAGGGAAAGCATTCCGGTCTGCTCAGCAACTCTGTAATAATGACTGATAATATTGCAACCTTACGCATAGCCGAAATTTATAAAAAAATCGGAGAATTTGCAGACCTGGATAAATTAAGGGATGCACTAAATCATACATTTGGTATTAATCCAAACGTATAAGGGAAAACTTCAGTTTCCTTTCTCCTTCGCGTCCCTTCGCGTTTTTTACCGCATTGTAAATGTCTTCGCGGCTAAACATTTAAAGTTGAAGGCTTCCCCAAACGTTGGAAACAACATCCTTCTTTTCAATTCATGTAAATTTCAAAAGTGGTTACACAGTTGGTTGATCCTGGTAAGGAAGCCTTTATATGGCCCGAAGGGCCTTAATAGGTCCCCCATGCCATGGGGCTATTCGCCGTAGAGTACGAAGGCGCTCCAGAATAAAGGTGATGAGTATTTTGGGTTTTTGAGTAATTCCAACTTGGCCTGTCTCAGGGCTTCGGTTTTATCAAGGTTCTTTTCCAGTATGTTTTTATAGAATCTGACCATTAATTCCTTGGTGGCTTTATCGTCTACTTTCCAGAGGCTGGCGACTACTGCCGGGGTCCCGGCATACATGACGGCACGGGTCAGGCCGGTAACGCCTTCTGCTCTTTCCATTTTTCCTGTACCGGTCTGGCAGGCGGAGAGTACCACTAACTTCGCATTATAATCGCAGTTCATGATCTCGTTGAGGGTAAAATAGCCGTCTTCGGGTGATTTTTCCGGCGGCAGTTGAGACAACACCAGGCTCTGGAAATCGTCGTTAAGCAGGCCGTGACAGGCAAAATGGATATAGTCAAAATCTTTCATTTCCAAAGATTTGGCTTTGTCCTCGCTGGCCTGCTCCCTTGAATGCACCGCCCATTTTTGAGCTGACTTTTTAAAGAGTTGGCCAATGGAATTGACTTCTTCTCCGCTGCGGGGGAGCCGGTTCATTATACCGCCGGCACGGGCATAACGGGAGCGGTGGATTTCCTTAATTTCATCACCAAACGCCTGCGGCGACGATATAGCCACAGAGGACACGGAGGGCACAGAGGAGAGTCTTTTTTCCTTCGCGTCACTTCGTGTATCTTCGTGGCTCAAAATAGGCTCTGTGACCTCTGTGCTCTCGGTGGCAAAAATTTTCATGCTCCCCTGCTCCGGTTTGCCCTGTTTAAAGTTCTCATAATCGTAGACCGGGTCGCCGAAACCGATAAAACTATTGGTTTCTTTATCACGGTGGTAATGTTTGCGCAGTATCGACAGGAGCGAGGCGCTCTGGACATATTTTAGCCGGTATTTTTCCATAAGGTAAACCGGGCGGCCCGATTTTTCCTCTTCGATGATAAGGGACTCGAAAGGAATCTTTGCCAATTCCCCATCGGGGATGATAATAATATCTTTGTTCCCTTTTATGGTTTTCTCCAGGGGTTTAAACAATTTCTTATAGAGGGTTTTACCGTACCTCTTTATGTCTCT
>WVZO01000003.1:5812-25919 GCA_011772425.1 Candidatus Aminicenantota bacterium
CGATATTAGAAACACATAGAGTTTATCCGGGGAAATAAAATAGCGAACGAGAATTTCTCCTTTTTTTAATACTTCCGTTTGCAGCGTCCGGACTGTGATGGGCTGCGGGTATCTGACCGAGGCATACAGGGGATTACTCAGCCTGATCTTAACCAGGAGGTCTTCAAATTCACTCTCTACTTTGCGATACTGTTCTTTTAATTCCAGTAATTTCTTTTCTTCTTTTTTCCCGGCGGTTTGATGCATCTTCTTACCCAACAGGGAAAGTTTTGCCACCAGGTTATCCCGGTTTTGTTTCAGTTCTTGTGTCAGGCCTTTATCGAGTCTCACCAATCCCTCGGCTATTTGATCAAGAAAAACCCTGGCTCTCATGGATTCAGCATATTTAAAGCCTTTATTTTCGTGCTTATTCTCCAGCATAAACATAACAGTTTCAACATATTGCTTATAAAACTTTTCCATAAAAGTTCTTTTCATTTCTGAAAAAGCGGTTTGCGCCCGAACCTTTTCCAGGTTAGCTATTCCTTTCTCAAAAAGATCCATTGCTTCATCTTTCTTCTCCAATTTTACCCAAACTTTTGCTTTGGTATGTAAAGCAACAGATTCTAACTCAATATCCCCCTTTTTTTTAAAAAAAGGCAGGGCTTTATTGTACATCTCAAGTGCCCTGAAATTTTCGCCGATTCTTGAATAAATATCTCCCTTACTCCCGTACACAGAGCCCTGACCAATTTGGGCTCCTGCTTTTTCAAAAAAAGGTAGGGCTTTATTATACATCTCAAGCGCCCTGGAATTGTCGCCGATTATTTTNNGCCCTGGAATTGTCGCCGATTATTTTATAAATATTCCCCTTATTCAAATACACATTTCCCTGGGCAATACGGTCCCTAGCTTTTTCAGAAAAATGTAGGGCTTTTTCATACATCTCAAACGCCCTGGAATTGTCGCCTATGATTGAATAAATTGTCCCTATTCTTCTGTACACATGTCCCTGGCCAATAGTGTATCCCGCTTTTTCAAAAAAAAGCAGGGCTTTATTATACATCGCAAGCGCCTTGGAATTTTCGCCGATCCTGCTATAAATATCTCCCTTACTCGCGCACCCATTTCCCAGGCCAATACTTTGTCCCGCTTTTTCAAAAAACGGGTAGGCTTTATTATACATCTCAAGTGCCCTGAAATTGTCGCCGATTCCTGAATAAATTTTCCCCATATTCTGGTACACAATTCCCAGGCCAATGGGCTGTCTCGCTTTTTCAAAAAAAGGTAGGGCTTTATCATACATCTCAAGCGCCCTGGAATTTTCGCCGATTCTTGAATAAATATCCCCCTTCCGAAAATACACTATGCCCTGGCCAGTATGCTGTCTCGCTTTTTTATAAAAAGGTAGAGCTTTATCAAACATCTCAAGCGCCCTGGAATTGTCGCCAATTCCTGAATAAATAACCCCCTTANNATAACCCCCTTACTAGAGTACACGTTGCCCTGGCCGCGAGGTTCTCCGGCTTTTTCAAAAAAAGGCAGGGCTTTATCATACATCTCAAACGCCCTTGAATTTTCGCCGATTCTTATATAAATCTCCCCCTTACTCCGGTACACATTACCCTGGCCAATAAGGTATCCCGCTTTTTCATAAAAAGGCNNGTATCCCGCTTTTTCATAAAAAGGCATTGCTTTATCAAACATCTCAAACGCCCTTGAATTTTCGCCGATTCTCAAATAAATACTTCCCTTATTTATGTACACATTGCCCTGGCCAAGAGCCGCTCCCGCTTTTTCAAAAAAAGGCAGGGCTTTATCATACATCTCAANNCTTTATCATACATCTCAAACGCCCTTGAATTTTCGCCGATTCTAGAGTGAATATTCCCCTTACCTTTATACACATTACCCTGGCCAACAAAGTTTCCTGCTTTTTCAAAAAAAGGCAGGGCTTTATCATACATCTCAAGCGCCCTTGAATTTTCGCCAATATAATAATAAATATCCCCTTTTCGCATATACAAATTGCCCAGACCAAGAGGTTCTCCCGCTTTTTCAAAAAAAATCTGGGCCTTTTCACACATCTCGAATGCCCTGGAATTTTCGCCTATTGTTTCATAAATTTTCCCTTTTCTCAGACACACATTGCCCTGGCCAATGGTGTCTCCCGCTTTTTCAAAAAGAAGTAGGGCTTTATCATATTGTTCAAACGCATTTGAATTGTCTCCAGTATAATAATAAATAATCCCCTTTCTCAGATACACATTACCCTGGCCAACCAGGTCGTTTAATTTTAGATAGATATGAAGTGCCTTATCGAGATAATCGAGTGCCTTTTTATTATCTGAAATTAATATAAAATAATAGCCTGTTTGATAAAGGACATCCGCCAGGGTTTTTTCATCTTTCTTTTCTTCAGCCATGATTTTACAAGCTTTCAGCCATTCTTCTTTTCTCTCTTTCACTCCCGCTTCGGCGAAATCTACGATAAATTTATTGGAAATTTTGTCCTTTTGCTTTTTGACAAAATCCAGCAGTCCCTGTTCTCCTCCTGATTGATAGGCAGCCAGGATATCTTCTCTCAACTGCTTGTTTTCATTCACTTTACCTTGCTTATTCTGGGCGAAAACAATCGCTCCTAAAAAGAAAATCAAAATAAGAAAGATTTTTACCTTGTATTTTCTAACCATCTTCTTTCCTCCCTTTTTTTATTTTGTTGTTGTGATGTTATTTTATGTATAATATCCTGTAATGTCAATAGGTATTATTACCTAAATTCCCACTAGTATTATTACTTAAATTCCCGCCAATTTTTTTTCTTCACTTCCTTTTTGTACCGTTTTGCTAAATTTTTCGGCAATTGGCCTGCCCCGAATGTCACTAACTTAAGACTAAGTTGGCAATAAGCAGTAGGCAGTAGGCAAAAAGCTAAAAGCGCTTCGCGCCGTCAGGCGCGGTCTTTTGCCAACTGCCAATTGCCAACTGCCAACTTAGTTTTATTATTATTTAGTCTTAAGTTAGCGCCATTCTGGCCTGTCCCATTTTCCTTTTTCCTTTTCAATAAAGTATCCACAGCCTCCTGTAAGGCTTTGGCAAAGTCTTTACCCACCGTGTTAATGGATCCGCTTATTAATTGATTATAAACAACATAGCCATTCTCTTTATCTGTGAGCCGGAACAGGATTGAGATTTGTGGGGGATATTTAATGAGTGAGCCAATTGCGAAGCCAATGTTTTGCGAGACCTGGAAACTCTGTGCAGGTACATTTTTTGTCTTTTTGCCCTTTTTCAATTTCTTTACCACCCCTGAGAGCAGCAATGTTTTTTCTCCTGGTGCTGCCTGTTCAGAAGTGTAGACCTTTTTTACCTCCTCCATACCCTCGATATCGGTATAGTCTGTTATAATTTGCGGAAAATTTGTATATTTGTCTAGCTGTTTTATCATGTGAGAGTAGAAGGGGAAAAGTAAATGGGGTGGAACGGGTTTTTTGCCTTTTATCTTTAAATCAAAGTTGGCTACTTCAATATTTTTATAACCCAGTAAAAATGAGCTGTATTTTGCCTGTTCCAGTCTGCTTTTTTCTTTTTTTGATACTGAGTCCCAAAAACTATAATCACAGAGTGGGAGTTTCGTCCTTTCACCGCCCTCTGTCATCCGGGCATCAACTTTACTTACCTCTTGTTTCTCTACTTTTACATCCTCTATAAAATCATCATATCCTGCTGCTTTTACAGTAACCCTGTAGATTCCAGGGGGTACATCCTCAATTGTCAGGGGTGGTGTCCCCATATTGAATCCTTCAACAAAAACAGCAGCTTGTTCTGGAGAAGCGGTTATCTCAATCAACCCGTATTCTTTTTTTTTCTTTTTTGCCGCTTTCGCCGGAAAAGAAAAAGCAGCCATTGAAAATGCCGAGATTGTCAAAAAAACAATCAACATTTTAACTATTGGTTTAAATTTCATTTTTAACCTCCAAAATTTAACTTAATTTAAAAAGTGAGAATGAGAAAGTTAAGAAGTTAAGAGCAGGTTCTTAACTTCTCAACTTCTCATCTTCTTAATCCATGAAATTACCTCCCGTATTCGTCTGATATTGTGGATTTGGGAAGGATTTCCACGATGATGTTCTTTTTCATCATTGTTCCGTTGGGTGAAGTTTCCACAAAGACCAGGTGGTAATGCCCCAGGAATCCCGGTCCCGGCTGCCAGTAGAAAATTCCTTTTTCCGCATCCAGGGTGGAACCCACGGGCAAAGCGGTCAAGCGACTGCCTACTACCAGGTGACCGGAATAAGAATTGCCCCTGGAAAATTGATGGGACAAATGAACCTCGATTCGTTCCAATTCTTTGATGACAATCCGGTTCATGCCGTTTTCATCCTGTATCACATCCTGAGGCAGGATATCCGGCTTAAAGCCCTGTTTCATACGAACCGGTGAATAGTCTTCCGGCAGGTCCGAGACTTTACGTATATCAAGGGTTGCAAGTTGAGTCCCGAGCATCTGTGCCTGCATCGTTGATCTAGCCCCGGAATTACTAATTGAAAAGTACCGGCTGCCGATTCCGTCGGAATTGCCCCCGGTGTCTCTGGCTGTCCACTGGATGGTATGCACACCATTGGCATAGGCTGTAGTGTCCAGGTAAAAATAGCCGATTGCTCCATTACTATTGGCATAACCAGGAAATAGGTCTGCAATATCTTTCCTGTAAATGTTATAAAAGGGATGACCAACATTGACTCCGTCAACAAAGACATTAATAGTAGAACCGTCAGTGGGGATACTATTGGGCTGTGGAGTTAAAACCCAGCCCCAGTTGATGAAGCTGGTGCCGGAGGCAGTACCGCCCTGGGTAGGTGTGTCTATGGCGCCGAAAGGTTTCACAGCATTGAGGTTGTCGCAGAAGATGGTTTTTGTACCCAGTGTGGTGGTTTTACCGGAAGTATCCGTGGCAATGGCGTGAAGTACAAAGGTACCGTTGCCTGAGTTGGGTAAGAAGTTGGTGAGCATCATGTAACCCCAGCCGGCTTTGGTGTTATTGGGGTATCCTGGATATGCGGCAGCCACATCCGGGCGCGCACCTTCCACAAGCATGGCATCTCCAATATAAACCAACTTGCTGCCCTCTTCTCGATATATTTTCACACTGGCCACGCCGGTGTCATCCAGTGCCCATCCGGTAACCGCAATGCTGCTGCAAACAGTAGAACCGTCTTTGGGCGTATCAAAGCTGCCGAAGGGCGGTCCGGTTCCCGGGGTTGTAGAACCTGTGGCACTCCAGGTGTCGCTGCCGGTTACATAAACATATATCCAGCCGAGGTTTATCCTATACTTGTTTAACTCATACGTCCCCAATGCCGTGTTTGGAGATGTGAAATGACCGGTAAAAGAATAGGTATTGGTTTGATAACTAAATTGCCCATTATTGATACTTCCTGGTCCGTTCACAGTAATGGTTTTAGTACCGCTGAATACACCTGAATACTTAAAAGTTAATTTGAACTGCTGCCATTGCGTACCCTGGCTTAAAACTTTAAAAGACATGGGGTATCCATACCCGGTTTTCCCGGTATATTCACCTACATTAGGGGTCACAGGGACAAGAAGCCCTGGAAAAAGTAGGATGAATAAACTTAAAAAGATTAAAAAGCTTGGATTTTTCTTAATCATACTTTCCTCCTTTTAATTTGATAAGTGAGGCAGTTAAGAAGTTAAGAGCAGGCTCTTAACTTCTCAACTTCTCATCTTCTTAATCTATGAAATTACCTCCCGTATTCATCTGATATTGTGGATTTGGGAAGGATTTCCACGATGATGTTCTTTTTCATCATTGTTCCGTGGGGTGAAGTTTCCACAAAGACCAGGTGGTAACGCCCCAGGAATCCCGGTCCCGGCTGCCAGTAGAAGATTCCCTTTTCCGCATCCAGGGTGGAACCCGCAGGCAAAGCCGTCAAACGGCTGCCTACCACCAGGTATCCTGAGATTTGAGAAAAATCAGGGGTACTGGTTGAAAAGTCTAGCTCAACCCGTTCTAATTCTTCAATCTCAATTTTTATCCGACCTTCATTATCAGGGTATATTTCCCCGGGTTCAACATCCTTTACAAACCCTTTCTTGATCCTTACGGGGGTACTATAATTAATGGGTAAATCCTTTAAAGAACCACCACTTGCAGCACTTGCGGCAGAACTAGTTCTTGCTTCTCCTGTATTCTGAATAAAGAAATACCTGCTTCCTATACCGTCTGAATTCCCGGCATTGTCAGTGGCAGTCCAATAGATGGTGTGTATACCATTGGCGTACGTGGTGGTGTCTAAATAGAAATAACCGACAGCCCCATTGCTGTTGACATATCCCGGTAATAAATTGGCAATATCGGCCCTGTAAATATTATACGTGGGATGGCCGAGATTGACACCGTCAACAAAAACATTAATGGTTGATCCGTCGGTGGGGATATGATTGGGCTGTGGGGTTAATGCCCAGCCCCAGTTGATGAAGTTGCTGCCGGAGGCAGTGCCGCCCTGGGCTGGTGTGTCTATGGCTCCGAAAGGTTTCACCGCATTTTTATTGTCGCTGATGATGGTTTTGGAGCCCAGTGTGACCTGTTTCCCCCCGGAGTCAACGGCTTTGGCTATGATTGTGTAGGTCCCGTTTCCTTGATTGGGTAAAAAATTGGTTAACAGCATATAGCCCCAACCGGCCCGGTAATTTTTCGGGTAACCGGGAAACGCTTGTTCCACATCCGGGCGTGCACCTTCCACAAATACGGCATCCCCGAAATAATTGGAGCCATTATATATTTTCACACTCTTCACTTCCACATCATCCAATACCCACCCGGTCACCGGGATACTGCCGCTTACTGTTGAGCCGGAAGTGGGTGTGGAAAAATCGCCAAAGGGAGGCTGGTCTTGTGATGTGTTTTTTACAGTTAAGTAGACGGTGAGGTTTTTTGGGGAATTGTCGGCATTGGGATCGGAGACGGAGATGGTCCCGGTATAGGAACCCACTGCTAAACCTGCCGGGTTCACCGATACGGTAATAACACCGGCCCCAGTTCCGGATGTGGGAGTGCAATTGAGCCACAAGGCACTATCGCTGACGCTCCAGTTCAATGTTCCTTTACCGCTGTTGCTGAGCCAGAAGGACTGGTCTCCGGTATGTGAGCCTGAAACAATAGCAGCAAAATATAAAGCTGAGCGGTCCAGTGCGATAGACGGGGGAGTTGAATAGATGGTAAAAACATCATCAGAGGTATCTGAGGGTGTGTTTGTGGCTGCGTCACTCACCCGCACCAGGCATTGGCTGGAAGAAACATTGGGTATTGTCCAGGAATATTTACCGTCATTGGCAGTGGAAGAAGCAACAGTAGACCAACTGCTGCCGTTATTGGTGGAATACCTGATCTTAACTTTCTCTATTGAGCCAATGGAGGTCCAGGTAATGTTTTGACTGGAACCAACCATCCAACTTTCTCCCCCATTGGGAGAGGTGACGGTAATCGAGGAATATTCCAACAGCGCATCGACAGCGTTGCCCAGGTTTACCCTGGGTTTGGTGACAGCAGTTTTTTTATCTTTGACCGGGTCTCCGTAATTGGAGAGATAAGATTCTACCTCACCAGGGGACAGGTAATGTCCGATTGTCGCTTTGGCAGCGCTTTGTAGACACGCCCCTGCACCAGCCGCATATGGGCAGGCAGCGGATGTTCCGCCGAAATCATGATCATATCCCCCCCCGGCATCCGTGGTATAGGCCTGGTTGGCAGGGGCAAACAGCGACATGAAAGAAGCGCTGTTGGAGTATGACGGGACCTTATCGGCGGCGGAAATATCTTTGGCATAATACCAGGTAGAGCAGCCGAAACTAAAGTACTTGGTGGCGCAAGAGCCTGAATCAACGCAAGGGTAGTATGTTCCAAAAGCGGAATCATAGACGGCACCGACGCCGATGACATCACTCAAACAACCGGGGCGGCTTGTTGAATCACAATAACCGTCATTACCCGTAGAGGCGAAAATCGTGATACCCACAGCTTTTGCATTAGCTGCAGCCGTTGCCAGGGCTGATGAAGAGGAGTCACAAGTGGCTTGATTATAATACCTGCCGCCGCCAAAGCTCGTGCTTATGATCATAATGGGATTAGCAGGATCGTCATTTTGATGGGTAACACACCATTCCCAGGCCTCTATTATGTCAGAGGTACGGGAACTACCGCCTGTGGAACTATAAGTAATCTTCAGGGCGTAAAGCTTGGCTTTATAGGCAACACCTCCGATATAGTCTCCGTATTTTCCCTTATTCCCCGCTGCAATACCTGCGCAGGCTGTACCGTGTCCATCTCTATCCATGGGATCTGCATCGTTTTGCCCGGTATCATATCCGCCGATGACTTTGCTGTTGGGAAACCCCCCATTCCCCAATTTGGGGTGATTGTAATCAATGCCTGTATCACATATAGCAATGGCAATGCCGGAACCATTATAGGTGTTCCTTACAGTAGAAGCGTTCATCAAGGGGATTCCCTGGGACGTGTGAGCGTGAATAAGCATATCTTCATCAATGGATAAAACATACGGGTTGTCTGTCAAGTCCTGGAGTCCTTGCTGGGTCACTTCAGCGGAAAAGCCAAAGATGTAGGTGAACTGATTGGTGATTCGAATGTGATTTGGATCCAGGACATTAATCACCCGGTTCTGGGCATCACAAACCTCTTGCTGCAACTGATGCCGTGCGCCGCTGTTATTGATGTCTCGCATTGCATTTTCTGTTGCTTCTACAAGGTTCACGATCACGTGGGTTGTGGATTTACCCTCCATGAAGTCTTCCAAAATCGCTTCCGGGAAATTTAGTTTCGGGCTATTCCAAAACCCCTTCAGGGGCAGGTCCGATTTCTCTTGCGAAAAACTCATATAAGAGAAAAGCGCCATAATAATTATTAGTAATGGCGCACCAACTTTTTTGAAAAAGTTTAATCCTTTCATTTTTTTATCCTCCTAATTTTCGTTTGAAATCTCATGCCGATAATATAATTTAATTCCCGGATTTTTGTTGCGGGTTGATAATAGTTTATACTTTTTTTTGAAATGCTGAATTAGCAATGGTTTCCAGGTGTATACATTTATAAATGTGTAGAAAAAGACAAGGTTGAGGTTGAGGTTGAGTAAAAAATTAGCCGCGAAGGTACACGAAGAGACACGAAGAGAAAAAGAGAAGAGGGCAGACGTTTTTTATAATGAATTGTATCTGTCCTGTTTATCCCTGAGATTTGCTTTCAAGGCATCAATGCTTTCTTCATAGTCATTGTGTTTTTCTTTTAACAGCCCTATTTTTCTTTTCAATTCATAGATGCGATTATCAATTGTGGATATCTCATCATCTATATTGCTTAATTGATCAGCATACCAGGCAATTTTTGCCACCACTTCCACGCATTCTGCACCACTGCCTGCTGCGATTAGACCCGGGAAAATCACTTTATGATTGAGAAGATATTTCTCTAAATCATACCTACATTTTGCTTTTTCGATTTGCTTAAATGACTTTTTATCTTCCAGTTCTGATATTTTAATTTTGTAATCATTCAATTCAAATAATATCTTATTACTTTGTACGATTTCTTTATCTATTTCAGTCCTTATAAATTCTATGTCTATGGTTAATCTGTTCTTCTCTTTCATATTGGCACCGCATCCGGCAATTAAAAATGCCAAAAAGAGTGCCGGGCAGATAACTGAAAATTTTCTTAAAAAACCAAAATTACATTTAACCATTCTTCATTCCTTATTATAATTTATAACACAATCTCAGAATTTTTGTTTCCTGATGATAATAGTTTAGATTTTTTTTTGAAAGCCTGAATTAGTAAGGATTTCGAGATGTACCGATTTATAAATGAGGAGTAATCAGTTGGCAGTTGGCGGTTGGCAGTTGGCAATTAGCAAAATCACTTCTTTTTGATTTCTTCTTTGTACTGGTTTGGGGTCATATTGGTGTATTTCTTAAAGGCCTTATAAAAGGCAGTCATGGAGTTGAATCCCACTTCTTGTGCCACGATGGTAATTTTTACCTTTGTACCCCTGGGAGTCTTCAAAATCTCTTTGGCCTCTTCAATGCGGTAAGAATTGATATAATCGGGAAAATTACGGTTCAATTTTTCATTGATTATCTGGGAAAGTAGATGAGAAGAAATAGAAAGCTTTTCGGCTAATGATTGCAGGGAAATGTTTTCATCACGATATATTTTTTCGTTTTCCATCAGGCGCGTAAGCTTCTTGATACACTCTTCGATAAAAAGGGGCTTCAGGGGAGAGCCCTTATATTTTTCTTTTTTTTCAAAGGGGCGTTTCTTATAAATATAAAGCGCAGCCGCCGCCGCCAGGACCCCAACCAGGATCAACATTCCTATTTTAAATAGACTGGTTTGATAGAAAAAGGGTTTTAGAGTAAAAATCAACGAGTCCCCGGTTCGATTCCAGACCCCTTCGGCGTTGGAGGCTATTACCCTGAAGGTGTAGGTCCCGGGATCCAGGTTCCAGTAATGGGCCACCCGCCCCCTGCCCGGAGGCAAGAATACCCATTCCTTTTCAAATCCTTCCAACTGGTATTGGAATTTTATTTTTTCCGGGGAGAGAAAAGTCAGGGCTGTGAAATGAAATTGGAAATACTTTATTCCTTTGCACACATGTTCATCCTGGTGTAGAGGAATGGACTTCCCATCAAAAAAAGCCGTTTCGATCACTACCGGGGGAGGTACTTTGTTGATGCGAATCTTCCCTGGGGTCACAATAGAGATTCCCTTTTTGGTAAGAAACCATAGTTCGCCATTCCTGGATTGAAGGGCTGAGTTCGTGGACAGCCTGTTATTGAATTCCCGGCTTTTCATACCATCGGATATCCCATATGAGATACAGTTAATTTTATCCGGGTCTCCCCTGGCAAAGCGGTTCAGTTCGGCTTTAAGGACGCGGAGAATACCGCTGTCACTCATTAACCAGAAGTTACCCTGTTGATCTTCGAAGAACCGGAAGATGCTGTTGGTGGTCATTCCGTCGGCAGTGGTATAGGATATAACTGTTCCGTCCGTTACATTTAACCGTTTCAGCCCAGCCCCATAGGTGGCAATCCAAAAGATTCGCTCCTGGCTGTCCGCAGCATAGGGGTCTTCATAAATGCAAGTGATGGAAACCCCTTGCAGGTAAAACGAAGGCTTTTGATTTGCTATTCTACCGTCTTCCAGGACAGTGATCCCTTTGTCCGCGGCAATCCAGATGTTGTGATTTTTATCTTCATAGACATTGTTAACCGTCTTGCCTGATAAACCGTCCCGGAATTTGAACGATTCGATGGTACCGTGAGGATAACGGACGCTTACCCCATCAAAAGTACTGAACCATAGATTGCTCCGGCGGTCTTTGTAAATCGATGTCACTATGTTGTCGGCCAGCCCTTCCCGGGTTGTAAATTGAACAAAGGTCTTTTTTTTCTTTTGCAGGACCCCTTTGCCGTTGGTTCCCAGCCAGAGGTTCCCTTGCGCATCTTCAACAATGGCACCGATGCCTGTACCGGAGAGCCCCGGGGGTTCTAGCGATTCCATAAGGCAGCCGCTGCGAAACCGGAATAATTTCCCGCTGACCGTGCCAATCCATTTATCTCCCTGCCGGTCTTCAAACATGGAAAATAGCATTTTCTCCCGGATGGCTTCAACTGGTGCATAGGATATGAATTTGCCATCTTTTAACCGTTTGATGCCCGAGTCATAGGTACCAACCCACAAGCTCTTTTCGCTGTCTTCAAAAAGACACAGAATTGTAAAAGAACTCAACAAACGTTCAAAACTCACTTCTCCGTTTTGTTTTTTCTTTATTCGATTCAAGCCTTTTAGTGTTCCTATCCAGAAATTTCGCTCGCTGTCTTCCAGGATATAGATGATATGATCATTGGACAGCCCATCGGCGGTAGTATACTTGAGGGTACGTTTGTCGGTTACCCTGAACAGGCCCTTCATGGTGCCGATCCACAGTTCTCCTTTCCGGTCCCCATACATGTAAACAATAGAATGGCCCTCCAGGCCTTTAATGGGATATTTGAAGAATTTGTCCTCTTTGTACTTAAACACCCCGTTATCACGGGTGCCAAACAGTAAATTGCCCTTTATATCCTCGACGATGCCGTTAATTCGTTTGCCTTCCAGGCCGTGAGCGGCATTGAATTCAATAAATCTTCCGTTAGAAAAGCGGTTTACATAACCGTCCCAGAGACTGATCCAAAAATTCCCTTTCACATCCTTTAGGATTCGGCGGATACGGTTCCTGGTAAATGTTTTGAATCTGTCGGTTTGGTAGTGGTATGACGTTACCCCCCCGGAACTGCCGATCCAGAGGCTCTCTTCATTGTCCAGGAACAGCGTGTCCAGGATAATGGTTTTCAGGGGATCAATCTTTGCCTTTTCAACAAGAGGGATGTTTGAAAATTCTATGCCGTCAAACCGAACCAGGCCTTTGGACGCGGCAATCCACAGGTAACCGTCAGGTGTTTGCTCGATAGCATGTATTGAATTGGAGGGGATGCCATCCGCTGTGTTCCATTGGTCCACCAGGTATTGATCGACACGTTTGTCCGGGTCCAGTCCCCATGATGGACAACAAAATAATTGAACCAGGATAATCGATGCCAATAATTTTTTTGTTGAGGTGAAATCAATTCTTTTCATTTCTACCTTTTGTTTCTTTTGAATATGAAATGATAAAACAAATGATTTCATATTTCAACCCCTTTTTGGCCATAAAGGTACGAAGATATTATAAAGAAAAAAGCCGGACCCCGGGGATTTTCATCTCCCTTTTGAGTCCGGCCGTTTTCCAATTGTCAGCTAAAAGCTTTTAAGCTTAACAAAAAACGATTATCTCGGTGGTTCCTGACGGCTTAGAGCCACCTCTGATTTTTTTCTGTTCATCCCTGTCCAGATTGTAATCAAGGTTCTGGATAGTGATTTTGCTGAGATGCAATTTTTTTTCTTTTTTTTGTTTCATGGTTTTTACCCCCTTTTTATTTTTTTAGCCACGAAGGTAGAACCTAATAGTACCTTTGCGGCCTTTTTTCATTCCCTTTCCATTACTATAGACGGAGGAATTTTGATTTTTAAAATTTTTTTTGATTTTTTATTGGTGGGCCACAAAGACACGAAGACACGAAGGATACGAAGATTTATTTACTAAGCCACAGAGAGCACGGAGGGCACAGAGAGAAAGAAAGTAGTAAGAGGCGGCTAGAGGCGGCTAAAAACCTTTCTCAAACCAGATGTAAGAATGAATCTTTCCATTGATTTCTTTAAAGGAAAATCCTTTGTAAATATAAAGGTTACCGCCGGTATGATGGACGATTTTTTGGGGCGGTCCAAACGTTTCTAATATTTCTTCTTTTCTTTCAAAGGAGTCGCATTCCTGTTCCACCAGTTCAACTGTTCCATCCAGGGCTAATACCCGGAGATTATCCTTTACAATCACCTGCAAACTAATGAACCAACTTTCTTTATCCACATCCTCTTCTATGCCCAATTTAAACTCTCTGGCAAGCTCTTTTCCCCACTTTTTCTTGATACGGGAGAAGTCTTTCCCTAAACTGATTCCAGCAGGTATGCGGGGACGCGCGGCTGGTTCTCCGGGTTTTGGCGGGTCTGTTCCTTTCAGTTTTTTGTAAATATGAGTATAAAAATTATCTTTTGGGGTTGTATCCAGGTTTAAGTACTTCTCCCAAAAGAGTTTTGCCCCGGCCAATCGCGTTCTTCCCTGTTTGAGGGCGGCCAGGTTATAAAGGACTTCGGAGTTACCGGGTTCTAATCGATGGGCCTTGTGCAAAATTTGAATCGCTTTCTGGGTGGTTTCCAGGTCTTCTTCTTTGCCGTAATAATAAAAGGCAATGGCCTTATTGTTCAGGGCGTTGATATCCTTTGCATCTTTTTTTAATAAATCGCTGCACAGTGCCAGGGCTTCGGCATACTCTTTTTTTAATATCAATGCGGCGGCCAGGTTGTACCGCGATGTCCTGTCCTGTGCATCCCTGGCTGCCGCCCGTTTAAAATAATCCACGGATTTGTTTATATACCCGGCAATCTCCTTATTATTTAAATAATCCCCTTCCCCTCTTGACTGCATCACCACTGCGGTGGTGTCATAATCGATGGTGGTAGAGAGCCGGAACCGGTAATAGTCGTCATTGAACTTTAGATGAAGATGGCGCAGGGCCAAATTAAAATAACATGCCCCGATATTGTTAAATACTTCCCTGGCAGGATAATCCTTTGCAAATTCACGAAATGCGGCTGCCCCATCGTGGTAGTTTCCCATCTGGTAAAGCAGCACCCCGGCCCTGAATAACTCCAAATTTTTTACAACGGCGTTAAACTTTGAGAGGATTAATTGCTCCCTTTTATGTATTGACGGATGCCGGGGTTCGTCATCGTAGAAATTCCCGATGCCCACCTGTCTTGCCCAGTATCGGAGAAAAGTACTCTTTTTTCCGAAAAGTTCGCTTATATCATACCCGCTCATGGCCGCATAAAGCACACCATAACCATCTGCCAGCAGTTCTTTCTTTTTACATTCCCTGGCTTTTTCCGGGTCGGGAGGTTTAAAATATTCGGCCAAATCTTTCCTGGCTTTTTCATCCCCATGTTCTTCCAGGGCCAGGAATGCTTCCCGGTGCATAAAGTCTTTATTGGTAAGGTGAGCAAGCTCATGGCCCAGGATGAATGCCATCCGTTGATTTCCCGTTTCATAATCGACACCGGCATAGCAAATATCAAGGGTTTTGGGATTAATAATGATTCCTCCATCCGGGAGAGCCCGGGCATAAGGTTCACCCCTGGTATTTATGATAAACAAGCGGGGCAGGCGTCCCTCTGCTTTATCTGCTGCGTTTTTCACCCGTTCAAAGACGGCATACACCTGCTTCACCCTGGGGTCTTTTTTCCCTTCTGTTTTCACATAGTCACCGTAGTTGTATATCCACCACGGGGCGTTATCTTTGTTGTGGCTGTAAAGATTAGATATTGCCAATAATGTAAGCAAAAAAATTAAAGCCTTTTTCATTTTTTCGGGCCTCCTAAATTCTATTCTATAAATAGTTCTTTAATGGCGATACAGATGTTTCTATTCTCCTCGATCCTGGAGGCTGTTTCGAGCTTTTTCAGTTCTCTAAAGACCCCCAGGGGCAATGTATCTTCATATTTTTGCAGGATTCGTTGATATTTCTCGATATCTTCTTGCTTTGGGGTTTTATTTTCATAGGTAGAGAGGATGCTTTGCTCCACGAAACGACCGAACCGGAAGAGTTCAGAGTATGAATGGCTCTGGAAAAGTTCGCTGATACGTTTAACAACCGTTTCAACATTTTTCTTTTCTATATTTGCCAGTTCAAGCAATAATGGACTCTTTTTACTTGCAAATACTTCTAATTGGCGGCTCAATGTTTTGGTGATTTTCGTTTTCAACTCTTCCTTTCTTCCGGCATTAACTACCAGGGAAAGGTCCTCGACAAATATTCCGGCGCGAAGGGCAGCATATATTTCTCCTTTTGAGCCGGAGAAAGCATGCACGCCTCTATTTTCTATTTCCTCGACTATTTTCTCTATATATACCATTTTGTTATTTTCTATCCCCCTGTGGTGGAGGTAATTCAAAAGAAAGGGCACCATTAACAGGATGATTATCAATGCAGCAAAGGCCGGTACCAAAACCGGTCTCCTGTTTTTAAACAGGGTACGTATGTCTAGCCAATAACGGCGGACAGCTGTTTTATCAAGGACCGGTGATTTAAGCACATGCTTACTCTTTTTCTCTTTCTCGACAAACTTTAATGTTTCGGTGTAAACATTGAAACAAGAGTTGCATTCAGAGAGATGTTTCAAAAAGTGTTCTCGTTCCTTCTTGCTAATCGTTCCCTCGATCATCCTGGCAATATCTTCGTCTCCAAGGTGCTTCATTGTTACCTCCTCTTTTTTATCTCCGATAATATCTCCTTCGAGATACTCATCTCTATTTGTTTGACAAATTTCTCTGTTTTAAAACGAGTACGGTCCAATGTTTTTGCGATTGCACTGATTTTCATACCTTTTTCATATTTCATTTTGATGGCAAGTTTCTCTTCAGCATCCAATTTATCCAATATCCGGGGAAGAAATTCCGCCGCCTTGTCCTTAGTTTCTTCACTTTCCATGTGGATTAACGTTTCTAACGGATCTTTTTGTGGTTCGTAAAACAATTCCTCAAATTCGGGCTCATATTTTGTTACATGTTTTTCTTTTTGATACTTTTTGCGCCAGAAATCCATTAAAAGGCTGCTAATGACCGTACTCAGAAATGTCTTAAATTTGGCTCTCTCTTCAAACATTTTAAGTCTTCCCAGTTCATTCCTTTCTATTCCTTCTATGATAAAATCGACAATTTCTAAAAGCCTGATATCGTTAGAATCCAAAATGCCGAGTTTATTCATCATGCGCCGCTGGATATACCTTTCCGACAGGGCATAGTATGCGTTTTCTATTAGAAAATTTTTTATTAATTCATCCAGGAACACGTCCACCGTACAATTTTCCGGCATGTTTCGAAACACGTTGAATTCTTCATTTTGAACCCATTTAGTGAATCCCTGGTAAGCAGTTTTAAACTCCAGCGGCTCATAGATGGCAATTTTCTTTCTTATAGACCTCTTTATATACGTCTGTTTGTCTTTAAAGATTTTTTCAGCCTGTTCTTTGCTCAAAACAAATGCCTTATCACTCATGGTCCTTTTCCCTCATTTCACCTATCACTGGAAATTATATAGATTTTTATCCCTTTTGTAAACTTTATCTCTTTTTCCAGGATTTTACTCAATTCTGTGATTATCATTTTTAGCCTCATTCTATACCTTTAGACGCTGATTTCGTGATTTTTTAAAAAATTTTAATATTTCTGTTTCACCACAGAGGCAGGAGAGAGAAGATAAGAGGTTGTTAATTTGAAGTAGGCAAATACAGGGCAGCGAATTGTTTTTGGTAGAATTCAAAAAGAACATTGGGCCAGTATTCCACCACATAACGGCAATTGTGCCGGTTTCGTTCCCCCTGGCAGTCGCTGCACTGCGTATAGATCAGGCAGGCGGTTTGGCCTTTGCTCCATTTTTGAGCACTGCGAAAGGTTAACCCCGGCACGGAGCCCACAAAATGATTGAACGTATGGGATTCGGGGTCTTTTATATAGCGAATCAGCATGTCTTCATCTGTGATTTTGTTCTCCTGGAGTAATCGGTCCAGGTTGTAGTAATCTACGACACATTCTGCAGTTCCATAGGATTGATTTAATTCTTTTTCCATGGCAGTTAGAAAGGCTGGTTCAGTTGATGAGTAAGCAATGTATTCCAAACCACAGTTAGCCCATTCGTCGAAACCAAATTGAATAGTAACATCAAAACCATGTTTGGTTTCGTTTTTTATTAATAGATGCTCGCCCCCTTCGATTTGTTCGATGCGGGCTACTTTTTTTCGGCTCATTCCCCATGACAGTTTTCGTACTGCTTTTCCTTCCAGGGTTAGATAAACATGGTCCAAATCCACTGAAGTTAGTTTATTACTGGTAAGTTGACCTTTGGGGAGTTCTTTCAAGTCAGCTGCCGGGAAGTGGGTTTTAACAAATTTCTTCAAATCCCGCAGTCGTCTAAAGCCGCCCAGTACCCGGGGAAAATCGCAGGCCATTTCCATCAATTGATATTTGTTTTTGTCCTGGAAACTATGCCAGGCCTTGTTGATTCGATAATAAAAGATTCTTTTTGTCACCATTTTGCCTTCCACAAAAAATAGTAAAATTAAATTATACCCAATTGAAAAAATATTTTCAAATATAAAATCCCAAATAGAAATAAATTGACAATAAAACCAGCAATCGTTATAATCAACCTCAAATGAGTGGTAGTGAAAAAAAGAAATTGACTGTATTGCAAATCGTCGGCATTCTCTTACTGGTGATTATTTTACTAAATTTTTTCCAGGGAGTTGTCATTTCCATTATTAAGCGAGACTGGGATTCGCTGTATGGAAGGCTGTCCACTCTTCTGGTACTGGTTGCTATTGGCTACGTATTATGGGATAGAATCATGGGAGGCTGGTCCGGCCTGATGAAACATAAGGATGCTGCAAAAGAACAGTTTGAAAAAAGCAAAGGGGATATCAATATACACAATATAAAAGATGCTGCTATTTTTTCACTGGCCTGGAGCCGGGAGATTTATAAAAGTATCCCCCATGATCGAAAACCTTTGGTTAAAACTTCTTTTATCCTGATTGGCATTGCCGGCGGCATTGTCATGCTGCACCTGGGACAATATGGGTTTTTAACGCTTTTAGTGATCGCCGGGCTGATATTGGCGGGAGTGAATTTATTGATCTGGGTGGTGGGCAGCGAACGGCAAGAAAAGGATCGGATTGCTATTGAATTGGAAACCGCTCGCAAAATGCAGCTCAGCCTGATGCCAACCCACGACCCGGAAGTCCGGGGATTTGATATATCCGGCTGCTGTATCCCGGCCCAGGATGTTGGCGGTGACCTTTTTGATTTTGTGTGGGTGGGAAAAGGCCATAAACGTCTGTGTATTCCTATCGTGGATGTCTCAGGAAAAGGGATGGATGCAGCTTTAACCGCAGTTTATACCAGTGGTGCACTGGTTTCCGAAGCTCAACATGAAGAAGATGTGGTAACGGTAATGAACAACCTGAATTCAGCCATCTATTCCCGCCAGCAGCGTTCCCGCTTCGTCTCCCTGTTGATGGTCGCCCTTGATATCTATTCCCGCAAGATCGAATTTGTAAATGCCGGCCAATCAAAACCTATTCTATTTAGAGAAAACCGGATTGAAGTTTTAAAAGGAAGCGGTGCGCGTTTTCCCCTGGGGGTTATGGAATCACCCCATTACCGACAGGAGGCCCTGCAATTGCAACCTGGTGATTTGCTGTTACTCTATACGGATGGTGTCACCGAAGCCATGAATGCCCAGGAGGATATGTTTGGAGAAGATCGGCTGAAAAACCTTTTTCACAACCTTGCCCGGCAGGATTTAAGTGCCGCTGGAATGATAACCGGTATAAAAAATGAAATCGTTAGTTTCTCCGGGCCAGACTATCAACGCGATGATTTAACCATTGTTATCGTAAAAGCAATATGAAAAATGAAAACCATTGATTTAACCCATACGATATCAAACGAAATGCCGGTTTATCCCGGTGACCTGTGCGAGCCGCGGCTATTCTTTAAATGCTGAAAATAGGAAATCTTGAAATAAAACACCGGGCCATGCCGGCACCGCTGGCATCGATAACCGATATCGTCTTTCGCAAGCTGCTGGATGAAATTGGCTGTGCGGGTTATATGGTAACAGAGATGATATCTGCCGAGGGGCTTCGGCGTCAGAAAGCAAAGACCCTGGATATGATCCGGCCCGGTGATTTCAAAACACCCCAGTTTATCCAGCTTTTTGGCGCAGAGCCGCAGCCCTTTGTAGATGCGGTTAAGTATGTAGAAAACCAGACCGCTTTTTACGGGGTGGATATTAATATGGGATGCCCGGCCAACAAGGTGATCAAAAAAGGAGGCGGCGCTGCCCTGTTAAAATCTCCAAAATTGGCAGCGACTATTTTGCGGGAAGTTAAAAGAAATACCCGGCTGCCGGTGACAGTGAAAGTACGCCTGGGATTTACCAAAGAAAATGTGTTTGAAATAGTAAAGATGCTGGAAGAGGAGGGAGCCGATGCTATTGCTGTGCATTTCCGCTTGCAATCCGATGGGTACGGCGATAAAGCCAAATGGCATTATGCCCCTTTAATTAGAGAGAAATTGAACAAAAATACAGTATTTATCGGCAATGGGGATGTGAAGACCGCTGCAGAAGCCAGGGAGAAAATGAAAGTTGTGGATGGTGTCATGATTGGCCGCGGCGCGGTGAACAACCCATTGATATTTGCGGAAATCGCCGGAGCCAATCCTGGAAAACTAAACATGAAATGGGTGGTTCAGCGTTTATTGGAATTAATCGAGGAGCACTATGAACCGGACTTTCAACTGCCCCGTATCAAAGCTTACGCGTGCTTCCTTTT
>WVZO01000491.1 GCA_011772425.1 Candidatus Aminicenantota bacterium
GAGTGGGACGCAGCCACGGGTGAATGTCTCCGCACCCTGGAAGGGCATACAGAGGATGTAAGAAGCGCGATTTACAGCCCGGCAGGGGATAAAATCGTGTCCGCATCTGCTGATCACACCGTCAAAGAGTGGGACGCAGCCGCGGGTGAATGTCTCCGCACCTTGCAAGGACATATGGAGTGGGTAAACAGCGCGGTGTACAGCCCTGCAGGGGATAAAATCGTGTCCGCGTCTGATGATCATACCGTCAAAGAGTGGGACGTAGCCACGGGTGAATGTCTGCGCACCCTGGAAGGGCATACAGGGGATGTAAACAGTGCGGTGTACAGCCCGGTAGGGGATAAAATCGTGTCCGCGTCTGATGATCACACCGTCAAAGAATGGGACGTTGCCACGGGTGAATGTCTGTGCACCCTGGAAGAGCATACGCATTGGGTAAGCAGTGCGGTGTACAGCCCGGCGGGGGATAAAATACTGTCTGCATCCTGGGATCACACCGTCAAAGAGTGGGACGCAGCCACGGGTGAATGTCTCCGCACCCTGGAAGGGCATACCAATGATGTATTTAGCGCGGTTTACAGCCCAGCAGGGGATAAAATACTTTCCGTGTCTGTTGATCTCACCGTCAAAGAGTGGGACGCAGCCACGGGTGAATGTCTTCACACCCTGGAAGGGTATACTAATTATGTAACCAGCGCGGTGTACAGCCCGGCAGGGGATAAAATCGTGTCCGCGTCCCGGGATCACACCGTCAAAGAGTGGGACGCAGCCACGGGTGAATGTCTCCGCACACTGGCAGGGCATACGAATTGGGTAAACAGTGCGGTGTACAGCCCGTCAGGGGATAAAATCGTGTCCGCGTCCTGGGATAAAAACGTCAAAGAGTGGGACGCAGCCACTGGTGAATGTCTCCGCACCCTGAAAGGGCATACCAATAATGTAGTTAGCGCGGTGTACAGCCCGTCAGGGGATAAAATACTGTCCGCGTCGCAGGATAACACCGTCAAAGAGTGGGACGCTGCCACGGGTGAATGTCTCCGCACCCTGGAAGAGCATACCAAAATTGTATGGAGCGCGGTGTATAGCTCGGCAGGGGATAAAATCGTGTCCAGGTCTCAGGATGGAACCGTCAAAGAGTGGGACACTGCCACAGGGAAATGTCTTAAAACGTTTCGAATAGAGGATGACCCCGATCTGTTTGAATACCATTCCAAAAACATGTTAAATAGAGAATTACAAACGAGATTACAAACGAGTGACAATAAAATTTATCTTCCCACCTCCACCCGAAACAAAGAAAACCGAATCCTCATTAATATACCGGGACTGTGGATACAGGGCTGCTCGTTTAAGAACCTGGAAAAAAACAGTCAATGGTCTGAAGAAGCGCTGAAAAAGATGAAACAATACGGGGCACGTTTCTAGAAGTTAACCGCGAATATACGCGAAGGGACGCGAATAAGAAAAACAAAACATCTCAGGCCGGAAAATAAATGATTACAAACATTTCATAAAAGAATTGAATTTAATCCTATTTTAGGTTATTATTATAACATGAAAAAACAGGTATAGGAGGTAATATATATGAAAACCATTCAAACATCGGTAGAGATACCTGAACAGCTTTATAAAATGGCATGTGTTCTTGTGAAGGAAGGATGGTTCCGGGATGAAAAAGACATTTTTTCTGAGGCGATCCGCCGTTTTTTAGAATCTCACCGAGTTGAACTGATGGAAAAATATATTCTCGATGATGTGGAATGGGGCCTTAGGGGGAATGACTGATAGGATTATTAAAGTAGTATTTGATGCAGGTCCTATTATACATCTTGATGAACTCGATTGCCTTGACCTGCTTTGCGAATTCCAGGAAATCCTCCTGGCTGAAACCGTTTGGAATGAAATAAACCGGTATCGTCCACTCGCTTTACAAAGATCAGGGTTATCTATAATACGCTGTCCCCAACAATATCCTGGTGATGAGCAACTTCGTACAATGTGCCGGGCTTTTTCCCTCGATTCCGGCGAAATAGGAGCATTGGCCATTATGGAAGACAATCCAGGGGCTGTGTTTTTTACAGATGATACCGCTGCACGCCTGGTTGCCGAGCAAATGAGATTCAAAGTTCATGGAACAATCGGTATACTTATAAGATCTATAAGACAGGGCCAAATGAAACCTGAACAAGTTTTAAGTATTCTAAGGGAGATACCACTGAAGAGTACCCTGCATATAAAATCTTCCTTATTAGAAAAAGTTATACAAAGAATAGAAAATCAGTTTCACCTCTAATACCTGGCCGAACTTTATGGTTGACGATCTTGCATGTCCCTTAACCTTACAGGGCTGCTCGTTTAGACAAAATAGGAGAATTAGGTATTACCTAATGAATTAGGTAATGAATTAGGTAATATCATTCAAAACGCTTTTAAAAAAGGAACAGGCACGAAGAACTTGTATTTTGGCCGCATATGAAAAGTTTTGTGGGGGTCCAGGGGGCGGTTTTTCAAAAGAGCCCCCTGGTCGCCGAAGGCAAAACTATTTGGGCGGAGGTGGTGGTGGCGGTCCGGGGGGAGTTGGTGCGAATAAAGCGGCCACTTCCGGGACCTCCCGGGCTTTGGCCCATGCGGCCATTCCCTGCTTCCAGACAAAGTTATCGGAGGTCACAACTTGCTGTTGAATCATCTGTCTCAGCACTACTTCGGTATAGGGCCCGGCTTGTTGGCCGTTGATTACCACATAATACTGCACAGTCCCCGGCAGGGGAGGTGGAGCACCGGGGCCGCCGGTGGCTTGCGGGGCTTGCCGCTGCTGAAACATCCCTGCCATCTGGTTGGCCATGGCAAATCCCATACCCAGGCCGATGCCTTCTCCAGCGGTTCCACCGGGATTCACGGCTGCCTGTTCCAATGCATTGGCCGCCTGGTACTGCATGTAGTTGTCCAGGTTGCCAATGACACCCATGCTGCTTCGCTTATCAATAGCTTCTTCTACTTCCGGCGGGAAGGAAATATTCTCCACCAGGAACTTGGTCAGCTCAAAACCGTATTCCTCGAATTCATGCCCAATCTTCTCATGAATTAATTTTGACAATTCATCGTACTGGGTTGACATATCAACGGCAGGTATTTTACTTTCCGCCATGGTATCGGAAAACCGGGTAACAATAATATTTCTTAATTGATCAGTGATTTCATCGGTGGTAAAATGAGCGTCTGTTCCGGCGATTTCTTTGATTACTTTTACCGGGTCTTTGATGCGCAGCGCATAGTTGCCGAAGGCTCGCAAACGGATGGGGCCGAATTCCGGGTCTCGAAGCATGACCGGATTTTTGGTTCCCCACTTCCGGTCGGTAAAATTCTTGGTATTGGCAAAATAAACTTCTGCTTTAAAAGGACTGTTAAACGCGTATTTCCAACCCTTTAATGTGGCCAGGATGGGAAGGTTTTTGGTTTCCAGGGTATAGGTACCCGGTTGAAACACATCTGCCACCTGGCCTTCACTGACAAAAACCGCTGCCTGGGATTCCCTCACTACCAGTTTGGCCCTGTTTTTTATTTCGTTATGATAGCGCTCAAACCGATGAAGCATGGTTTCGTTCGAGGGATCCAGCCACTCGATAATATCTATGAATTCTGCTCTTAGTTTCTGAAAAATACCCACTTCATACCTCCTTTTTAAATCTTAAACGCTTCCTGTTTTTGTTATTATAGCCCAACCCAAAGAGAGAAGTCAAATAAAAAAACAAAAACAAAATAGACCACCGGCCTCACCCAACAAGATTATTTTTTATAAATTTTTCATAAAGGGTGGAAAAAAACATTTCAATCCGTTATAATACAAATTGAATGGCGAAATTCAAACGGCAAACCAGAAACAATATTGCCACAAGGGCTCAAGAAATACGCAGCAAAAATAACACGTTAAAATTTCGTGCCTTGGTGTCGTTGTGGCTAAAAAGGAGAGGCCCATGAAAAAATCAATCCTAACGATGGTGTTTGTCCTGGTGTTTGGCTGCACTATTTTTTTATCGACAACCGCAGTTACTGCGCAGGACTGCATCAAACTATTAAAAATCCAGGAACCCACAGGTTCTAAAGCAAAAAACCGCTTACTCTTCAATGTAGAGCAGTTAAAAGCAATTATGGACGCCATGAATCTGAAGGATGTTTCTGCCAATATTGAGCTGGTAGACGATACGGAAAATGTACTGGCTACCCTGGCAAAAATCAAAAGTGGAACCATTAAATGGAGTCATAAAATTGTTGGCGGAACCTCGATGCTGGTAAAATTAAAAAGCGAGCCTTACCAATTTCTCCTGGCCAAAGTTAAAGAGAAATCCAAAAATCCCGGTGTGCGAATTCTTGCCAGTGAAGTTTCAAAAGCAGGAAGGACGGAAACCAAGGTAACTATCAGCAGTTGTAATGTCACGTTTGCGGAATTTGCCGACCTGGTGGTGATCATGAAATACCCTTTCAACGCCTCACCCGGTCAAACACTGGGTAAAGATGTTTCCCTTACCATTGAAAATAAAGGAACCGTACCGGCTGAGAATTTTGATGTTCAAATGGTGCTTTCCAGCGACACTAATGTCCCTGTGGAACCGGTCACTTATTCGGAAGAATTCAAAGATAATACCTTGCTGGAACAAGGAAAAGAAACAGTGGCGGCTCTTCAACCAGGAGAACATATAACCCTGAGTTTCAAGGGTTCTCTGAAAGTCCCGCCGGGAACGACGCCCGGGAGATACTACCTGGGAGCTGTGGTGGATGCCGGGGACAAAATCAAAGAATTGAACGAAAAGAACAATATTGATACCCGGTTATTTATGGTTTCACTGCCGGAACCTAAACGCGTGATATTGGAACTGCCGGACACGCAGCTCGTTTATGAACCGACAAAATTCGGACTTAACATTGTAAGCCATGGTTTTCTCCTCTCCAACGGAGCAGACTGGAGAAAATGTAATATCAGGCCCTATGTGTTCCAAATCAAACATGCAGCCTGGGAGGATCTCCATTGGGAAATCAATACATTGGAACGGGGAGTATGGCAGATAACCGGGGCCAAATACTGCAAAACCGGTGGAAAAGCCCGGGAAGTAAAACTGAAAATGAATATAAAGGGAGGCTCCAGGGCTGTCCCACCTACACGGGTAATCTTAGGACTAATAGACGCTCGCCTGGAGTATGAACCTACAGCCCAAAAATTCAGGATTTTAACCAACGAGAATCAAATCCAATATATTCCTTACTGGCAAGTCATCAAACTTAAATCCCACCTCTATCATATCAGGTTTAGACTGTGGACCGAGGGTTTTTGGGAATTGGATGTATTTAAAAAACAGCTGCGAAAGATCACAGGAGGTAAAATCGGGCAAGAAGGTGGAACCGCTGAACCCCTTGATATAACCCTTAAAGTGGAACAATAGTTTAGTATCCAAATCCACCGCCATCTATGCCTCCGGCGGCCAGGGGCTCTTTTTAGTAAAAACCGCCCCTGGACCCCGCAAAAACTTTTCATATGCGGACAGTCATTGTACGTTGTTTCTTTACATTTTGCCCCATTGTAATCATTTTTAGAGGTAAGTTCAAGGCTTCCCCAGACGTTCGAAACAACGATCACTTTAAGACCATATACAATTTAGAAAGTGGTAACCAAATTGGTTGGTTCTGGTAAGGAAGCCTTCAAGATGGCCCGAAGGGCCTGCTTAGGCTCCCCCCGCCGGGGGGTTCGTGGCAAAAAATAAAAGGTGAATTCAGGCTGCCTTGCTTGACAAAGGGTGAGATTAAAACTATAATTCCAAAATGTTAACAACGTTCAGCGATATAATAAAAGAAGGAACAGAAGAATACCAGTTGGCCCAACAGGTTAATCCGCAAAAAATCCCGGTTCACCTGGCGGTTATTATGGATGGTAACGGCAGATGGGCAAAAAAGCATGGATTAAAACGGGAAGAAGGCCATAAAGTGGGGGCGGAATCCGCCAGGGCAATAACAGAATACAGCTTGAGAACCGGGATCAAATATTTAACCCTTTTTGCTTTCTCCAGTGAAAATTGGAAACGACCTATAAGTGAAATCAATACCCTCATGAATATGCTGTATGAAAAACTGGTAGAGCAGAAAGACCTGCTCATTGAAAATGATATCAGATTACAAATTGTGGGAGATATTGAACGGTTACCCGGAAAGCTGAAGAAAAAATTAATAGAAACCATAGAATTGTCAAAATCCCACCGAACCATGCAGGTGAACCTGGCATTGAACTATGGTGCCCGAATGGAAATCATCCATGCAGTCAAACGAATCGTGGAAGATAAAATCTCTTCAAAGAAAATAGATGAAGCCCTATTCCAGGAGTACCTGTACACCTCTGGCAGCCCGGACCCGGATTTATTGGTACGAACATCCGGTGAACTGCGGATTTCAAATTTTTTATTGTACCAGATTGCCTACTCGGAATTGTATTTTACTCCTACCCTGTGGCCGGATTTTCGCTTAAAAGAATTTTTAAAAGCATTAATCGATTTTCAACATCGAGAAAGGAGATTTGGGAAAATATGAAAGAATTTATCGTTCGAACCATCACCGCCTTTTTTATCATCATTTTCGCCTATGGAATCATTAAATATGTTCCTCCTGTCTACTTCTCTGCTGTATTGTTTTTATTAATAAGCACAGCAGCAATTGAGCTGGTGAAGTTAAGTAAACCGGCAGTTCATTCGTCGGTGGTCATGTTTTTGAGTGGAATTACTATTGCTCTTTCCTTTACCTTCGGACAACCGGACTTGCCGTTGGCTGTTTTTATAATCGTCATTCTAACCGGCGTGTTCTTTTTGTTATTTATTAAGCAAAAAGAAAATTTATCTACCTTTGTCAGGGATATTGGCATTCATTTTACCGTGGTTTTCTATTTGTACTTCCCTCTTTATTATTTATTTAAACTCAAGGTACTGCATCCCAACTACCTGATTTTTCTTGTCTTTGTCATCGCCGTCGGGGATTCGGCAGCTTATTTCCTGGGGAGTGCGTTTGGGAAACATAAAATTTATCCGATTGCCTCTCCCAAGAAATCCCTGGAAGGTCTGTTGGCAGCGATCATTTTCGCAGCGGCTGCCGGGTGGGCAGCCATTCGTTTGTTTCCTGTTCCTGGTGACGTTGACGTGAGTGATTGGCTGGTTGTGGTGACCGGCGGTATCATCGGGCTTTTATCGCAAATATCCGATCCCATCGAATCCTTATTTAAACGGGCAGCCCAAAAAAAAGATTCCGGCTCCCTTCTGCCTGGACACGGCGGCCTGTTGGATCGCGTGGACAGCTACATCTTCTGTGCACCGGCTCTTTTCTATATCATCCTTTATTTCTGGTGATAAAATCAAAATGAAAATGATGCCGCAAAACTTGAATTTAAACGAAAAATATATTAATCTGTGTATACCTGTGAAAATCTGTGGCAAAAAATAAAAAAATGAGACATATAGCGTTACTAGGTTCTACCGGGTCCATCGGTACGAATACCCTGGAAGTGATTGCCCAAAACAGGGACAAATTTAAATTGCTGGGAATTGCAGCCGGTGAGAATATTGAACTGCTGACCCGCCAGGTGGAAACCTTTTCCCCGGAGATTATCGCAGTCAAACAAAAAGAAGATGCTGGTATCCTGGAACGTACTTTCCCCGGGAAACAGGTTTACTTCGGTAGGGAAGGGCTTTTGGCCGTGGTCACCCATCCCGGGGTGGACACCATGGTTTCGGCCATTAACGGTACCATTGCTTTAGAGGCCACCATGGCATCTATTGGCAGCGGCCACCGGGTATGCCTGGCCAATAAAGAGACTCTGGTAGCAGCCGGTGAATTGATCAATAACGCACTGGAACGTTCCCAAGCAGAATTAATTCCTATTGACAGCGAACAAAGCGCCATTTTTCAGAGCCTGGGATTCAATCAAAAAAAGTTTATAAAAAAAATCATTCTAACCGCCTCAGGAGGTCCTTTTTTCAGGAAAAGCAAAGAAGAATTCGCCGGCATTACCGTCAAACAAGCCCTTGCCCATCCCACCTGGAACATGGGAAGCAAAATCACCATCGATTCCGCCACCTTAATGAATAAGGCCCTGGAAGTTATCGAAGCGTCTTACCTCTTTCGTTTACAAAAAGATCAAATCGATGTGGTTATCCATCCCCAGAGCATTGTTCATTCCATGGTGGAATTTATTGATTCCTCGATTATTGCTCAACTGAGTGTACCGGACATGAAATTGCCTATTCTTTATTCATTAAGTTACCCGGAGCGCATTCCTTTTGAAAACAGCCGCCTGAGTTTTTCCACGTTAAGGAAACTTGAGTTTTTCCCTGTGGACATGAATAAATTTGTGTCCATTAAAATGGCGTACCATGTGCTGGAACAGGGAAAAGGCAAAAATGCCGGTGCTGTCCTGAATGCGGCCAACGAAGTGGCTGTGGATTATTTTTTAAAGGAAAAAATATCCTTCAACGATATTTTCTCAGTGGTAGAACATATTTTTTATAATGAAACATTCTATCCCATTTATACGATAGAAGACATTAATGAAACAATCGAAGAAACAAAGGGTAAAACAGAAGGTTACATAAAAGAGACGATTAATGTATAATTTTAAACGTATTGTTTTATGGACTATGGACTATGGATTAGAAAAGGAGAAAACAGATGAGTGTGTTATATAGTATAGTGGTATTTATTATTGTGCTGGGGCCTATTGTATTGGTTCATGAGTTCGGGCATTTTATCGCTGCCCGGTTGACGGGCGTCCGGGTGGAAATTTTTTCCTTTGGATTTGGTAAGCGGCTCCTGGGAAAGAAGATCGGGGATACGGATTTTCGGCTGAGTCTTATTCCCCTGGGCGGCTATGTAAAAATGGCTGGAGAAGAGGAATACGATCCCAATGACTTGAAGCCCTATGAATTTCATGCCAAGAACAGGGCCCAGAAAATATTTATTCTTGTTATGGGGCCTGTCATGAACCTGTTTCTGGCGTTTTTTATTTTTACTATCATGCATATCACGGGTGTTGAAGAGCCTATTTATAAAAAAGAACCCCCACAAATCGGCTATGTTGAAAAAGGTTCGCCGGCTGCGGCAACTGGAATCCAGAAGGGAGATATGATCCGTACCATCGACGGCCGTTCCATTTACAATTGGGAGATACTAGAACTTACCATTGGCACGAGTCCCAATTCTGAGCTAATGGTGGAGTTTGAGCAGGATGGGAAATTATTTAAAAAGAAACTGGATGTTAAAAGCATTTCCAAATATAGTTTAGGGGATGCCGGGATTTACCCGGATTTAAGGAGCCGATTTACCAGGGTTTTCAAAGATTCCCCGGCGGCCAAAGCCGGGCTAAAAGTGGATGATATCTTAGTGGCAATCGACAATACTCCTGTTAATCATTTCGAAATGATAGATGTGATTTCCAGGAGTGCCAATCGGCCGCTGCTGTTTAAAATAAAACGAGGGGAAGAAGAGTGGGAAATAAAGGTGGTGCCCCGGAAAGTCCATGTTTTAGAAAGCCAATTGTTTGATTCCATAGAAATAGCAAATCAAAAATTGAAAGGTCTCCAGGAGGCTTTCCCGAAGTTGGATTTTAATCTATTTCGTAAATATAGCAAATATATAATAATATCCCGTGACCTGGATTCCCGGGAGGAGGCTGAGAAACACCCGGTGAGAACAATGTCAGGATTACCTTGCCCACTAACATTAAAGGAAAAAGGGGTCATTGGTATTGAGAGGGAGGCTTATACGCCCAGCATTACCACCTATTACGGGTTCTTTGCTGCCATGAAAAAGAGCGTCGACAAGATTGCTGAGCTCACCTTCCTGGTGTTTAATGTCGTTAGAAAAATAATTGTTGGCAAACTCTCCTTCAAAACCTTGTCCGGTCCTATTGAAATCGCCAAATTTTCCAGGAAAGCCCTGGAAAGCGGCTTACCTAACTTTTTTTTATTGATCGCTTTTATTTCGCTGCAACTGGGGCTTATCAACCTATTCCCCATCCCGGCCCTGGACGGCGGCCACCTGATGGTCTTTTCCATTGAAGCCGTCATTCGCAGGGAGTTCAGCCAGAAAGTCAAAGGAATTTTGATGAATATCGGCTTCTTTATTTTGATTGCCTTGATGTTATTTGTGATATTGAACGATCTTGCCAAGATTGGTATTATCTCTTTGCCTTTCTAGGTAGACCATCAACCATTACCCATTAACAATTAACAATTCATAATTCTAAAAAAAGCGATCTGGCCTTGCCCGGCTTGACGAAGTTCTTTCTTCCCCATCATTCCAGATTTTAACGCATCCCTGTGTCTGCAGGAAAAAAATCTTGATAAAATTCACTTATTGTGGTATTTTCTTAGTATGTCTGTGATTAAATTTGGAACTGATGGTTGGCGTGCCAAAATGGGGGAAGAATTCTCCTTCAGGAATGTCAGGATATTTGCCCAGGCCTATGCCAATTATTTAAAACGCACCTTCAAATCCGATGAACTCCGTGCTATAGTAAATTATGATACTCGACTTCTTTCTGAAGAGTTTGCCCTGGAAACGGCAAAGATATTTTCGTTAAACGGCATTAAAACCTATATACCGGATAGGGATGCACCGCTGGCCCCCATATCCTTAGCTGTTGTTTGTAATAAATGCCACGGTGGAATCACCATCACTGCAAGTTTTAGCAAACCCATTTATAACGGGGTAAAGGTTTTCAATCATAAGGGTGCCCCGGCGCTGCTTGCGGAGACCAATGCCATTGAACAGGAAATCGAAAAAATCACAGGCTCGTTTCATTTCAAACCTCAATACCGGGATGATAAATACATCGATACCATCGATGTCAAATCTCCTTACCTCGAATACCTTGAAGAAATCGTGGATTTCCCCTTGATTAAAGAATCCGGGATAAAAGTTATCGTGGATAATTTATATGGAACCTCCAGGGAATACCTGGATTTTATATTGACGGAAAATGAAATCGATGCGGTTAGTATACATAATTTCCCTTATTCTGCGTTTGGGGGTGTGATTTCTTCTTGCGGCAGGGAGACACTCAGAGATTTGTCAAAATTGGTGGTTCAGCAGGGAGCTGACATTGGATTGGCCACAGATATCGATGGAGACCGCTTTGGCATTGTGGATTCCAAAGGGAGGTTTCTCGATTCCAATACTATTATGCCGCCGTTGATCGAGTACCTGATAAACGTGAGGAAGATGGAGGGGGGAATTGTAAAATCCATCTCCACCACCAACAATATCCGGCGTGTGGCAGAACATTATTCCCGGGACGTGTACTCCACACCAGTGGGTTTTAAATTTTTAGCCGACATCCTGACCTCTAAAAAAACCTTTATTGCGGTTGAAAGCTCAAATGGCGCTTCTCTTAATACCAGTGTAAAAATTAAAGATGGGATTCTTTTCTGTTTATTGTTCACCGAAATGCTGGCCTATTACAGGCTGAAAATGGATAAGATACTCAAAGATTTTTATTTGCGATTTCCCAAATTGTACAGCAGTGAAATTGCCATAAATAAAAGTGAACGGACAGGGAACCGGTTCAAAGACCTTTTGGACAGGAAAACCTTTGATTTTAAAAACCATAAATTGAAAAAGATCGATTATATTGATGGGATAAAATTCAGGTTTAAGGATGCCTGGTTATTGATCCGTGAATCCGGTACCAGCAATGTGATCCGGGTATATGCCGAATCCACAAATTTACCGGAGACACGGGATTTAATAAAAGTGGGGCGTTTGTTCATTGAATAAAAAGAAAAGAAGAACAAAAACCAAAACCGGGACAAGAACAACCGAAACCAGGTTTATTAATATTAACTTCAGGTCCAAAGGTTTTTTGCTGCTGCTGACGTTGTTTATGCTTATTTTAATCCTGGCGTTTTTTTTCGGGGAGGGTGGAATCATAGAGATCATCAAAGCCCGTACCAGGATCGAGGAACTCCGGCGAGATATTGCTAAATTGGAAAAGGAGAGGGATGCGTTACTTAAAGAGATCGAGGAATTGAAGAAGAATCCCCTGGCCCTGGAGAAGAAGGCCAGGGAGAAGTTGTGGTTGATGAAGAAGAATGAGAAGGTGGTAGTGATTGTGAAGGACGAGGACAAAGATAAAGAGAAAGGAAGATAAAAATGAAAAAGGGGAAACCACAGATTACACAGATTACGCAGATTTTTTTATAAAGAAGGGGACAGGCAAGTGCGGCTGATTCACTGACTTACTTTTTTCCCGGAAATATATTGGTTCACAATTGTCTCCAGGATTGGTAACGGCACAGCACCATGCCGGAGTACCACTGAATGAAACTCGCGAATATCAAATTTGTCCTTTAATTCCTTTTTAGCCCGCTCACGAAGCTCCAGGATTTTCAGCTCCCCGATTTTATAAGAACAGGCCTGACCCGGCCAGACAATATACCGGTCGATTTCACCGGTAGATACCCACCCCAGGTTTTCTTTCATATAGGAAATGGCCCGGTCGCGACTCCAGCGTTTGTAATGAATCCCTGTATCCAATACCAACCGAACCGCCCGGAAAAGCTCTGAATTCAAATAACCCAATTGCGAATACAAATCCCCAAACCAGCCATTTTCCATGGCTAATTTCTCCGCATAAAGCGCCCAACCTTCAATATAAGACGTGAAGAAAAGAAAATTCCTGAACATCCTGATCTCAGACGATGCCTTCTCAATAGACAACTGGAAATGATGTCCGGGTATTCCCTCGTGAACAGCCAATGTTTTCATACCCGGCTTAAACGGTGGATAATTCAGACTTATATAAAAAATACCTCCTCGTTTGCCATCAAGAGAAGAAGGTGCATAATGAGTACCCATAGTATGTCTTTTAAATGGGGGAACCGGTTTGATGGTCAGTTTTGCTTTGGGAGAAAAGGAAAATAACGTGGGAATTTCAGGCATGATATCGTCCAGGTGTTTTTTGAAATCAAGCAGTGCTTGCGCTCTTCCTTTATCAGTATTGGGATAGTACAACCGGGATCTGTCTTTTGTGGCTTCCGCCTGCCAGAAATAGCTTAACAACTGCCGGAAGGAAAGATTCGCAATAAAGCCTGATTTCGCCAGGCGTTTCCTGATCTCTCGTTGAATGCGTCTCACTTCTTTTTGACCTGTCTTATGAATCTCCCGGGGAGTCATGGAGGTATTGGTATGAAATCTCAAGCAGTGACTGTAAAATTCATTCCCCCTGGGAAGTTTCCATACACCATCATATTTAGATGTCTTTGTTTCCAGTCCTTTCAGTTGTTCAATCATGGCCCGGTAAGCCGGGTAAACAATGGTTTCGATTTTTTCTTCCACCTGGCGGCACAGATTCTCCTTCAAGTCCTGATGGATGTCCGGTTTCTCCAGTTTTTTTCTAAAGGATGTATATAAAACATTCCTGGCCGCGGGTGCAGCGACAAAATCAGACATGGCATGATGGACAATTTTAATAATATGGGCAGGGGGTAATAATCCGTCCTTTTCTTTAAGTTTCAACCGGTTTGAAATTTGCAGGAATTTTTTTTTATAATTTCCCAGGCGGGCGATATACGCTTTGGCGTCATCGAGATTATCGATGGTATGGTATTGGGTCATTAGTGTGGTGAGCCGGTTGTGGAAACCAATCGAAGGGTTGATAATATAAAAATGGTGTTGAAATTTTTCTGATTCCAGGTCTAAATCCAGGTTGTAAATCAAGATATCGGCTGCCCGCCGCTGTGACGGTGTCAGCTTGTTTCGGTCATAGGTATCCAGCCACCGACGATATTTCCGTTTTAACGCGTACCATTCTTTTGCTTTTTCCTCTGATTCGTCGTTTAATTGATCTGTTTTTACCTCATACCCCATATTTTTGTTAATTCCCAACCGCGCAGCGTATTCAGGAGTCAGTTTGATCAATTCCCGGCAGTAGTTACCGAATAATTGTTCGATATCCTTCGGGGGTTGTGGCAGCGGTTTATCAATGGCACCGCCAGCGGATATTGAAACCAGTAACAACGATACAAAAACAGCAAAAATAATCTTTTTCTTCATTGCATGTCCTCCTTTTTACAGTTATACATATAACCTAAGACAGCGAATTTGTCAATTGTAAAATTGAGCCGTCTGCTTTTCGGCAATATAATCATTCACAAATGTTTCCAGGATTGGTAACGGCACAGAACCGTGTTCCAGTACTACGGTATGAAATTCACGGATATCAAATTTGTCCTTTAATTTTTTTTTAGCCCGCTCACGAAGTTCCAGGATTTTTAGTTCTCCGATTTTATAGGCACAAGCCTGTCCTGGCCAGACAATATAGCGGTCGATTTCATGGGTAGATTCCCAACCCACATTTTCACGCATATACGAAAGGGCCCGGGTGCGGCTCCAGCGTCTGTAATGAATCCCTGTATCCAGCACCACACGAACTGCTTTTAAAAGCTGCGAATTCAGGTAACCCATTTGCGAATACAAATCCTCAAACCAGCCGCTATCCATGGCCAATTTCTCAACATAAAGCGCCCAACCTTCAGTGTAAGAAGCAAAATAAAGAAAATTCCTGAACATCCTGGTTCCAGGTGATTCTCTTTCAATGGACATCTGGAAATGATGACCCGGTATTCCTTCATGAACCGCCAATGTCTTCATGGCCGGTTTAAATGGCGGCTGGGAAAGATTGATATATAAAATACCCCCTCCTTTCTTATCCAGAGACAGAGGTACATAGTGAGTAATCATGGTATGCTCTTTATATTGGGGAACAGGTTTGATGATCAATTTTGCTTGGGGAGAAATAGAAAAAAATTGAGGTATTTTAAGGGTGATCTCATTGAGGTGCTTTTTGAAATCCTGCAGTGCTTGCATCCTTCCTTGATGGGTATTGGGATAGTACAACTGGTACCGGTCTTTGCTGGCTTCCGCCTGCCAGAAATAGCTTACCAGCTGCCGGAAGGGAAGATTCACAATAAAACCTGATTTTGCCAGGCGTTTCCTGATCTCCTTTTGAATGCGTCTTACCTCTTTTCGCCCCTTTTTATGAATTTGTTCGGGGGTCATGGAGGTACCGGTATGAAATCTCAGGCAAAATTTATAATATTCGTCTCCCCCCGGCAGTTTCCAGGCTCCGGCATCGCTGGAGGCCTTTTTTTTCAATCCTTTCAACTGTTCAATCACGGTTCGGTAAGCCGGGTACACAACTGTTTCGATTTTCTCTTTTACCTGCCGGCACAGCTTCTCTTTCAACTTCATATCAATATCCAGCCTCTCCAGTTTTTTTCTAAAAGATGCATATAAAACATTCTTTGCTGCGGGCGTATCGATAAAATTAGACATTTCATTATAGACGATTTTAATAATATGAGCAGGCGGTAAGAATCCGGTCTTTTCTTTGAATTCTAACCGGTTAGAAATTTGCAGGAACTTCTTTTTATAATTTCCCAACCGAGTGATATAAGCGTTGGCATGGTTGAGATTTTCAATAGTATGGTATTGGGACATTAATGTGGTGAGCTGGTTGTGGAAACCGGTCATATGGTTAATAATATAAAAATGGTTTTGAAATTTTTCAGTTTCCAGGTCTAAATCCAGTGCGTAAATCAAGATATTGGCTGCCCGCCGCTGCGACGGTGTCAGCTTGTTTCGGTCATACGTATTCAGCCATTGACGGTATTTCCCTTTTAACGCATACCATTTTTTTACTTTTTCCTCTGATTCGTCATTCAATTGATCCGTTTCTACCTCATACCCCATATTTTTGTTAATCCCCAGGCGCGATGCATATTCAGGAACCAGCTTAACCAACTCCCGGCAATAATTATCAAACAATTTTTCAATATCTTTCGGTGCTGGAGGCAGCGATTTATCAGTAGTATCACCAAAGAATATTAAGGGCAGGATTAATAATATAAAAAAAATAAGAATGCTCTCTTTTTTCATTGGTTATCATCTTTTTTACACTTAAACATATAACCTTAGATACTGAATTTGTCAATAAAATAATTATACCACGAAGCCACGAAGGACACGGAGAAAAATAAGATATGGGATATGGAGCCAGGTAAATAATCCTGACAACCGGATCAATGGCAATCGGACCTCCGATCGTCGTTCCGCCGATTGGATTATTGACAATCTGGCGTCCGATTGTCATTCCGCCGCTCGGATTATTGACGATCCGGCGTCCGATTGTCATTCCGCCAGGTGGATTTTTGACGATCGGAGTTACTTTTGTCGTTCCGCGGGGTGGATTATTGGTAATCGGACCCCCGATCGTCGTTCCGCCACCTGGATTATTGACGATGTAACGTTACATCGTCGATTTTCCACTCGGATTAATAACGATGTAACGCTGCATCGTCGATTTTTCGATCGGATTATTGACGATGTAGGCCTACATCGCCGATTTGCCTGTTTAGATTTTTTGCATGACCTCTAGTGTCATGTCAATGCTGAAATGACGGATAAGAATAATTAAACCCGATTAAAAAACCGAGAATATCGAAATTCGAAACAAATTCAAACGACCAAAATTCAAATGACCAAAACAAAAGAAAAAACCAACGTACCAGGTTCTTTTTGTTTTGAATTTTGAACATTTGAATTTCGGATTTGTTTCGGATTTCGGAAAAAAGGAAAAAAAGGGCCAGTCAAAAAAAACTCTACGGTACCGCCGACAATCTAAATGGATAATCAAAAAAACTGATATCCATTAAAAACATTATACAAGAATGCAAGGGGCGTAGTTCAGGCTTTGGTCTATCAACCCGGGCATCGTCCTACTCTTCATCACGAGTTGATAAAACTTTCTCCAAGATTAACTGAAATTGCTCTGGCCCTAAAAACTGTTCCATTTCTCCTATTTTTCTTCGCATAAGTGCCGCCCTTTCACCAATATTAAACGTTTCAGATATATGTAAAGATTCTAAATAGCACTTCAACGCATCCTCAAATCTTAGGAAACGAGCATAAATATCACCCAATTTCCCAAATGGATTAATCAATCCAACGGGATTATCGGAGTAGTCTATGACGTGAACTGATTTTTCAATGTATTCTTGAGACTTATCCAAAATTCCCATTTGCTCATACACACACCCGATTTGCATTAGGGACTCTGACATCCGGGATTTATTCCCAATTAATCTGTCAATCCTTAAAGAATTCTCAAAATAATAGAGTGCTCTTTCAGATATTTGTTGATTAAAGCCCCTTTCCTGGGCAATATATTTCAATGCAAGTCCCATTTGATAGTATGTATTAGCTACTCCCTCCCTGTCTGATTCCTTCTCCCTTGATAACTTCTGTTTCATTTTTAAGGATTTTTTATATACTTCGAGTGCCGAATCATATTCTTTTTCAACCATCAAAATATTACCTTGTTGATGATAAATCATGGCAATTGCGGAATAGTCCCCAAGGGCTTTTGAACAGATTTCAAACTCGTCTTCATAACACTCCCAGGCTTTTGGAAGATATTGTCTCTCCCGGAGTTGTCTACCCAGATGATAAAGGGTTGTACCCTTTCCGTGGAGTGCTCTTGTCTGGCCATCAAGATCATTCATTTCCTCTGTAATCATTAATGCTTCATCAAAAACCTTCAAAGCGGTAGGATAATCCTTCTTCTCCAAATAAATATTACCTATATTGATCAATGTACCAGATATTCCCCTTAAATCCTTCATTTTTTGGAAAAGAGCCATTACGTCGTAAAAGGTCTTCAAGGCCGCTTCTATTCGTCCTTGATGACTTAAGATCGTGGCCAATTCCCCGACAGCATTGACTTTTAATCGCTCGTCGCCTAGTTGAGTCGCGATGGAAACTGCCTGCTCAAGAAACTTTTCCGCTTTTTCAAGCTCTCCTAGATATTTATAAGCTTCTCCCGTATGATGATTTGCTGAATATAAAATATGAGACCTTTCATCTTTAGCATACATTCCTAAGATTTGTTCATATTGGGGCAGTGCCTTCTCAAATCGCCCCAGGGAAAAATACAGCTCTCCACAGATCATTCCTTTCTGACCTTTCTCGATGATTTTATTATTCGCCCATCTCCTGAAGTAGTCTCCTGGTAAATGATACTCTTTATTATGTACCTGTGACCTTGAATCATGCAAATCAATATGGTACTGCTCAGTTAAGAACGCCCTCACTTCTGAAGTATCTATGTTAACCAACACGGTATTATTTGCGGGACGGGAAAGGCCCATGCGATTAAGCAGATCAAACATTGGCTCTATGACATTACCTTGTTCATCTCTTCCACAGTTTTCTATTTCAGCCCGGGTTATGATGGTTCCATTCTTATTTTTAGTTGAATGATTGATCCACAGCAGCTTGCGGTCAGTTTCAATATTGACAAGTAATTCGCATATATCAAAATCGTCACCACCGGAATAGCCTATCACCACCAAATCGTGTGTTTCAAGAACAGATTTCAAAAACCTGAATTTTCCCGGGGAATTTCTAAATCCGTGTCCCATCTTTGCCAATCCTTCTATTGTAGCCACCACCGAATTCCTTGCATTTATCCACTGATGGGGACTCCTGGAAAAAATATTTATGGTGCCGTGCAATTTGAAAATTGGATTTTTGTTTAATTGTTGATCCTTAAGATTGAGTGCCGAGGCAAAGTCACCATCATTTAGCACAGCTTCAAAAGGCTTTCCCATTTCCTGTAGTGCCAATTCTATGAGCTGGTCAAAATTGGTAGTCATTATCACATGCCCGTTTAGAGTCAGATTAGCCAGCAAATAGTGATTTTCGTTTGGGGCATGGCTTTCCCCAAAACAGTTTAAGATATCTAACTCTGCATCCACATGTTTTTGGAGGATTTCAATAATGCCTTCAAATCTCAGGAAGTCGTAAATGTCCAATTTACCTTCTCTGTTTGACGTGCATAAACGTATGAGATCGGTCCGGGTATATCCATCATTGGACACTTGGGCGATTATATTTTCTATAAAGCCTTGAGCCAGAGGTAGGTTGGAAGGAGCATCATGAGAAATATCTGCTCCCACAAGGAATGCTTTGGATTGACCACCTTTAAAAAAATCTCTCAATACCTCTCTTACCTCACAATTCATTTTGTCACATCCTGTCAAAATAATATTTTATGTGCTTCATCTTTCATGGGATAATTAATAAAGGTTGGGAATGCCCGGAATGAGTCTTTAGTTCCTGTTTGAAATGCCAGATTCTCTTTTTTGCTTTCATGCGAAAAGGGCGGAAGACAACATTAGCCAATAGCCACTCTTTCCAATCGCTGACAGCCCAATCAAATTCAAACGCTTTTATTGCCACCGTTTCTGAGCGTGAATTGCTGAGGAATAAAATGTCATTGTATATGAGCGGTGTCGATTGGTCATAAGAAAGGTCACATACATAGGCCCATCGCTTGCCTTTTTTATTTAGTATTGATAAACTTGCTTCTCGAGGCACAAAAATTTTGTTTTTATAGAGCACGGGAGGATTGGGGGAAAGGTGAGCCATCCATGGTTTAAATTCCCACAAAAGCTTACCATCTATATCGAGAAAGTATACCTTATTACATGTATTGAGAAGAATAAAATTGTCTTTAATAGTAAGCGTCGGTTTGTTCCACCACCCGTTTCCTTTAACGGGTGTCTCCCAAATTGTTTTCAGGTTTAAATTTGTCTTAACCAGTTTACCACAGGAATAAAAATATAAGCTATCACCATACGGAACGATTACTGAGTGCGGTTTATCAAACTTCTCTGATTCCTTCAGCAACTCGCCTTCCAGGTCCAGGATGCAAATTTTACCTTTTCTTTCATCAATAAAATAGATTTTACCACTTGAAATTGTTGGAGGGAGGCCATTTGGATTATAATCCTCCGAAATCCACAATATCTTACCACTGTAATCCAATGCATTAAGGCGGTTATAACCGGAAACTAGAATAAGTCCATCTGCCACCACAGGAGAGGAAATATCACTATGTGTTGACTGCAATTCAGTAATCCATTTTATATTACCCGAAAAATCTACTGCTGCAACCAAATTACCTGAATAACCACCCGGGATGGTAAATACAATAAAATTTGAAATAGCTGCAGGGCACAGACCTTCCAAACGTTCCCAATCCGATTTAGTATTGACCTCAGTTTGCCAGAAAATGGTGCCATCTAATCTGAAAGCATATATATGTTTATCTCCTGATGCAATCACCAGGAATGGGTCTCCCTGGTATTTTCTTTTATTTCTATATATTGCTTCCCCGGAAGGGGAACCCCGCATCATGGGCCAGGATTCAGACGTGCTGTTCTTTTTTATCCAATTGATACGCCACTGTTTGTGTGGAAGTTCATTTTGAATCAAATCATAAAGTCCATTGATTGCTTTATTGGTGTCGGGGCCAAAAACCTTGAGTTTAAAATTTCTTCCTGGTTTGAACCAATAGGAAATGTCATTATAACTTTCTTTTTTCGCTATCTCAATTTCCCTATACTCATCCACCAAAAAAATTTTTGCTTTAAAATTCAATGCTTCATATAAAAGTATTGATTTTTGAAGATTGAGCCAATAACGATGACCAAAATCAATATTTTCCGGTACGGTAAATTCTCGTTCGCCGTAATCGGTTATCTCGAAAGCATTTTCTAAATATATCGTGTTTGACTGAGGTTTTGTGAGCCTTAAGGAATATTTTCTGAGACGAACCGGCTCATTGACTTTAACGTCAGCTTGAATAAGGCTGGATGCCACCTTCATTAATCTGACTGAGAAGTGGGGTGGAATGAACTCTATTTTCACATCTTCATTTAAGTGTTCTCCATAAACTTTCATTTCAAATGATTCGACATTCGAGCCGATATATTCAGGAGTGAAACTATGAAGATTAAACGGTTTGTTTTGCTCATAAAAACTGAAAAAGTCTCCGTATTCTTTGCCATAGGCATGGTGATTTTCAAATAGTTCATCCCCTTCGGTTTCGGCTTTTAAAATTCTATCGTACTGGGCTCTTTTTTTATCATCGCTTAGAGTAGCATTAGCTTCAGTTATTTTTTTGGTAATTTCCTCTCCTCCAGGGTTATGGTCAGGATGAAATTGCCGCATCAAGTTCAAATATACTTCTCTTATTTGGGCAAAAGTTGCGTTTTCAGAAACGCCAAGCCTTTCATAATAATTATCCGAATCAAAGTTTTGCAGTATCATCACCTTGTTACTGGTCTTGGGTAAAAGCGGGCAAATATTTCTTATCATCAACCAGGGGCAGCATGACCGAACTAAGTTTTCTTATCTCACGGACATGAAAAAATTTTCCACCAGTCATTGCTGCAATTTTCTTTAAAAGATCAATGTCTATATTTTCTCCTTCACCAAAGCCTATGGTATCAATAATGACTCCCTTCTTTTTACATTGTTCAGCTTCCCGGATTGCCAGATCAGGTTTTTGGGGCTGCCCGTCCGACAGCAATATAATTCGTTTCATATTGGTTTTATCTTTTAGCATGTCTCTTGCTTTTCCCATCCCCAAATACATCTCCGTAGAACCATCTGCAATAAGATTTTTGATTTTTTCCGGTATTTCCTGGAATTCCCGCGTAATGGGAGAAATCATATACGCGCTGCTGGAGAATTCCACAACGCCAATGTGGTTCATAGTAACACTCTTTGTCTCGTTTGTCACAAGAGAAATGATTGCTTCTTTGGCATAAACAAGCTTATTCTCCTCTTCCATGCTTCCGGAAGTATCTACAACTAATACAATACATTCGGGTGGGACAATATGCAAAGGATCATTAACGACAGATTTAAAAGCCTCCTTAACTCTTGGGCTCAAACGGACGACACATTTACCTTCATCTTCCTCAATTGTTTTTCTGATTTGTACCGGAAGCCTAAGCATTCCTTTTTTAAGTAGAACGAATTCATACTCCGATATCCCAAATTGCTTTAACAAGTTCCCCGGCAAACGAATGAAAGGTAGGGATGTGTTCTCATCCTTCTGTAAAGAACGCTCCACATAAACGATCCCATCCTGGGAGTACTTTTGCATCTTTTTGTTTTTATTTATCATATCACATTCCCTCTATAAACTTTCCTATTAAGTGCAATCATAACATACTATATCAAAAAAAGAATTGCAAGAATGTTTTTTTATTTCCCTGTTTTGCCAGGGTTTTTTTATCAATGATTCTTTAGCTGAGCTTCGGCCTTGATGTCATCCAACGACTCACCCAGCCACTTTTCTTTTGCAGGGAGAAATTAAAAACCCATTAATTTCGCAAGCCTGTTCCAATTGAAAATAGGTGCCAGGCACTTTTTTTCCTTATTAAAGTTGACAAATCGGCATTTTGAGGCTATACTTGAACAGTGAGGTAAAAATGGTAAGTATCGGACATGTTGTGCCTGTAAAAAAAAGGATTGAAATCGATATTCCTGCCGACTATATCAATAAGGAAATCGAAATTCTCATTCTTCCCATTGAAAAACCCGGGAAAGAAAAGCCCCCAAAAGAAAGTATACTTTCTTTACAGGGCATCCTCGGGGATGCAGCTTATGAACCGGCAATGAAAAAAAGCGCATGGGAGTCAGCGGTTGAAGAAAAATTTTTATCTCATCGATACTAACGTTGTTATTCGCTTTCTCACAAGAGATCATCAAGAACTCAGTAATAAAAGTGCGGAAATATTTAGAAAAATTGAAAAGGGAGAAATAAAGGCAAAGATTACGGAAAGTGTCCTGGCTGAAATCGTTTATGTCATAATGAAAATTTATGGAAAGGATCGTGAGTATAGTGCAAATGTTCTAAAAAAATTCTGGCTCTAAAGGGAATTGTAAACCGTGATAAAACCCGGTTAAAAAAAGCACTAAGTATTTTTGCAAACCAAAAGGTAGATATTGTAGATGCCTTATTACTATCCCGTGAGAAGCAGTGTCTGGGTATATTGTCCTTTGACAAAGACCGGGAGAAGTAATTGGGCTACCGGAAATCGCCGATGAGGGCATCCGGGGCCTGGTTTTTTGGGATATTATTGGTTTGTGTTACTTTGTGTCCTGGTGTCTTCGTGGCTAATTTCATGGCAGGCAAATTCCTTTCTATTCACCGGTTAAAATGAAAAATTAACCGGTGAAAATTTTAATTTCACCGGTTGTAATGAAAAATCGACCGGTAGATTTCTTAATTCTACCGGTAGATTTGTCGTTTCTACCGGTGAAGAAGGTTAACTGATGCTAATTACAGGAATAATGGCATAGGAATAAAGTACCTGGCACCTGATTCATTAAGCACGAAATCCGAATTTCGAAATCCGAAACAAATCCAAAATCCAAATGTTCAAAATCCAAAACAAAAGCATCAAGATACGGTGCTTTCTAGTTCTTTTTGTTTTGGTCATTTGAATTTCGGTCATTCGAATTTGTTTCGAATTTCGTGCTTCGAATTTCGAATTTTCAAGGGTGCGCCATTTTTTTTGGAGTTTGACGCACCCTTGTTTTTTTTCTCTATGGTCTTGATATTTCTTTATTCTTTCGTGTATAATTCTATGGTGTTTCAAAATCGGACCGCGGAGAAGTGAGGAAAAAAAATGGCTAAGGTTTTTATCAGTTACAGTCATAAAGATGAAGAATGGAAAGACCGGCTGGTGAACCAGTTAAAGGTCCTTGAAATGGAGGACATATTATATTTGTGGGATGACCGAAACATACAGACCGGTAAAGACTGGTTTCTTGAAATTGAGAAGGAATTGGAGAGTGCACAAATTGTCATTATGCTGATCAGTGCCAATTTTCTTACATCGGAATTTATCCGGCAAGAGGAGGTTCCCCGCATATTAAAGCGACGGAAAGAGGAAGGTGTTTTGGTAGTTCCTCTTATTGTAAAACCCTGTGCCTGGAAACAAGTAAAATGGTTGGCTGCCATGCAGGTCACCCCAAAAGATGGAAATCCATTGATGGGGGGAAGTGAATACGAAATCGAAGCGCAATTGGCAAAATTAACCGAGCAGATTTGCACGTTAATAAAACCGGAGAAAAAGGAATTAACCCTCTCAAAAGAGCTTCGCTTTTCTGCTTTGCCGCCTGAACATATTTCTATTTCCAAATTGCCTGGTACGGGCGAGAAATTCTTCGGCAGGGAAGAGGAATTGAAGGAATTGGATGCGGCCTGGGCGGATGAACATACCCATATTGTGACCTTGATTGCCTGGGGCGGGGTGGGCAAATCCGCCCTGGTGAACCGCTGGCTCAACATCATGGAACGTAAAAACTATTGTGGGGCACGAAAGGTTTATGGCTGGTCGTTTTACAGCCAGGGCGCCGAAGAAGGAAAACAGGCCTCGGCAGACGAGTTTTTGCAGGAAACCTTAACATGGTTCGGCGATAAAAATCCTGGAGAGGGGTCTGCCGTGGAAAAGGGCAGGCGGCTGGCCCGGCTGGTCCGGGAACAACCCACCCTGCTGGTCCTGGACGGCATGGAACCGCTGCAATACCCACCCGGTGAAGTACACGGGTATGACGGGAGATTAAAAGACCAGGGCCTGAAAACTTTTTTAAACGAGCTGTCCGCAGGGCACCCGGGACTGTGTATCATCACCTCCCGCGAACCCGTAACCGACCTGGCCCATAAAAAAGGATTTACCCTGAAGGAAATGGAATTGGAACATCTTTCCACAGGGGCCGGCATGCAATTGTTGAAAGGCCTGGGGGTGAGAGGTAGGGAAAAAGAGGTAAAAACGGCAGTGGAAGAGTATAAGGGTCATGCGCTGGCATTGACCCTGTTGGGTCAATACATTAAAAGCGCTTATGAAGGGGATATCCGCAAACGGGACCGGATTCCCCGGTTGAGTGAAGTGAGACACGGGGGTGGTCATGCCGTGCGGGTGATGGAAGCTTATGGGCGTTGGCTGGGAGAATCGCCGGAGCTGGATGTGCTGCGAATCCTGGGCCTGTTTGACCGTCCGGTGGAAAAAGGGGCGGTCGATGCGTTGAAAGCTGAGCCCGGGATCCCGGGCGTGACGGATAAACTGGGGCGGTTGACAGAAGAGGAATGGCAAATGGCCCTGGACAATCTGCGCTGCGCCAGTCTGCTGGCCAGAAATGACCGGCAAAAGCCGGGGGTATTGGACTGCCATCCGTTGGTGCGGGAGCATTTTGGCGATAAGCTGAAGCGGGAAAACCCGGCAGGCTGGAAAGAGGCGCATAAGCGTCTTTATAATTATTATAAGGACCTGCCGGAAAAAGAGTATCCCGACACGCTGGCGGAGATGGAACCGCTCTTTGCCGCCGTGGCCCACGGGTGCCGGGCCGGCCTGCACCAGGAGGCATTGGATGACGTGTATTATTTAAGAATCCAGCGTGATGGACAAACAAATTACTGCTGCAATATTCTTGGCGCCTTTGGTGCGGATCTGGCAGCGGTTTCTCATTTTTTTGAGAAACCCTGGACCCTTCCGGCCCCCGGTTTGACGGATCATGTAAAAGCGGTTGTGTTGAGTTGGTCGGCGTTTCGTTTGCGGGCGCAGGGGCGGCTGCACGAGGCCATCCAGCCCATGAAAGCAGGGCTGGAAATGCTAATTGAAAATGAAAATTGGGATCAAGCTGCCGGGGCAGCCGGCAACCTCAGCGAACTGATGCTGACGCTGGGGAAGGTGGCCGAAGCGGTGAGTTATGGCCGGGAAAGCGTCACCCATGCCGACCGCAGCGGGGATTGGGAAGAAAAAATGACTGATCGTACCACCCTTGCCGATGCCCTGCACCAGGCGGGACATCTCAACGAAGCGGAGCAATGGTTCCGGGAAGCCGAAGCCATGCAAAAAAAGCGCCAGCCGGAATACGCTTTCCTTTATTCGCTGCAAGGGTATCGATACTGCGACCTCCTGCTGGGCCAGGGAACGTACCACGACGTGATGGCACGGGCGGAAAAAACCCTGGAATGGGAGAAAGAAGAAGGATGGCTTCTTGACATCTCCCTTGACACCCTCTCCCTGGGCCGGGCCTGGCTGCTGAAAACCGTAAGGGAAGAGAGCCGCGATTTTACCCGTGCCCGGGAATACCTCAACCGGGCCGTGACCGGCTTGCGGGAAGCTGGAACCAATGACCATTTGCCTCGCGGCTTATTCGCGCGTGCGGAATGTTACCGCTTCATGAAGCACTATTCAAACGCCCGGGACGATCTGAATGAAGCCTTTGAGATCGCCGAAATGGGGGGCATGAAACTTTTTCTCTGCGACTATCACCTGGAAGCGGCCCGCCTGTGCGCCGCCGAAGGGAAAGACAAAGAAGCGCAGCAGCATTTCCAGGTGGCAAAGGAAATGATCGAAGAGACGGGGTATTTGAGAAGGAAGAACGAAGTAAGAAGTAAGAAGTAAGAAAAAAAGGTCCCAGGCAAAGTAAAACATCAACCAGGCTTTTCCTCATTAAATTTTTTTTGTGCAAATTTATTTACAATAAAACACCGATGATTTATAATTATAGGAATGTATGACATTAAAAACGGTAGACTGTTTCGGCTGCAAAGGCAAGGGGGGAATACTTTTGTTTTGGGAATGGAGATAAAACCTGGATAAGGAGTAAAACAATGAAAAGAGAATCAAAACCTTCAAGCCATTTGAAAAATAATCATCTTAAAACCGTTACCGTTGGCATTAGCCTGACAATATTGTTCATTACCGCGTTTTTTATATCCTGTAACCTTGACAAAACAAAAGAGGAAAAATCTCCTGCTGCCCCCCCATATGTAGAATCGGTGAAGGAAAAATTAGTGGGACTGGAAAATGAAATCCAGAAAAAAGAGAATGAGAAATTGAAACTTATTGCCCGGTTTGAAGCTAAAACAGGCAAAAAGTTCCCTATTGAGGAAATATTTAATATCGGTAAAAAGGAAAAGCAGGTTCTTGAAGAATATATCAGGAATGAGAAAAATATTTCTATAAAAGACTTGCTGAAAACCCTGGTGAAAAAAGACGACGAAATCCGGGAACTCCGGGAAGAGCATAAGACGCTTAGTGAGCAGCACAAACCCCATTTGGTAAAGAAAGGCGAAAACCATTATCAAATCGCCATCGAATACCTGTTATTTCAAAGGGGCCTCAATAAAGATGAGGCCAAAAAACTGCTTGATAAAGCAGTGTTTTTCGATCCCCTGACTCCCGGGTTTAAAGTCTGGAGTTTCTATGATGGAAAGGAATATAGTTCCTTTGTAACCCAGGGTGAAGCTCCTATATCCCCTGCCGAGTTGGAAAGAAGAAAAAAAAAGGAAATTGAAAAAATAATCGAAGAGGAACGATTAAAAGCCCTGGAAAGAGAAGATGAACTTAAAAAGGCCACCGAAGAATTCAAAGCAGCCCAGCGTAAAAAACAAATCGAATTGGAAGCGGCTAAAGAAAGGACCAGGCAAATAGAGGAACAAAAAAGACAGATGGAGAAGAAGCTCAATTCTCTTTACTACCTGGTGGATACAGAAAAAAATCTTAGAGACTCCGGGATCATCGCCGGTGGTTTCCTGAGACGTAAAAAACTAAAAACGATGAATCCAATGGATTTTAAAAACTCTATCGATTTACGCGTGTCTAAAACCATCAACATAAATGCCGGTCTGTTGGGCCTCAAGAAAATCAAGAAAGTAATGCTCTTTCCAAAACACTATACAAACGGTGTCGACTTCAAGATCGATATCGGTCAAGACAAACAAGAGGCGAATGTGGTTATTTTGAAGGAGGAAAAATTCAAAAAGCAATACCTGGTTATATCTGTTCGACAATAAATAAGGGACTTTCAAACCTGCAAACCTGCCCCGGGTTTTAAGGAAAAAACGGAGGTAAGCCTTGAAGGATGATAATGATGATATATTGAAGGCAGTGTTCAACCGAATGGGAGACAGCTATGAATATATAAAATACCTGGGAACAGGTGCGACATCCAGGGTATACCTGGTGTACCAAAAGCATTTGAAGCAGTATCGCGCCTTAAAAATAATGGATAACGAATATATTCACCTACTCATGGATAAAGAAAATGACACCGACAGCACTGTGGAATTAAACGAAAGAAGGAAACGCTTTATCAATGAAGCCAATGCATACATGAAGATTAAACACCCCAATGTTGCCGAAATCTACGATATTCGCCAGGTGGAAACCAAGAGAGGAAGAGAAATCATTGATATACCCTATATCATTATGGAGTATGTGGAAGGTGTACCATTAAGCCATCTTTTGAAAAGTCAAAAACCTTTAAAATTGGAAACAGCCGCATCCATATCCGTGGATATTCTCGATGCACTCGATGCCATCCATCAAAAGGATATTATTCACCGGGATATCAAACCCTCCAATATTATGATTGAAAAGGGGACCGATAAAGCCACGATAATCGATTTCGGCCTGGCCAAAGATATCCTGGAAGCGACCCCCATGACCTCGGCAGGGATGGCAATGGGGACTTTTATATATATGTCCCCGGAGCAATTTGAAGACAGCAGCAAGGTCGGCCCGGGAACAGATATCTACTCGTTTGGGGTTATTTTGTATGAGATGTTAACCGGTGAACCCCCTTATATGGGAAGCCCAAAAGAATTAATGCACAATCACATATACGGCGAAATCCCGGACATTAGAGAAGTTGATAAGGATTTACCCGGGGTTATGAATACGCTAATAAGAAAAGCCATGGCCAAAAAAGAAAAGAAACGGGGAAACGCCCCATATTATAAAGAAATACTTAAGGATTTTATTAGAAAATCAAGACATGAAAGTGTTGAAACAGTTATAAGTAGTGTCCCGGTTTTTAAATCCAGGAATATTAAAAGGGTCGCTTATGCAGCAGTATTTATTTTTATGGTAATGATTTCTTTTTTTCTTTATTTTTATCTCGATCAAAAATCAGGTAGAATTGTCAATGACAGAGCCGAGATCAGTACAGGGGGATTAAAACTACCGGATCCTGGTTACTATGGTTTACATAGAGATGAGCTTCGCAAATGCTCCAAAACACAAATATCAACGCTTCCTACTACGCCCTGGGTTGCTGCCTGTGCCAGGGAGGGCACCATTATTTACCAGGATGCGTCATTAACAGTCGATGGATTTCAAGCGGCTTATCTCCAGAGGTTTGAAGTGCTGGATAAAACCGACGATAAATTAAAATTAAAAGAGTTGGATAAGCCATACCCGCGTACAGGTTGGGCTGCCATGAGGAATTTGATTTATTTACCCCGCGCCCTTAGAGATGAACGAACTTTCGTATATCAAAAAGTGGTATTTACTACCATCGAAGAGCAGCCGGAACCCGGGGAAACCGGGAATATTACCTTTTATAAAAGCCCGGGGTCGAATAACGGGAAAAATATCCTTGAAAAGCGGTGGATGGGAAACCTTCGCATCGCATATGTCTATGCCTGGGAGAAGGAGAATAACGACGATAAAGATTTCCATTGGGTTTTAATCGGTGACAGCCCGACGATAAAGTCTGTATCGCAGGATGAAACCGCTTTTATAAAAATTGTTTACGGGTGGTGTAAAACTACCAGGCTATTTTCCTGGAACTCCCGCATGGGACTGGTACCCAACCAGGAGAAAAATGCCCGGGCCTATATTTTCAGAAGTGAGGAGGGTCTTATAAATTTTTACGGCAAAGCAGGAGCAAACTCTGTTCCTGACACTGCTGACCTGCTGACCCCCGATTCATATAAGATGTGGAAAGACAGCAACTGGCCCTTTTACCTGGAGAGAAAATTCTATCGTCGCATACAGGATCATATTAGTTTGGTCTACCAGGTGGATGCAAGGCAAGCCATTATGAAATCCGGGTATGCGGTGGAAAAAGATCCCAGGTTTGGCGCATTTAATCAATTTAAAGAAGTTTATCTTTTCAGGAGAAGTGAAATCGATAAGATTAATCAAGACCTGGAAACCGTCCTCGTCCAGGAATTGTTGAAGCCCCGTAATAAAGATACCTTATGTAAAGTGCTTGTGGAATGGATTTACGTCGGCGAAAAGTACGACCCCAGGAGGACCTTTAATGACTATGCGCAAATGAATGACGATATTACTTATAAAGAACTAGCCATCCTGTTCGATAAAACCCAGGAACAGATCGATAAACTGGATTCCAGCGAGTTTGATGAAATCGAAAAAAAAATTAGAGTGGTAAGGGCAAGGCTGGAGGATATAATAAATGATCAAGCCGGCGAAAGATTCTTCGGTCCTTCGGATGATCCCTATATATGGCTTTATGAAGAAGAATTACCGTGAATTTGGTTCCTCCTGTGAAAAAAATAATTTACCATTATAGAGATATTCCGTCAATCCCTGCGGAATAAGGGGCAGCGGATTCACATCAGTGACCATATGTTCTTATCAAACAAAGGGCAGAAAAAAAGGACATGCAAGTAAAATAATTTTGGCACAACCTGTGGCAACACCTGGATTTCGGGGTTTTGAACACCGATGCCAGCGTTCCGAACACCGATTATGACGTTCTGACCACCGATGCCGGTGTTCCGAACACCGATTTTTAAGTTCTAGACTCCAATGAAAGTTGTTTTTATTTACTTCCGGCTTTCGCTGGCAGAAATGTGGTCAGGTATTTTATGCATACACCATATGCGAAAAAAGCGGAAAAAAGGGGCCAGTCAAAAAAAATTTCTCTTCCTACGGGTAGACGACCCGTTCCTGCATAAAATACCTGACCCCATTTCCTATTTCCTGGTTCTATGAACAGGCTCGAAAAAGACTCTGTATCGCAACAGAATGTTGACGGCAGACAGGAGGGTGGTTGAGCTTCCCTATCGACTAAGTATTTTTACCTGTTTTTCAGAAATATCTTGACATTTCCTTTCTGGTGTGATAATCTATAATTCCGAGAACGGAAGAGTTGAAGAAAAGTTAGTAGATGATGAAAGCTTCATTTGAAGTGAAAGCTGGAAGAGAGGCAGTGGTTAAGTTGAGATGGACAAATCAAGTCACCATTGGCAGAGAGGGTGATAGAGCAGTGCTCAGACCTTAAGTGCGGAAGCTTGCACAAAATTAGAACCGGCAATGTTAAAATGGAGGACATCTGAGTTGGCATGGCTAAAGAGGTTAAGGTTCCAGAACATCCTCTAAGGGGAGGGCAAGCTTTTAGAACAAAAATGGTTAATATAAAGGGTTTTGAAAGTTTTACCTTAAAAACTTTTGACATTACGAAAAATAAATAAAAGAGGAAAAAAATGAAAACAAAAAAATTCAGTAAAAAGTTAGCTTTGAACAAAAGGACAATTGCTAAACTGAATTCAGATGGAATGGATGCCATTTTCGGTGGAATTGGCGAGACCTATGGAGCAGGCACCTGCCCAGGAGGTCAAACCGAATGTATGTGTGCTTCGCGGTTTAACCCAACTACATGCTTATCCGAGAGGACCCACTGCGAATCAGAATGCCAGTGCTTCACGGACAACTGTCCTTCAGACACCCCAACGGTTTGCTGCTGAGACCGTTGTCGCCATTGCCTCAGAGGAAGAATTGGTGCGGTGCTTAAATTCTTGATAACTCTGAAAGATAAAAGGGATCAACCTAACCTATTCAGAAACACATTCAACCTCGGTGCTTTTATTTATTACTTTGTTTTGTATGCGGTTCATTAACCGCATACGAAAGATTGTAAGCGCTTACTTTTAAGAAAAAGGGGGTTGGTGCGTATAAGTGTAGAAGTATTCTAAACAAAAAAACGTTGGATTTTTTGCCTGACGATTTTTTAGGAAACCAATCAGACAGGTTCTTCATCAATCCAGTTGGCAAGTTGACTTTTGGGTAGAAACTTCATTAAATACTTTTGATTGCGGGTTACAACAACGTGGTTACCAGCTTTAGCCACAGCAGCTATCATCATATCCGAATATCGTTTGTGAGTTTTGTGTTTACGTCACAGTTCCTCCATTGTATTAACCCAACTTTCATCAAATATTATCACATTAAACCGGGACAAAAGTTGTTGTGTCTCCAACAAAAGTCGATGGGCTTTCGGTGCTGTTGCAGGAAGTGCCTTTAGAGCAAAGTCGCACAAACCACGTAATACTTCTGCTACTACTACTGATGGTAGGGCAATCTCTGACCAGGGTATCCGTTGTAAGTAAAGATGAAGCGCAGGATGTCCTTCACCAAAGTGTCTCAATATGTTGGTATCCCATAAATACATAAGCTTTTATATTTTTTCACTATTTTTCCGCCGATTGTTGTGTGATTTCATCAAATAGTTTTCCCCACGCTTGATTATCTTTAAATATTCCAAACCACTCCCATGGCGTATCAAAATGAAGATTTCTTGATTTTGGTTCTGCGGATACATCGAGTTGAACAATTTCACTTCGACTAATAATTGAAGCGATGGTTTCGCGAGTTTTCTCAAGTTTTACTTGCCTGTCTCCTTTTTTTTTTCACAGCTTTCAAAATATATGGAGTATGTACTTTATTAAGCGACTACCTGATTTTTCTCAGATTGCCCGAAAAAGTGGTGCCTAAAAAGTGACCACCTTATGACACCTTTTATCTCCTTTTAGTGGTTTATAGTAATTGAAAAAATCCCGGAATTAATCCTCTGAAAATGGTTTTGCCCTATTGATGGGGTTTTTCAAAAATGGGGCGGAAGCACACTTTTTTACAAAGTGGGGTCACGTCTTGCTGTGCAACATTGTTATGAAGCAAGACTTGACCCCCTCTATGCTCTACTTGTGCGGTACGAGTTAGAAATTGCTGTAATAATTTTTGGAGTCAGGCAAGTATAACAGATAGGTCCGGTGGAGCAAAAAGAATACCCCTTTTTCACGAATTGACATTCGGATTTTTCTATGGTATAAGCCATAAAACCATAATTAACGAACAGATCAATAAGGATTAATAAGGAGGTATTATGTGTGGTATTGTGGGTATCGTTGATTTTGATTCCCCGGTGGATGTGCAGCGGGTACGTCACATGTCCAATATCATTGCTTACCGGGGTCCGGATGGTGAGGGCTACTGGCACAACCGATACGCCGCGCTGGGTAGTCGGCGTCTTGCTATCGTGGATGTAGAAAAGGGAGTTCAGCCCACCCGCAACGAGGACGATATGATTTATGTGGTTTTCAACGGTGAAATCTACAATCACCGCAAGCTCCGCTCAGACCTGGCCAGCCGGGGTCACCACTTTCGCAGTCACTCGGATACCGAAGTTCTACCCCATCTGTATGAAGAACTTGGACTGGAATTTGTCCGGGAGCTCGACGGCATTTTTGCTATTGCGTTATGGGATTGCCGGCGCAATCTCCTAGTACTGGCACGGGACCGCGTGGGTGTAAAACCCCTTTTCTATCATCTGAAGGGCCGGCGGCTGATCTTTGCCTCCGAGGTCAAAGGAATCCTTGCCTCAGGCAAATGCGATATCGCTGTGGACCCCCAGGGACTCAGCGACTGCTTTTTTTATAGTCATCCCCTTTTCCCCTCGACGTTTTGGTCCGGTGTCAGGGACATGGAACCAGGTACGGTTCTCACGCTGAGCCGTGAGGGGGTATCACAGGAACGTTATTTCACTCCCATGAAGCGGTTGAACCATGACCGTCCTCTCCTTCGCGGTGGTGAAGCGATTAAAGCCTTTGAGAAGATTTTCATACAGGCCGTCCGGAAGCGGCTGCCCGATGAAGTAATTTTTGGAGTCAGGCAAGTATAACAGATAGGTCCGGTGGAGCAAAAAGAATACTCTCACCTGGAGAAAATATTGGACAGGAGTCCCGGGAGTTTCCAGAAAGTATTTAAGAATCCGGTGGTAAGGATTTATGCGGTAAGTAAGCGTGTGCGGTCCTATGGGCAGAGAATGAAATTGAAGCAGAAAGAATAGAGAAGAGTTTCCTGTCTGCGAAATTTTTATCCTTGTGGTTCAAATCTCTTCTTTCACTTTCCTCAAGGGATACCGGGCAGCTATCCATTTTCTCAATAAATTGATAGGAAACCAATAATTCATATTTTTTTCAGCCAGGACCTCTTTGGAAACTAACTTATCGAGTGCTTGCATCGATTGCTTTCGGTAAAAATTAGGAAGGATTGGCTTGATCTTGTCAAAAATAGTATCGATTCCGGTATGGTCCAGTTTTTTGTGGGTTAACTCTTCTGCTGCCGAGCTAAGGATGAAGTGTTCCAACCGATTAGATTCGTCCCAGATATGTTGGGAAAGGTGTTCTTTTCCCTCATCAATGATACCTTCTACAACGTTATCAACATCATCGATCACCGCGTAATTTCTTTTTTTGTATTCGTTCAAATCATTGACCAGCATTCTACAAATTAATTGGATCAGGTAAGGCTGGCATCCTGTCATTTTAAGAATTTGATTTACCGTAAGATCATCATATGTTAACTGACCTTTTACCGGTTCTTTAATCAAACGGATGGCATCTTCACGTTTAAGGTGACTAATTCTCAAATATATGGCAGTATTGAAGAAAATGGACCAATAATCCGCACTCATTTCTTCCAATTTATGAGAGCCGAAGAATAAGAAGACAAGTTTTTCCTCATGTTGCATTAAATGGCGGAGGTTACTGAATACGGTCTGTGAAAATTTTTTTTCTTCCACTCGCAATTGCAATTCCTCAAACTCATCTATCATCAAAACGATGATTCGCTTTCCCAATTCTGGTTTTATTTCTTTGAGAAACATTTTGAATTGGCTGAAATTTTCGATAGGAGAAGCGGAATGTAACGATAGTTTTTCTACGATTGTACTGGAAAGGGTGGAGTAGAAATCTTTTTCATCATCGACGGCCTGCATATCGATATTGAGTGGGACCAGGCGTTTATCAGTGAATCCCTGGGCTTCAAGCTGGTAAATCAAAGATGTTTTCCCGGTTCTGCGCAAACCGTGGCACACAATTGTGTGGTGGTCTCCTGATGCCAAAATATTTTTGTCAATAAACTTGTAAACATCCTCTCTACCAAAAAATAGGGTGCTGCCGCCTTTCAATGGTTGACCTACAATGTAAGGATTTTTAATTTCTTCAAATTCAACACTCTTTTCCAATATGGTAACCGGAAAAGAGAATTCTACTGTCTTATCTTCTTTGGCTCTATCTGAAAAGGTCAAAATTCCTCTAACAGTGGTTTTGCAAGTAGAAGGGGCAGTAATAGGAAAGGAAATTTCTCTCACTGTGTCAGACTCTATCACATCAATATTCTCCATAGTATTGCCGGGAAAGAAGTGTTCATGGTTGTCTGTCTTGAGAGTAATGGATATGTTAGTAGCCAGTTCCTGGCCTTTGTTAAAAATTTCAAAATAAAGATTTTGTTCTTTTTCGGATGCAAGAATTTCATTGTTTTTCAATTCAATTGTAAGAACAGCGGAACCTTGCAATATTTGTATTTCCTTTTCAATAACCTCTATACAATGATTTAATCCGCTATTCCATACATGTCTAAATGGTTCAAAGAGTTTTGGAACTACATTGTTTATGAGATCTTCGAATTTTTGCTTTTGATCGCTTAAGGTAGATCGTCGGCTTTCAATCCGTTCGATGGCGTTTATTTTGAGAAGAGTATCTTTTATCTTTTTTAATTCTGAAGATATTATCTTGATAAAAGAGAAATAATTTATTTCCGTGGGAAATTCATTTATCTCTTCCAATTTACCGGATGCCCTGCAAATATCTTTCAAGCCTTCGGCTGTCAATAAAATATGATCCGCTTCTAGAGTTTTTATCATTTCTTCATTAAAGCGATATCCCTCCTCTTTAGTCATTTCAAGGTATACAAAGTATATCCGGGATTCAAGCGTTTCTGGAATAAATTCACGCTTTTCATTTTTAGAAACCCTGAAGATATCCCTCCTCAGCAGCCATGCTAAATTGCTGCCATCAATTTTATCAATTTTTTTGAAATCTATTGTTTCAAGTAACATAAGGTAAAGTTTAGCCACTCGATTAGAGGTGGCAAGATGCTTTATTAAGTCATCACCGTTGAATTCAAGCAATGAAAGGAAAAGGTGGTGTAAATATGCTTTTTTCTTCGATAAATCAACAACTGCTTTTAAAGCTTGTTTTTTTTGAGAGGTAAACAGGTAAAGGTTAACAATATGTTTTACCGTTTCAGTGATTCCTATCTTTTTATTCTCCACATAAGAGGTCAGAATTTTATTCAAACCGGGTAATTGAAAAAATAATAATTCGTGTTTAAATAAAATGGAGTTTTCGAAATTTAGTATTGATTCCCTGGTGTTTTTACTTTCCATTATTTTTTGCTGCTTTCTGATCCACAGGGGTAGGTATATCAAATAATCGGGTACATGAACAATAATAAGTGGGATGAAGACAAATCCGACAGCGACTATGTGTAGGGAAGTATTGATTTTTATTTTCTCATTTAAATGGGCAAAAAGGTAAATTAAAACAGTAATCAATGGAAACCATAAAAGACTTGTTTTTTGAAATTTCTCATATCTTTGACTGAGTATATTTTCAGCGTTCGTTTTTTTACGTTTCACACTTTTTTCAAAAAATTTGTTTATTTCAATAAAAAAGAAATAATAAACAAATGTGTACCCTATCAAAAAAGAAAATGGAAATAAGATTGCCTCGAAAGACTTTAATCCCCCTTTTGCACCAGGTAACAGCAATAAAATCAAAGCGGCTCCAAAAATAAGGGGCGCAACTTTGTGATTTTTTTTCATTTTGAGTTTAAAAAGAAGATAAAAAAGGAACCAGAATATTATGGATAGTCCCATTAGTACGATTGCTGTTTCCGGTTTATTAAGAATTTTAATAAGAAATTTTGTTATAGGGCCCTCTTCCATTTTAGTTGCGACCAGGAATGCGGCTGCGATGGTACCTGCCAATGCGACTAAGAATGCGCCTGCAAAAGAAAATGCAACTGCGATTGCCCCTGCGATTGCCCCTGCGACTGTGCCTGTAACTGCCAGTACCACTGAGCCTGGGAATGCAAATGCTATTACCACTGCGAATGCGACTGCCAATGCGACTGAGAATGATAATGCGATTGAGCCTGCAACTGCGAATATGCCTGCAAATGCGACCGCAAATACGACTGAGAGTGCGAATAAGAATGCGAATAATATGCTTCTGTAAGCATCTCCATAAAGACAATAATGGGGGATGGCCGTAATACTTCCTGCGAAAAGTCCGAAAAAAAAGAATAACCATGTTGAAATGTATATATTATCCTTTCCTTTACTTATAAAATCGTATACTTTTGAAGGTTGTATATAAAATTGCCATATAAGCCGCGGCGCCAGTTTTATTGCCTCCAATATAATCCTTGCCATGGTTAATTGCCTTTCCCCCCTGAAATTTCTTTTATTTTTTTAAAAATATCCAATATTTTTACTGAATACTGTAAGATTCTCTCAAATGTAACCTTTTTCCGATTTATTCTAAATCTATTTTTAATTAAATCTTCAAAATAATCGGAAAAAGCAAAATAGCTATCATTTTCCTCTGATACAATACCACGAGTTCGCATCTCTTTTAAAGCAAAATCATCTAAGTAATTTTTGTATATTAATTTTTTCAGCAACTTCTGCTCTTTTATAGACCGCCCCTCCCACAATTCTTTATAATGTGGAAAGATCTCTACCTCCAAATTATCCCAATCCATGGGCTCATTATGTGATTTTGAATTCCAAAGAAAGTCAAGCACCATCTGGTTAAAAAAAGGGAAATAACCCGCATAATAATGAATTTTTTTGATTTCTTCTTCCGTTAAAGAAAAATAATCTCTTTCAAATCCATACTTCCTCAACTTGTCAATACTTTCTTGGTCCAGAAGGCCAATGATAACAACTACAAAAATATTCCAGAAATTTGAAGTTGTAATTGATTGATGAGCCAATTTTTCTAGTTCCTTTTTCGAAATAGTCACAAAAGCCATATGATTGTCTGGGTTATCAGCCATAGCTCGCAAATTCGAAAAAAAGGTATTATCAGCAAATTTATTTTTCGGTAGGTGTTCAAACTCATCTATAAAGATGATAGTTTTAATTCCTTTTCTTTTACCACAGTTTTGTATAAAAGTTTTAAAAGAGGTATAGGTATCAAAAAGTGTATTACTTTCTTTTCCCAAAAGCGCTTTAATTTCCGGCTTATCCTCCAAAACCTCTAAAAACAACTTATTCAACAATTCAAAAAACTTATCTTTTGAATTAAGAAGATCCGAAAGCCCATCACAATTCAGGTAGACCGCCAATGTTTTTTCCATTTCTTTCATTTTGTGATAAACTCTAAAAGCCAGCGAAGATTTTCCAATACGACGCTCTCCTATAATGGAAACGGATTGAGGCGTATCTGAGGATATCATTGCTTCAATCCGACGTTTTTCTCGCTCCCGGTCAACAAACATGACTGAATCGATGGGAATCATGGCCCTTATGTTATATGGACTTATTTGTGACATTTACGTTTCTCCTTTCTCCATTTTATTCTTCGATCTGACACCTACCTTGTTTATATCTTTCTATTTTATAAGAAGTCAATTAGATTGTCAATATGTTGGCGAACAAAATTTGCTTTTAATCGTGATTTATGATTTGTATATTGAGTGTTTTGTGATTTACACCCTATTACTCTCCACCTGTAACTTATAATCGACAGAGTGTTTGATTTATGTAAAACAATTTATCCATGTAAATTCCAACATGGAAGCATATCGGTATCAATACGGCGAGGTACCCTCAAGCCCCCTTCAATAGGAAATTGAAGTGTGGGGAGGTTTGACCTTGTAGAGTGCCACTCCCACAAGAATGCCGGCACCCACAGCCAGGAAAAGAACGTTGTGGACGTTGCCCCATTGACCGCTAAGCATGGCAGCCTGCAGCGAAGCGGCAATCCCCGCGGTGTAAACTGCTCCGAACCGATCGGTAACATCTACCACCCGGTTTTTTTTACTGCCGGCAGCCAGAGACTCTTCCAGGGCGCGTGGGAAACCAGGGGGATAATGAGAAGAGATAATCAAATCTATTTCTTCCGGTTTCATTCCGACCTTTTCCAGGAAGTGGTTCAACGCCGTTTGGCTGCATTCCACGCACGCGGCCAGGTAACGATCGTCCTTTTCCATCAAGAGGGCATGGCCCGAATAAGGCAAAAGCCGCAGACGCCGGGGTTTTTTGTTCTTCACCCAGGATACATAAGCATCGAACATATGAGCGTGGTGGGAGAAGGGGTCGAAGTGGAATTCCGAAAAACCGTACCCGGAATGGTCGGAACTCAAGAGCAGCGCCCCCCCGGCTGGGGTGAAATTCGCCCCTTCGGAGACAGCGGGATTGGTATCCATGTCGCTGGTTACCACCATGCCGTATTGGGCCTCACCGGAGCGGATAAAGCTATCGATGACCTGGATGGCAACCAGGAAACCACAGCCCCCGTTAGCCAGGTCGAAGGAGAACGTTCCTTTTTGGCCCTCTGGCGGCGGCTCTGTATTGGCACCAATCCGCTGTTGAATGAACGAGGCTTGAGCCGGTTCACAAATATGCTGGTCCCGATAGACACCGGTGTTAATCAGCAGGTCCAGGTTGTTTGCTGGGCAGTTTGCCTGTTGGAGGCATTCATTGGCGGCCCGGGCGGCCAGGGCCACGGACCCTTCGTGCAATTTCCAATGGCGAGGTTGACAGGCGTGAACGCTTTCAATTATTGCTCCCATGGTCCTACTCCTTTGCATCGTCTTGCAATTGCCGGGGGTATTTCCGGCACAGCTCGTCCATGGTGAAGATGACACTTCCGATTACAACGCCCGAGGCAAAGGCCAGAAGCTGGATGCGATCGCCGGGACGAAAACGTTGCTCCTGCAGATACTTATAAAGCGCGACGAAGTGAGTCGTTGAAGCGGTATTCCCGAATTCCGCCAGGTTGTAGACGACATATCTGGGAACCCCCCCCACCCGGGCCCCAATTTTCCTGGTACCGGCCCGGATGGCACGCGCAGCAGTCTGATGGGGAATCAACCAGTCGATATCCTGGATGGAAACCCCGCTTTTCTTTAATGTCCTAAGCATGGTGGGGTGTGCCAAGGAAATGGCGACATTATGAAGTTTCCGGGCTTCCGTGAACATGGCAGCTCCCGGGGCATTCTTACAGGCCTTGCCAATGCACAGGTTACTGTGTTCTGCGTAGGTTTCCAACTCGCAGGCGGTGATCCCGGGTATGCCATCCTTGGCCCGGTCCATGATGAGTGCAGCACCGGCATCTCCTACGGTCAGCGAAGCGAGCTGCTTGCTAAGAATCGTTCGAATTTCGCGCGCGGCATTGTCACTGATAGAGCTGACGTACTCACCACTTACTATCATTCCACAGCGAATAATTCCCCGGCGAATATAGTTATCAAGAATGTAAACGCCGGTAAGCATGCCGGCGCAGGCATTGGTTACGTCGAAATAAAGTGCACGCTTCGCCCCGATGGCTTCTTTGACGAAGAAGCTGAGGGGGGGATCGAATTGATAGTTCAAATCGCTGTTGTACTTGGTGATACTGCAGTTAATCAGAACGTCAATGTCCTCGGCGGTGTAGCGGGAATGAGCCAGACAATCCAGGGCGGCATTGATCGCCAGTGAGTAGGAATCCTCGCCATTGGAGCAAATCCGGCGCTCGCGAATGCCCGTAAGCTTCTGGAGATCAAATTTAATCCAATGGCGGCAGGAGTTCACTAAATCCCCAGTGGACAGCCGCTTCTCAGGGAGCGATATCCCCAAACTTTCAAACATCGATGACGTGTTTAATTTAGCTTTTTTTGGTTCCATGTAATTACCATATACATAATATGTTGATTAATTTGTACATTTATAGCCTTGTTAAGAATTTCTTCAACCAGGATGAGACGGGTGGTTCTTTTGCAACCACTCTTCAAGCCGTATAAGGCCCGCTTCTATTGAGATCTTCGGGTTATACCCCAGGTCTCTCCTGGCAGCACTGATATCAAACCAATGGGCGGTCGCAAGTTCATTGGCAATAAAACGGGTCATCAGGGGTTCACCGGGGAGCCTGAAAATTTTGTAAATGATTTCCAGCAGGGATCCAATCAACCAAACCACCGGATATGGGACACTGCGCTCTACCGGTTCAAGGTGTGCCGATTTTAATATACGGTTTACCATATCCCATATCGCAAGGGGCTCCCCCTGACTGATGAAATACACCTTTCCGGATAATTCAGGGTTCGTTTCCAGTTTATCCGCTGCCAAAATATGAGCATCCGCCGCATTGTCAATGTAAACGGTGTCGATCAAACAATTGCGCCTGCCAACTCTTACCAATCGTTTTGCCCGTGCAATAATACGCGGTATGATATGGTTGTCCCCAGGTCCCCATATCAGGTGCGGCCTTAAAGAAATTGCTTTTAACCCGTCTTTTTTGTTCCTGTATTCTTTTGCTTTTTTTGTAACATATTGTTCAGCCATGGCTTTTGTTTTCGCATAATGAGAATGGAATCGGTCAGGATAGGGAGCCGATTCGTCTACCCCCTCCAGGTCTTTCCCACTGACAACAACAGCGGGAGAACTGGTATAAACAAGCGCTGGAACCTTGTGTTTGATACAGGCATCAACCACATGTTTCGTCCCCATGTAATTGGCCTGATAAAAATCTGAGTATTTCCCCCATATTCCAGGTTTCCCGGCCACGTGAAAGACAAGGTCCATACCGTTGACTGCCCTGTCAAGCGCTTCCCCGTCACTTAAATCCCCCTGAATTGTCACAACTCCCATGGATTCCAGTTCCTCATAGTACCCCCGCGAGAAGCTGCAAACCCGGTCACCCCTTTTTACCAGTCGTTCCACAACCGCACGACCAAGAAACCCTCTACCGCCGGTAACCAGTACTCTTTTACTCCTCGTCGATATCATAGCCATTGTTATTTCTTAACTATTGAACTATTGAATTTTTAAGATACTATTATATAAGATTCTTATTCACTTTTCCAGCCATAAAATGACCACTCCACCCTCCCACTTTTGCTCCTGGAGTGCTGAAGTGTTGATTTAATGCAGTGTTTAAGAGAGAAAACTACTTTGTGCGTGAGCAATACTTGTTCATCCAATGGATTAAAAAAACATGGGGGCGTTATAAATAACGCCCCCACATTGTTAATTATTCATGACGTTTTATTGACCAAACACGATATATGCCACTTGTTCGTTGACGTGGTTGCGTTCGGAATCAAGGATCTGGTCTTCATCAAACACCATGGTCAAAGATGTATTGGTCAAAGGATTGGCACCATACATGACCGGCCATCCACCATTGCCGCCGTCCATACCGGCCGCACTGATAATGGCCACATTGGCATTGGGTACGGAGCTAAAGGTATAGGTATAACCGGTTGAGGTATTACCCGGTCCCTGTACAATATCAGCGCCTACTGCCGCGGTAAAGGGTGTGCTGTTAATGGTCCCGCTGCCCTGCTCGAACACAACATAGCCGATGGTCTCATTTGCCCGGGTGGTATCTGTATCCTCGCCGACATGTTTACCGGCCCTGAAGGTACTGGCAGAAGGCGGATAGGTCCTGCCAGCGCTGGCCCAGAATACAGACCAATCGGCATCATTATTGGTCATTACCTGACCCAGGACCACCGGGCTGGTATAGCTGTTCTGGTAGCTTCGTGCTTCAAGGACCCACGCGCCTCTGCGCGCTGTAGCCGTGGAGGTCACTTTGACTGCTTCCATTTTGATGCCGTGTTCAGCCACATTGTATACGCCCGCTTCAACAACAAAGTAATGGACAGTATACCCGCTTAAGGCAGAGTCGCTGGGATTCTGGACCTTGACATCAAAACTGTTACCCGAGGCATTCCTTACCCGGGTTACCGCAGGTAACGTCGAGGAGTTCAGCAACCTTGTACTGCAAACCACCACCATGGAGGTATAGCTGTTTTGCAGTGTCACGGTCTGCCAGGTACTGCCCACACTGCTTAAAACGCCTGTCTCGAATACGATGCCGGGAGCGGGCGGATTCACCGTGATGTAGTTGGTCTTGGTTTCTGTATCGCTACCAAAGGCATTGGTGGCGGTTAATGTCACCGTATAGGTACCGGCGGTATAATAGGTAACAGTGGGATTTTGCTGGGTACTGGTGGCGGGTGTGCCTCCGGCAAAGGTCCAATCCCAGGTGTCGGGATCGTTGGTGGAAAGATCGGTAAAGTCTACACTTTGACCTTCGGTAATGGTTGTTGCACTGGCAGTGAAGTCTGCCACCGGCGGCTGACCACCTCCATCACTGATATTGACGGTATAATCTTCCACTTCACCATAGGAGAAAGTCCCGCATATCGGTGGTTGGCTGCTCCAACTCATAGACACCCGCATCCGCGTGTCACCAATAATAGTGGAAGTCGGAACTGTAAAGCTGCCGGTTACAACAGAACTCCCGGAACCGGCAAACACTTCTTCTCCTGCATCCTCAAAATCATGATCTCCATTATAGTCGATCCATATTTTCCAGTTTTCTGTATACGAGCTGCCCGGGAAACCGGGAGTTAAGGAAACATTAACCGAATTTCCCTGGATTACATGAGCCGACAGGTAAGTAAAATCAGAGTAAGGAGAGGGTCCCGAGGAATTGTCCAGATCAGCCACCACGACACGGGTAATATATTCATAACTCTGGCTGTTTCCCGATGATGTGCAGTAGGGTTTCTCGGCCACATTAATATAATCCACTTTGGTTTCGGTATCGCTGCCCTGGGCATTGGTGGCGGTTAAGGTCACGTTAAATGTACCCACGGTATTATAGGTAACCGTCGGGTTTTGCGCCGTGCTGGTGGAGGGCGTACCGCCTTCAAAGGTCCAGGACCATGAGGTCGGGGCATTTTGGGTTTGATCTGTAAAGGTGACGCTGTCACCCACTGAAATGTCGGTGGAGCTGGCAATAAAATCGGCAATCGGGGGCTGCGGCGGCAGAACGGTTATATAATCAACTTTGGTTTCGGTGTCAGACCCGGAAGCGTTGGTAACGGTCAAGGATACGGTGTAATTGCCGGCCGCGGTATAGGTGTGGCTGGGGTTCTGCGTGGTTGAAGTCCCGGTATCTCCAAAATCCCATGACCACGAGGTGGGACTGTTGGTGGATAAATCGGTGAAATTCACTGTTAACGGCAGACCGCCGGAAGTGGGGGAACCCACAAAATCAGCAACCGGGGGTCCAGGACAGGTTAACGTAATACCCACAACTGCAAAGGCATTGACGACATCCTGGCAGTTATACCCATAATCCAGGGTTGCATCAAGGGCACCTTCGGCACCCTGCTGGAAATTGGTGCTGGGGGTCCAGTAATCCTGGTTGGCCTTTACAAAAATATCAAAGGCCTTTCGTGTCGTCCAACCCGNNGTCCAACCCGAAGAGGTGGCGATTAAATAAAACGCCTTGTTGAAAATACCGCTGCTGTAGTGAACATCCATGCCATCATAATAATCGTTAACATGATCGATGGATTTACCATCCAATGGCGGGTCATACAGGTACCTCAGGGCACCGTCAGGGTCTTTAAAGATATCATAACCACCCATGAAATCATTGGTCCCTCTCATGTAATATTTAGCTGCTTCACCGGCCTGGTCTGAAAATGATTCATTAATTCCACCCGATTGACCCGAATAAATCAAATCGGAATTATAATCGGTAAAGCCGTGACTGACTTCGTGGCTGACAACATCTAATCCTACCAATGGATAAAAGGTGGTATAACCATCGCCAAAGGTCATGGTGGAACCATCCCAGAAAGCATTTTC
>WVZO01000303.1 GCA_011772425.1 Candidatus Aminicenantota bacterium
CCGGGGTGCAAGCCTCGCACGTGTGTCGGGGGAGATACATTTTGACCTGGATTATCGACTTGTAGTTCGTGAACGATTATTGTATCATTGTTCACCAATCGTGATTGATTGGTATGGATATGAAATCTGGAAAGCAGAAGAGAAGCTTTGCTGGTATGATTCTCAACCACACCCAAACGATGAAAAACTTGAAAGCTCTTACCCCCACCACAAGCATATACCACCAAATATGACACGCAATCGTATTCCATCGCCGGAAATGAATTTTGAACCTCCAAACCTTCATGTTGTGATCAAAGAAATAGAAGGTTTAATAAAAAGGCAAAAAGGTACCGGATGAAAAAAAACACGCTGTCCGGTTCTCGTGATCCCCAATTGGCAGCCGATGCGGAATTGCATTATACAGATGCGGCAGAGATTTTGTTTTTGCTGGAGAAGCTGAAGTGAAGGAAAATTCCAAATTCCAAATTCCAAATTACAATGACCAAAACGAATTACCTGGAATAACTCAGGCTGAGGTTAAGGTTGAGGTGGAATCGCCGCAGGCGTTTAAAATTAAGCCCGAAGGGCGCCTTATTGTTTGTAATTTGGGATTTGGTGCTTGGAATTTCCCCTGAAAGGGGTGAAAGGCGTTTTAAATATGTCCGAAGGGCTCCTTTCTAATTGTCAATAGTCAATTGTTAATTATTAATTGTAGAAAAAAATGAAAGATAAATGATAGGTATTGAAGGAATCAAACCTCGTGCTTTATACCATATAAACCAATCGCCAACAAGCGCATCCGTTCTAACATGCGGTCTTCATCGTTCAAGCGTAAAATTTTTACAGTCACCCGCCCTTCAGGTGTAAGAGGGCGAATCATTGCTCTTTGCGCTGAATTTGTTCTGAAATCTGTGTTTTGAGCATAATCATGATGTGTTCTATTTGCTGCAACTCATCAAGCTCAAGCTGCTCCATTTCTCCCAATACCCCTGCTTCATTTAATGCCAACAAACGCCGCAGTCTGGCCTGGGCGCGGTCTGATGTATGATAATCAAGCACCTCTTGAGGCGATGGATTGGTTGAAAGATACCGGATGATCTCGCTCGCTGTCTCAGTGGCCAGGGTTTTGCACCCCACTAGGCTTATTTCCAGTATAATAGGCAGCCAAGAACGAATGGGTTGAAGCCGTTTCGCCAACTCGTTAGGAACTTGCATTGTCATCTGCACCATTCTGAATTACCTCTATTCAAATAGTACTCAAAAACCCTTTTTTTGTCAACTCAAATCCCCCTGTTTTTCCCAAATTAACAAAAGAGTTCCCACTAGATCATGACGTCGATCGATCATCTTGCCGCTGTTGGTATGTATATTCAATAAAATCATCTATAGACTCCTCTTCAGGCCAAAAATCAACAGCCAATGTGGAAAGGTCTGTGATGGGAGTCTTTTGCTGCTCATGGAAGCACCGTTTGTAATTTGGAATTTGTATATTGTATATTGTTTGTGATTTGGAATTTGTGATTTGGAATTTAAAAAAAGCAGGCGTTTAAAATTTGCCCGAAGGGCACCTTTATCCCATTATTCTAAAACCCAATATTCCAATATTCCAACATTCCATGATTCCAACCAATTGTGAGCGAAGCGAACTAAGTTCATCTATCTGACAACTTACTATAAAAGCTAGGTATAACATCGATCTCCACCTGGTCTTTAGATAAAATGGTTAAAAAAAAATTTTATTTTTTTTGTTATAAGTAAAATCAGTGATATTTCAAGATTTATAGTGTTGTTACGTTATTAATTTAACTTTTTTTTGGTTTGGGTTTTGCTTTTTCTTTTTTTTTTTTGTATAATGAATTCACCAAAAAATCAAATGTGAGGTACCCAAATTGAGTACTTTGGTCTTACAAATAAGAGATGTTGTGGGCGAAAACGTAAACCTTTGTTACCAGTGTGAAAGATGTACCGGCGGCTGCCCGGTATCCATGGAAATGGAATCGATTCAAAAGAGTTGGGACTTCACCGGCAGTTTGTCAATGCTGAGGAGGTGATTGAAAAATGTCTGAAAAGATAGGATCTGTTGCTGTAGTAGGCGGTGGAATCGGAGGGATGCAGGCTGCTCTTGATCTGGCAGATTCCGGGATGAAAGTCTATCTTGTAGAATCAAAACCGGGGATAGGCGGGGTTATGTCAATGCTGGATAAAACCTTTCCCACCAATGACTGTGCCATGTGTACCATGGCGCCCCGGCTGGTGGAGATCGCCAGGCATAAGGATATAGAAGTTATCTCTCATTCGGATATAGAGAAGATCGAAGGAAAGCCGGGTAAGTTAAAGCTGACCCTTAAGACAAAAGCCAGGTTCATCGATGTGGAAAAATGTACGGGGTGCGGGTCTTGTACTGAAAACTGTCCTGTGCGAAACATTGTCCAGCCCATACCTCTTGAAGAAAAAGAAAAAGTGGAACTTTTGCCGGAAATAAAGGAACGGGTTTTTGACATCGTAAGAAAACACAGCCATAAGAAGGGCCCGCTGATGCCAATACTTCAAGAGGTCAGTGAATATCTGAAATATTTTCCCGAAGACGTTTTAAAATACATATCCCAGGAGACCGGTTATCCATTAGCTCATATATGCAGGATAGCAACATTTTACAGTGGCTTCAGTTTAAAGCCCATCGGTAAATATATTATTAATGTCTGTTTGGGGACGGCTTGTTATGTCAGGGGATCGGAGAAACTGCTGGAGAGGTTCTCTGATGTGCTGGAAATCGGCCAGGATGAGACCACCCCGGATATGCTTTTTACCATCAAGTCGGTAAGATGTATCGGCTGCTGCGGGCTCTCGCCCGTGGCTACGATTGGAGACGATGTATACGGTAAATTGCAGGCCAGGGATATACCTGGAATCATAAAAAAATATAAAGAAAAAGAGAAGGAATAAAACCATGCCTAGATTAACAGTAGACGAAATGAAAAAAATGAGAGAGGCTTCCAAAAAGGAAATGTCTCTCAGGGAAGGTGATTTCCGGGGAAAGCTAACCGTTCATTTAGGGACCTGTGGTATTGCTGCAGGAGCAAGGGAAATCATGGACACCTTTCTTGAAGAGTTCGATAAGAGGGATATAACCGATATTATGTTTACCTCTACAGGATGTGCCGGTTTGTGTTCCTATGAGCCGATGATTACTGTAGAAATTGGAGAAACTCCTCCGATAAAATACGGAAAACTGACACCGGAAAAAGCAATAAAAATTCTCGAGCAACACATCATTGAAGGTAATTTAGTCAAAGAATATGCCATAGGTATGGGCTCTGAAAGGGTAGGATAATGGCTAAAAAGAAGCGGATCGAATTAATGGTATGCGCAGGAACGGGTTGTGTGGCCGGGGGTTCCTTCACGATTATGGACCAGCTTAAGCAGGAGTTAAAGAAACAGGGCCTTAAAGATGAAGTTTCTGTTGTCACCACCGGGTGCAACGGCTTTTGCGGCCAGGGTCCTTTGATGGTGGTGTTACCTGACAATATATTTTACGGCTGGCTCGCTGTCAAGGATATTCCGCACCTGGTGGAAGAACATTTTTTGAAAGGCAGACCTGTCAAGAAACTGATGTTTATCCCCCCTGAAGAAAAGGCACCGCTCCCCCTGCTCTCGGATATACCCTTTTTTAAGAAACAGATGCTGGTAGTACTGAAAAATAAAGGGATCATCGACCCGGAACGGATCAGGGATTATATAGCCAGGGATGGGTATATTGCCCTGGAAAAAGTTCTCTTTTCCATGAAACCCGAAGAGGTGGTGGAGGAAATTGAAAAGGCCGGGCTGCGAGGCCGCGGCGGTGCGGGTTTCCCCACGGGTCGAAAATGGAAGTTGACCCGGCAGCAGGAGCGAACACCAAGATATTTGATCGCCAATTGCGATGAAGGCGATCCCGGTGCTTATATGGACAGGAGTGTGTTGGAATCAGACCCACACTCGGTGATAGAAGGTATGACCATTGCCGCCAATGCCATCGGGTCATCCCAGGGGTTTATTTATGTCAGGACCGAGTATCCGCTGGCTATACAGAGGATGAAAACCGCTATCTCCCAGGCCAGGGAATATGGACTCCTGGGTGAGAATATTTTAAATTCGGGTTATGATTTTGACATTGAGATAAGGGAAGGCTCCGGTGCGTTTGTGTGCGGTGAAGAGTCTTCACTTATCCATTCCATTGAAGGGGACATACCCGAACCCAGGCAGAGGCCGCCCTTTCCCGCCCAGTCGGGACTCTGGGGCTTCCCCACCCTGATCAACAACGTGGAGACCCTGGCCAATGCACCTGCCATCATTGCCAAAGGCGCGGATTGGTATTCAAGCATAGGAACCGAGACAAGTAAAGGAACAAAAATATTTTCGCTGGTGGGAAAGATAAATAATACCGGTCTTATCGAGGTCCCCATGGGTATAACACTCCGGGAAGTGGTTTACGAGATTGGCGGCGGGATTCCGGGTGGGAAAAAATTCAAGGCGGTACAGACCGGTGGACCTTCAGGTGGATGTATACCTGCCAGTAAGCTGGATTCTCCTATTGATTATGAATCACTGAAAGAAGCAGGCTCAATGATGGGTTCAGGCGGTATGATCGTTATGGATGAGGACACCTGTGTGGTGGATGTGGCTAAATTTTTTATCCAGTTCACCAATGATGAATCTTGCGGTAAGTGTGTATCCTGCCGTGAGGGAAGTGACGCATTACTGGAAGTACTTACCAGGATATCAAACGGGGAAGGCCGGGAAGGGGATATCGATTTCTTGTATGAACTGAGTGAAACCATAAAAGATGCATCCATGTGCGGACTGGGGCAAACCCTGCCAAACCCGGTACTCTCTACATTGAGATATTTCAGGGATGAATATGAAGCTCACATTAAAAAGAAACGATGCCCCGCAGTTGTATGCAAGGGAATAACCTCTTCACCCTGCCAGCATATCTGTCCGCTGGGGCAGGATGTCACCTGTTATATCGGGCTTATTGCCCAGGGGAAATTTGATGAAGCCATTAAAATAGTTAGAAAAGAGAACCCGCTGCCTCTTATCTGTGGGCGTGTTTGTGATACTCCCTGTGAACAGAAGTGTAAAGCCGGAGAATGGGGTGATCCCATATCCATTCGCTCCCTGAAACGTTTTCTCGCCGATTATGAGATGAAGCATGGTGTTGAGATTGAAGAAAAACCAAAAAGTGAGAGAGATGAGCGTATTGCCGTAATCGGCTCCGGTCCGGGAGGACTGACCTGTGCCTATTACCTTGCCCGCGAAGGGTATAAAGCCACTATATTTGAGAGCCAGCCCACAGCGGGTGGTATGCTTGCCGTGGGTATACCGGAATTCAGGTTACCCAGGGATGTATTGAATTGGGAAATAGAAAGGATCAAGAAATTAGGTGTAGAAATTAAAACCAATACCAGGATCGGGAAAGATATCCAGCTTTCGGAACTGACGAGTGAATATAAAGCAACTTTCATTGCCACCGGTGCTCATAAAGGTTTAAAAATGAGAATCCCGGGCGAAGATTCCGAAGGAGTGTTAGATGCAGTGGAATTCTTGCGGGATTTTAATTTAGGCCGCGAAGTAAAAATAGGGGATAAGGTAATCATAGTTGGTGGAGGAAATTCAGCTATAGATGCTGCTCGAGTAGCAAAGCGTCTGGGTAAGGATACCAGGATCTTTTACCGGAGGACAAGAGCAGAGATGCCTGCTATTAAGAGTGAAGTCGATGAGGCAATTATTGAAGACATTGACTTACAACTCCTGGTTGTTCCAACTAAAGTACTATCAAGTAATGGGAAAATTGAGGCAATAGAGTGTGTCAGGATGGAACTGGGGGATAGAGATGAGAGTGGTAGAAGAAGGCCTGTTCCCATCCCGGGGTCTGAATTTAGAGTTGAAGTAGATACCTTAATCCTGGCAATAAGCCAGGAACCGGATGTATCTTTTCTAACCGATGAGGACAACCTGAAAATTTCCGGTTGGAATACCATTGAAGTAGACCCGGAAACGCTTCATACAAATATAGAAGGAGTCTTTGCCGGCGGTGATGTGGTGACTGGCCCCAATAACGTGACTGAGGCGATTGCTCACGGAAAACTTGCAGCTCAAATGATAGACAAATATATAAGAGGAGAAAAATTAGAAAGAAAATATGAGGTAACCCGGCCGGCAATACACGTGGAGCCTTTAGAACTTTCAGAAGAAGAAATAGAGAGTCTCAAAAAACCTGAAATGTCATCTCTCCCGGTTTCTCAAAGGATTGAGAGCTTCAAAGAGGTTGAATTAGGCTTTACAGAAGCTGAAGCAATGGCTGAAGCTAAACGTTGTCTCAGGTGTGACTTAGAAAAGAAAGAGAAATGAAAATGGATGATTATGGTATAGATGAAAGGAGAAAGAAGTAATGCGGATCAAAGAGGTTATGGAGATATTAAAGGGAAAAGTGATATGCGGTGAAGAATCTCTTAACACGGAGGTAAAAATGGCATGCGGGTGTGACCTGATGAGTCATGTTCTTGCCTTCATAAAACATGATAATACCTTACTGTTGACCGGGTTAACCACTTCCCAGGCGATATACATCGCTGATGCCGTTAATATAAGAGCAATCTGTTTCGTGAGGGGTAAACAACCTGGTGAAGAGACGATCGAACTTGCCAGGGAGCGGAGGATGACTCTTCTAGCCGTGGATTTACCCATGTATGAAGCGTGTGGGAGGTTATACAAAAAAGGGCTCGCGGGGTGTTCCGAATATGAGAATAAAGGATAAAGTTTCACCGACAAAAACCCAGGAGCTTGCTTACGAATTTAAAGTTAAGGATGCCATGACAGCGGAAATCATTAGTGTATCTCCCAAAAATACGATGAGTGATGTCAGGAAGATCCTTCAAAACAAACGTATCTCTGGGCTGCCGGTGGTGGAGCGGGGAAAATTGGTAGGAATAATAAGCATTGAAAATTTTATAGACTGTCTTATGAGCGGACGAATCGATGAGATCGTTGAGAATAATATGACCACTAAAATCGAATCGCTTTATAGCGATGAACCGCTGATACATGCCATCAGTAAATTTGATAAATTAGGCTACGGGAGATTTCCTGTTTTAGAACACGAAACCGGGAAACTGGTGGGTGTCATCACCAAGGGAGACATTATTAAATGTCTTCTTAAAAAACTGGAGATAAATTATCATGAGGAAGAGATCCATAGATACAGGGCAAGTCACATATTTGAAGATATTAAGTCAGATAAAACAACCTTAACATTAACGTATAAAATTAAAGGAGGAGATTACAAGCATGCTGGCGAACAGAGCGGCTACCTGAAGATTAATCTTTTGAGGCTCGGTATTCCACCCGCGGTTGCCAGACGGATTATCGTGGCATCGTGTGAAGCGGAGATGAATATTATTATATTCACGGAAGGGGGGGAAATTTCTGCCAGTATCGAGGAAGATAGGATCAGGGTTAATGCCATGGATAATGGGCCGGGTATAGAGGATATCGAGAAGGCCATGCAGCCAGGCTTTTCCACTGCCCCCGACTGGGTAAGAGAAATGGGATTCGGAGCGGGAATGGGCCTTCCCAATATAGAAAATTGCGCTGATGAGATGAAGATAGATTCTAAACCCGGACAGGGGACAAGTGTGGAATTTAGTGTTTTTATGAAACGATGAAAATGAAATTAAAAGATATTGTAAAAACGTTGGAATTGGAAATTAAAGCAGGGCATGATCTCTTAGATAGAGAGGTCACCGCAGGCTTTGTGAGCGACATATTGAGCAGTGTCCTGACTCACGCGGAACAGGGGAATATATGGGTAACCTATCAACGACATCTTAACATCGTTCCTATCGCTGGTGCTAAAGAGATCTCAGGTATTATCGTGGTCAGCGGCAGGCAGGTTGATACAGAGACCCTGGAAAAGGCGGATGAAGAAAAGATACCAATTTTGGGTACGTCGATGGGTGCTTTCCAGGTGGTAGGGAAATTATACCAGATGGGTATCAGAGGAAGTGATGAAAATGTATAAGACCGATTTACATATACACACCTGCCTGTCACCCTGTGCTGACCTGGACATGTCGCCGAAGTACATCATAAAAGAAGCAGAAAAAAAGGGGATCGATATTGTCGGTATCTGTGACCACAATTCTTGTGAAAATGTCCCGGCGGTGGGACGGCATGCTGAGAACCAGGGGGGAGATGTTAATGTTATTGGGGGATTGGAGATTACCTCTAATGAAGAGGTTCACATACTGGCTTTGTTTGCTGATGAAGAAAGACTCTTTTCTATGCAAAAAATCGTATACGACAATTTACAGGGCATAAATAATGAAAAGCGATTCGGAGAGCAGGTGGTGGTTAATGAAAATGATGAAGTGATGGGTTTTAATAAGAAACTACTAATCGGTACAACCGAACTTTCTATTGAAGATATTGTAAATTTAATCCATGAATTGGATGGCCTTGCCATCGCTTCTCATATCGATAGGGAAACCTACAGTATCATCCACCAGCTCGGGTTTATACCGCAACGCATACAACTGGATGCGGTTGAAGTATCAACCCCAAATAAAATAAAGGATTTTAAGGATATATCCTTACCGGTAATAACATCTTCGGATGCCCATGCCATCAAACATATCGGGCGCAGTTTTACCTGGTTTTTCATGGAAGAACCCAATCTCGAGGAGATTAGGAAATCACTCCTCGGCAAAGACGGAAGGAAGGTGATGGTATAAAATGGAGGATTTGTCACTTCATATCATGGATATTGTAGAGAATTCGTTGCGAGCCGGTGCTGAGCATATCGCCGTCAGGCTGGTGGACAAGGCTAATCATATACTGGTAATCGAGGTTGAAGACGACGGTAGAGGCATGAATGAAGAGACCTTGAAAAATGCCGCGAATCCCTTCTACACCACAAAAAACGGTAAAAGATACGGGCTCGGGCTTTCGCTGCTCTCCCAGGCATGTGAAGATGCAGGAGGACGTCTGAGGATTGAAAAAGGCAGAACCAAAGGAATAAAGGTGATTGCCAGTTTTAAAAAAGATAATGTAGATATAAAACCAATGGGGAATATCGACAAAACGATGCGAGTTTTTCGAGCACTTCACCCGGAGGTTCATATCTCCTTTGAACGCATTAATACGTGAGTATTAGGAGGATCGCCGTGATAGAACTGACCATAAATGGAGATAAAAAGGAATTTCCTGAAGGTAAAACACTCCTGGAATGTATCCAGGATGTCGGTATAAAGGTTCCCACCCTGTGCCATCATAAAGCGCTTAAACCTTATGGTGCCTGCAGACTGTGTTTGGTAGAAGTTGAACAGGGGGGCAGAGCCCCTTCAATCCAGGCTTCCTGTTGTTATCCGGCACTTGATGGGCTGTCTGTTAAGACCAATACCGAAAGGGTAGAAAAAGCCAGGAAGATAGTTATAGAATTGCTTTTAGCAAGATGTCCCGATTCGGAGGTTGTGCAGAAGCTGGCGGCAGACCTTGGTGTTAAAGAAGTAAGAATAAAGAAAAAGGATGATGATTGTATCTATTGTGGGTTATGTGTACGGATGTGTGAGGAACGAATGGGACGGTCTGCTGTCGGGATTATTGGCCGGGGACCCAGGAGACAGGTTGAGTCACCGTTTGCCAAAAACAGTGAAGAATGCTGGGTGTGCCAGGCCTGTGATTTTATATGTCCCACAGGTAAGACTATCTCTACCTCTTCAAGTGATAAAACATCAAGGCCGATCCCGGATGAATTTAATCTAGGCCTTAATACCCGCTCCTCAGTTTATCTGATGTATCCCCAGATGATACCGAATAAACCGGTAATCGATAAAAATACCTGTGTTCATCTTAATTACGACAAATGCGGCGTGTGTAAAGAAATATGTGAAGCTGAGGCTATAAATTATGAAGATGAGGATAAAACCGTTGAGCTTGACGTGGGTGCGGTTATTCTTACTCCCGGATATGAAGTTTATGATGCAACAGCATCTGAAGAGTATGGATACGGCAGGTATCCTAATGTGATTAACTCTATCCAGTTCGAAAGAATATTATCTGCATCAGGTCCTTTTGAAGGGCATGTCCAAAGACCATATGACAAAAAGACACCTGAGAGAATTGCTTTCATACAATGTGTTGGCTCGCGTGATTCCGAAAGGGATTATTGTTCTGCTGTCTGCTGTATGTATGCGACAAAAGAGGCGGTCATCGCTAAAGAGCATGGGGGAGAGCAATTGGCATGCGATATATACTTCATGGACTTACGTGCATTTGGCAAGGGGTTTGAAGAATACTATCAAAGAGCCAAAGAACAGGGAGTAAATTATATAAGATGCCGGCCACCTACTGTTAAAGAAATACCCGAGACACGAAATCTTATCATTGAATACCTTACTGAGGATGACAGAAAGGTATCTCAAGAATATGACATGGTGGTCCTGGCAATTGGAATTCAACCCCCAAGGTCAGTTAATGATATTGCCGGAAGATTCCAGATTGGTTTAAACCAGTTCAATTTCTGCAAAACATCTGCTTTCAATCCGGCTGAATCTTCGCGGGATGGAATATATGTTGCCGGCGCATTTACCGAACCAAAAGACATCCCTGACACAGTGATGCAAGCATCGGCTGCTGCATCGAACGCCCTGTCACTACTGTCTGATGTAAGAGGTAGTCTGATCAAACCGGAAGTATACCCGCCTGAAAAAGATGTAAAAGGGCAGGAACCCAGGGTCGGTGTATTTGTATGCCATTGTGGAGTAAATATCGCCAGTGTGGTAAATGTTCCGGACGTGGTGGAATACGCCAAAACCCTGCCTGATATTGTCTTTGCCCAAAATAATCTATATACATGTTCCGGGGATTCCTGCGAAAATATAAAAAATATGATAAAAGAGCATGACCTTAATCGAGTAATTGTTGCGTCATGCACACCTAGGACACATGAGCCGCTTTTCCGGAGTGTACTTCAAGAGGCAGGATTAAATCCATATCTCTTTGAGATGGCAAACATTCGTGACCAATGCTCGTGGGTACATATGCACGAACCTGAAAGAGCAACAAAAAAGTCCAAAGACCTGGTTCGTATGGCAGTAGCAAAAGCAAGGTCCCTGGAACCATTGTACAAAGGAAAGATATCGATAAACCGATCTGCACTTGTGATTGGCGGCGGGCTGGCCGGTATGACAGCTGCCTTACAAATAGCGAATCAAGGGTTTGAGGCATACCTGGTTGAGAAAGAAATCGAGCTGGGTGGAAACCTGAGGCGGATTCATTATCTACTTAACGGAGAAAATCCTCAGAAACAACTGGAATCTTTAATAGCAAAAGTAAAAGGAAACAGCAGGATACACCTTTTTACCAACGCAGTAATAAATAGCATTGAAGGTTCAATCGGCAAATTCAAAACAGGAATCACCGTAAACGGCCAGGACACGGGCACCAACCAGGAAATTGAGCATGGGGTGGTGATTGTTGCCACAGGTGCAAAGGAATACAGGCCGGAAGAGTATTTGTACGGTGAAGACGAAAGAGTGATTACACAATTAGAATTAGAAGAACGGTTAATCGGCAGCAGTGAACCGGGAACCGAAAAACAAAAGCCGAAAACCATTGTTATGATTCAATGCGTTGGTTCTCGTGATGATCAAAGACCATACTGTTCAAAGGTATGCTGCACCGAGGCAGTTAAAAATGCCCTGAAGATAAAAGAGACCGCGCCTGATACCAGTGTATATATACTCTACAGGGACATAAGAACCTATGGATTTAAAGAAAGTTATTATACAAAAGCCAGAGAAGAGGGTATAGCGTTCATAAGATATGACGAGGACAGAAAACCTGAAGTTTCAAGAAATGGCACAAGCTTACAGGTTAAAGTATTTGACCAGGTTTTGAAAATGCGAATCAAAATTCCGGCAGATTTAGTGGTTCTGTCAGCAGGCACGGTGGCGGAACATGGCAACGAGGCAGTTGCTCAACTGCTGAAAGTTCCACTAACTCCAGACAAGTTCTTCCTTGAAGCACATATGAAGCTGAGACCCGTGGATTTTGCCACAGAGGGAGTATTTTTGTGTGGTCTGGCACATTCAGCAAAGTCAATTGAAGAAAGCATCATTCAGGCCCAGGCATCGGCTGCCAGAGCGAGTACCATCATTTCAAAAGATACTATTGAACTGGAAGCAAACATATCTTATGTTGTCGATGAAAATTGTGATGGTTGTGCCTATTGTATTGACCCCTGCCCGTACAAAGCATTGACGTTGATTGAATATATGAGGAAGGGGGCAATAAAGAAAACAGTTGAGACAAATGAAAGCCTTTGTAAAGGTTGTGGCACCTGCATGGCAACCTGTCCCAAGAAAGGTATTTTTGTTAAAGGATTCAAACTTGAACAAATTGGTGCACAGGTTGAAGCTATGTTGGAACCAGTAGAATAAGATAATAAAATGGAGGTAGGTAAAAAAAATGGACCGCGATTTTCAGATTGACTCAAAATTAGCATCCGAGGTTCGCAATTATGGCAATTTTGATATAAAAGGTTGCTATGCTTGTGGAAGTTGTACTGTAATTTGTCCCTTAACGGGCAATTCGGCTTCATTCCCTCGCAGGTGCATCCGGTATGTACAGCTTGGATTGAAAGAAGCATTGAAAGAAAGCCTGGAGCCGTGGCTTTGTTATTATTGTGGAGATTGCTCCGAATCATGCCCGCGAGAGACTGAACCCGGGGAAGCCATGATGACGCTTCGGCGTTACCTAACTGCGCAGTATGACTGGACAGGCCTTTCGGCGAAATTCTATAAATCAAAGTTATGGGAATATATGGCTATCTTTTTACTGAGTGCCCTGGTTGTGGTTCTGGCAATACTATTTCACGGACCTATTGTAACCGAGCGAGTTGAACTCAATACTTTTGCACCAGTAGAACTGGTCCATACATTCGATATGATCCTGCTGGTTACACTTTCGTTTTTCCTTCTTTCAAATGTTTTTCGCATGTGGTGGTTTACCATCGTTCGAAACCATGTCAAAGTACCCCTCTATTTATATATTACCGAAGTCAAAACGTTGATACAGCACTTTGTCACGCAGATACAATTTAGAGAATGCTCAACCAAGCTCCGATGGATAAAACACTGGTTGCTTACAGCGGGATACGTCCTGATGTTTACCATGATCATTGTTTTCCTGGATTGGTTCCAGACAGACAATATTTACCCTATTTACCACCCCCAGAGATGGCTTGGTTATTTTGCTACCTTTGTTTTAGTCTTTTTTACAGTGGAAATCCTGCTAAGCCGCTTCAAAAAGAAAGAACAAATACATAGATTTTCACACCATAGTGATTGGATATTCCCTATATTATTGCTGCTGACCGCTTTGAGCGGAATTGCCGTTCACATCTTCAGGTATGTGGGATTACCTTTAGCTACCTATTACACATATGTTCTTCACCTGGCAATAGCTTGTCCGATGTTAATTGTTGAAGTACCTTTCGGAAAATGGTCCCACCTTGCTTATCGCCCACTGGCGATTTACTTTCACACGATTAAGCAAAAGGCAGAACAACTGCAAACTCACAAAGAAGGCGATTTGCAGCTGGTTGGTTCAACGGAATAAGATGAGTAACATTGACAAAATGAGCAAGTGGTATTATCATAGTATATGGCTGACATCCAGGCGACTCTCATTACCTGAGAGTTTGCCAGTTTATCGGGAGTGCAGTACTTTTTTGAAGGAGGAATTTATATGAGCGAAGAGTTTGAACCTCTGATACTTGCTTTCTGCTGTAACTGGTGTTCTTATGCCGGCGCTGACCTTGCAGGAGTTTCAAGATTGCAGTATCCGCCAAATATCAGGATCGTAAGGGTCATGTGTTCAGGCATGGTGCATCCGAATCTGGTGATAGATGCCCTTACCAAAGGCGCAGATGGTGTTATCATGTGCGGCTGCCACCCGGGTGACTGTCATTATCTCGAAGGCAACCTGAAAGCGGAAAAGAGAGCCGATGCCATCAACCTGATGCTTGAGGATTTTGGCCTGGAAGAAGAACGGTTCAGGCTGGAATGGGTGTCTGCTTCCGAAGGTCCGAAATTCGCCCAGGTAATGAAAGAAATGGTGGACACCATTAAAGAACTCGGACCCAGCCCCTATAGTGAAGGATAAAGAATGAATGATGAATGATGAAGGATAGATTAAAGGAGGTATGAGTTGGCGGATAATTTTAAGATCATTGATGATAAGAAGTATATGTGGGATGGTGAAGATTACGAATCCGAACCTGCTGCCCAGGAGAATATTTCAAAGTACAGCAATGATGGTTTTGAGACAAAACTCCTCGAAGAAGACGGGAAATACCTGGTTTACACAAGGCGAGTGGTCACTGAAATTGTGATTGAAGGTGAACCGGTATGATAATCCATTACTTCAACATCCCAATAAGTAATGCCAAACGTTTCATAAAATAAAATGAAAAAAAAATAGGAGGTTTTGATGCCAAAAGTAGCAGAAGAATGGCTGAATATTTGTGGTGGATGCGAAGTGGCTATCCTGGACATCGGGGAAAAGCTGTTGGATTTACTCCCCTCCCTTGAATTCGTCCATATGCCGGTTCTGATGGATCACAAGTATTTCGGTCAGACAGGCGAAAAGAGTGAGCTTGAAATCCCGGAAGCAGACGTTGGTATGATCTCCGGTGGGATACGGAACGAGAAGGAAAAGCATGTCGCTGAGGAGATGAGGAAAAAATGCAAGACCCTTATTGCTCTCGGTTCATGTGCATGCTTTGGAGGAATCCCTGCTCTTGCCAATATGTATACCCTGGATGAGCTTTACGAGAAGGTTTACCGGGATTCTAAGACGACAGAGTCTGCAGATAATCCGGCCGAGGATCTTCCGGCACTCACAGACAGGGTTTATGCTCTTGATGAAGTGGTTCCAGTGGATGTTTATATCCCGGGCTGTCCCATGAACCCGAATATTATCGTGGAAGCCTTGACCTGTCTCCTGGAAGGGAGACCGTTTGAACTCCCGGAGCGGAGTGTCTGTGATGACTGTGAGGTGAGACGAGAAGAGAAGAGCGATGTGGGATTGAGAAGACCTTTGCAGGATGCGGAATTCACCCCGGGCGATTACAAAAATTTCAGGTGTTTTAATGAGCAAGGGATACTCTGTTTAGGACCGGTTACCAGGTCTGGCTGCGGTAAGTCCTACATCGAAGGAGAAGAGACGTTTCCGCGATGCATCAAGGGTTTTATGCCCTGTCGCGGCTGTTTCGGTCCCATAAGGAAAGGTGCTAATCCTTTGGTGGATATGATGACTGCCCTTTCAAGTATCGGACTGGATGCAAAACTGGTTGAAGACAGACGGGCGTTGTTAAACAGGTATATCGGCGGGCAGAAACGTTTAAGACCTTTGCCAGCTAAACCAAGGAGGTAATCGAAATGGGTAAACAGATCGTAATACAACCAGTATCACGGATCGAGGGCCATGCCAAAGTGATGATTCAATTGGATGATACCGGTAATGTTGCCGATACAAAAGTGAATGTGGTTGAACTCAGAGGGTTTGAAAAATTCTGTATCGGCAGGCCGGTAGAAGAGCTCCCCAGGATCGTTACCAGTATCTGCGGGGTCTGCCCCTGGTCGCATCACCTGGCATCTGCTAAAACCAATGATGCCGTCTTTGGTGTGGAACCACCCCCGGCAGGGAAGAAACTTCGCGACCTCTGCAACAGCATCGCTTATACTGAAGAACACATCTTACATTTCTTCTTTTTAGCCGGTGCTGATTTTGTCATGGGACCCGATGCCGATTATTCAGTGCGTAACGTTATAGGGATTGCCCAGGCTAACCCGGAAATCGGGAAAAAAGTGGTGCGCAACCGGTGGTTGGGCTCACACATGCTCGAGATTATCTCCGGTAAATCGATTCATCCGGTGACTGCGGTTCCTGGCGGATTCAGTAAACCGTTAACCCAGGCTGAAAGGGATAAGCTCCTACCCATGGCAGAAGAAGTTTTAGAATTTGCCAAATTTTCCATTGCTTTTGCCAAAGAGAATATTTTTCCCAAGTACCTTGATGCGGTTAAAACTCTAGGTGTAATCAACACAGGGTTCCTGGGTACAGTAACGGATGATGGAGCCCTTAACGTGTATGACGGCAAACTCAGACTCATGAAACCGGACGGCAGTTACGAAGATTTTACTTATGAACAGTACACTGATTTTATTTCGGAAAAGGTAGAAAGTTGGTCCTACCTGAAGTTCCCCTATGCCAAATCCTGGGGTGAAGGTTTTTCAATGGATTTTAGCGATCCAAAGGGAATTTACCGGACCAATACCCTGGCCCGGATCAATGTAGCCGATAAGATGGCCACACCATTGGGCCAGAAAGAATTTGAAGAGTTCAGGTCCCAGTTTGGCCGGCCCGCCCAGTTAACGCTTTTATACCACTGGGCAAGGCTGATTGAATTGCTGTACAATGCCGAGCATGCGGTGGAACTTTTAAATGATCCGGATATAACCAGCAGGGAAACACGAATTGCCGTGACTCCGCGAGCTGCAAGAGGAGTGGGATGTGTCGAAGCACCCAGGGGTACCCTGATCCATGATTATGAAACCGATGAAAATGGTATCGTCACAAATTGTAACCTGATTGTGGGAACAACTCATAATAATGCTCCCATCAATATGTCTGTGAACCAGGCAGCCAAAACCCTGATTAAAGACGGGAAATATGATCAAGGCATGTTGAACAAAGTAGAGATGGCAATCCGGGCGTATGATCCTTGTTTCTCTTGTGCCACCCACAAACTGGATGGAAGCCTCCCTGTGAAGATAGATATAGTTGATAAAGACGGGAACCTGCTTGAAACCTTGAAAAACGTTTGATAAATACAGCATACAGGATATAGTGCTTAGAATGCTGCTGGCCGGATCGGGTCAGCAGCATCTTAGCACATTGCTGCAAGGTGGTGTGTGCCATAAAACCATAAAAAAAGGGAGGGATATGTATAAATGTACAAATGGAAACTCAAGTCGCAGTTGATTACTGCAGCGCCAGGGTCGTTGTTTTAGGATGTGGAAATATCCTCTTTGGTGATGACGGATTCGGTCCGGAAGCAGTCGAATACTTAAAAGCAAATTACGAACTCCCGGGTGATGTTTATGCGCTCAATTGTGGTTTAAGTGTTAGAGAATTACTGTTTACAATTACGTTAAGCGACATCCGGCCTGAAAGAATTATAATTGTCGACGCTATGGATGTGGGTAAAACCCCGGGTGAAATTTTTGAGGTAGATGTGACAGAAATCCCGGAAAAAAAGATCGATGATTTTTCCATGCATCAGTTACCCACGTCAAATCTTTTAAAAGAATTAAAAGATATATGTGGAGTCGATGTGAAAATTATATCTGCCCAAGTTCAACATATTCCCGAAGAGGTTTCCCCTGGGTTGTCAAAAGTTATTCAAGATTCCATCCCGGCAGTATGTGAGAAGATACTTGATGCCTTTTCAATTTAACATCAGCAGGTACAATCCAGAAAACCGCATCTTGACTCAATCGGTTTCAGTAAAGGAATTTCTGATATTTGGCTGGGTTCTAACTCCCCGGACATGGCTTTCCCCAACAAATCAAACCATTGGTTCATGTATTCTTCACCATAATTTACCCCGATTGGGACAAGGTTTCCCTCTATTTTAGATAAGTCACAATTAACGTCACATGGTGAAAAACACCCGGAACTTATCTTTACATGCGATACTTCAATCTCATTCGACGTATCAAATGGAATATTGGCTCCTTTTTTTTTCAGGTTTATAACCATAGCAGCCAATACTGCCCATTTTACTCCATACTTTTTCAGCAACTCTAACGTTACTTTTTCCTCTTCCTTTTCATCATGCATTTTTTATCTCCAAATATATATCAGCCAACACTTTGTTTTTGTACCCACACGGCAAATCCTGGACCGGTACCCGTGCGCCGCAACGGCATAAGACATAACGTGTGCACTGGTAAAATAAACTGTAATCATCCTACATTGTAGTATAATCGTTTTCATTTTCATTGTCAATAGATTTTTGGAGTGAAAATATTTTTTCGCATATTTTCGCGTGTTTCGCGGAAAAATAGGGGACAGGCAAGAAAAGAATATATTTTGTCTGGAGAATAATTGACATTATCCGGTTTTTCGCTTAATATATACCTATGAATAAAAAAGAGTCCCCTTTAGCAACCAAAGAATTCTTAGAGAATATCTTGTCAAGCATAGAAGGGGGAGTGGTTACACTAGACAAAAATGGCAGGATTACCACATTTAATCGTTCTGCTGAGGAGATCACCGGTTTCAAGGCAGAGGAAGCACTGGATAAGGAATGTTTTCTTATTCTAAGGAATGATCTCTGCGAAGAAAAATGTCCTTTAAAAGAGAGTATAGAAACCGGGAAAACATGTTTCAATTATGAGATAAACATAACCAATAAAGAGGGGAATAAGATTCCTATAAACATAACAACTTCACCACTGCGAACCCGTGATGGTGAGATAATTGGCGTTATAGAAAACTTCAGGGATTTAACCAAACATAAGGGATTGTGGGGGAAGTTACGCCAGGAAAGAAACAGGGCACAGCAGTACCTTAATATAGCGGCGGTTATAATCCTGGCCATTAATGACCAGGGAATAGTCACTCTTATCAACAAAGAGGGGTGCGATGTTTTGGGTTATAAAGAAGAAGAAATTGTAGGCAAAAACTGGTTTGATTTATGTGTCCCGGAAAGGATAAAGAAAGAAGTAAAAGATGTTTTCGAAAAACTGATGGATGGGAGTAACGAGCTGGTAGAATACTATGAAAACTCAATTTTGACCAAATCCGGTGAGGAAAGGATTATCGCCTGGCACAATACTAGACTTAAAGATGAAGAAGGAAATATAATCGGCACTCTTAGTTCAGGAAAAGATATCACCAAGCGTAAGCAAACAGAGGCAGATTTGATCAGATCGGAAAGGCTAGCCTCCGTGGGTCAGTTAGCTGCCAGCGTCGCTCATGAAGTGAATAATCCATTAGCCGGTATCCTGCTCTATATGAAAATTCTTCTTAAAAAGTATGCAGAAAAAGAGCTGCAGACTGAAGAGACAGAAACCCAACTTTTAAAGATGGAAAGAGAACTGGAAAAAACGTCCCGGATAATCAAAAATCTCCTGGATTTCTCACGCCAATCGGAACCATCCATTAGACCAGTCAAACTAAATAAGATAGTAGAATCAGCGTTGTTTTTAGTTAGAAATCAAATTAACCTTGAAAATATTAAGCTTGAGAAGAAATTAGATGAACAACTTCCTCCTGTTCTTGCAGACTTTGACCAAATCCAGCAGGTATTGATAAATATCATCCTGAATGCGACCCAGGCGATGCCGAATGGCGGTACCTTAGAAATCACCACCTCTGCTGCTAAAGGCATAGAAATCGGTGAATCAACTAAAGATACGGTTAGAATTGATATCAAGGATACAGGAGTTGGTATCCTGGGAGAAAATATGAAAAAACTTTTCACACCTTTCTTCAGCACTAAAAAAAAAGGCAAAGGTGTGGGACTTGGACTCTCGGTGGTTCATGGGATAATTGAGCAGCATAAAGGAAAGATAGAAGTAGACAGTGAGCCCAACGTAGGGACAACATTTACGATATACCTGGGGGTTTCGGATGAAAAAAAGGCCAGAAATACTGGTTGTTGACGATGAAGACATCGTGAGAGAATCACTCTGCGAATGGCTGAGCAGTGTTGGTTACAATGTAATAACTGCCAGCTCCGGGGAGGAAGCACTCCTGATAATCAGGGAGAAGAAGATCAAAATTATGCTTACCGACCTGGTCATGCCAGGCATGAAAGGTATCGAACTAATGAAAAGGGCAAAAAAAATAGTACCCACTATCTCCACGGTCATTATAACGGCTTACGGCACCATTCGAACAGCAATAACCGCCATAAGAGAAGGCGCTTATGATTTCATCGAAAAACCCTTCTGCCCGGAAAAAGTTGAACTTCTCATAAAAAATTTAGTGGAACATCAAAATCTAATCGAGGAAAATATCTCTTTGCGGCGGAGGATTGAAAATAGATACCAGTTCGAGGGTATCATCGCAAAAAGCCCGAAGATGTTAAAAATATTTGAACTTATTAAAATGGTAGCCCCAACCAGTGCTACGGTATTAATTATAGGAAAAACCGGTACGGGCAAGGAAGTAATTGCCCGGGCGATTCATCATCAAAGTCAACGTCGAAACAAAACTTTCATTGCCACAAGTTGTGCATCCCTCCCGGAAAGTTTGCTGGAAAGTGAACTTTTCGGTCATGAAAAAGGTTCTTTTACCGGGGCGGTGGGAAGAAAGAAAGGCAAGTTCGAAGCCGGAGACAAAGGCACGTTATTTCTTGATGAAATTGGCGAAATAAACGAGAATACACAGATCCATCTACTAAGAGCCCTTGAAGAGAAAAAGATTACCAGGGTTGGTGGTAACGAGGAGATTGATGTTGATGTACGTGTCATTGCTGCTACAAATAAAAATTTGAAAACCATGGTTAATGAGGGGAAATTCAGAGAGGACCTCTATTACCGATTAAATGTAGTCAATATTGAACTCCCCACACTCAAGGAGAGGAGGGAAGATATTCTCCCACTGGCTGAGCATTTCTTAAAAACGTATTCTGAAGAAAATAATAAGAGTATCAAAAATTTTTCTCCCGAGGTAGTAGAATTTATGCTCAATTACTCATGGCCTGGTAATGTCAGAGAGTTAGAAAACATGATCGAACGCGGTGTAATTCTATCTATGAAAAATGAAATCTCCTTGGCTGAACTTCCACAGGACATTATTCATCCAACTCCCACGGAAGGAAAAACCATTGAGACGGTGATAAAAAATCACATTCTTAATGTGCTGGAGGAGACAGGAGGCAATATATCAAAAGCATCAGAGATACTTGGTATTCGGCGGACCACTCTTTATAATAAGCTAAAAAAATATAACTATACTGTTAATAAATTAGACATATAGTGTCCAATTAATTTACACTATTTCGCTTTTTGGCAGTCTTTCAGCCATCCTTTTTTTATTTTAAACCACTTACAACCATATATAGTGCGGGTTTTAAAATAATCTTCAAGTTGTGCCTGTTTTGGCACAGTTCTTGCATACATTCTTATGAAGTTTAAATTACAACTATTGGAGGTTAACAATGAAAAGAGTATCTATGTTGGTAGTCGAAGATGAGGCCATCATGCGGGAGGCATTGGTGGATTACTTTTCACGGGAGGGTCATCAGGTTGATTCTGCCGATGATGGTGATAAAGCGTTGGAAAAAGTTAATTTAATGAATTACAAAATCATGATAATCGATCTTAAATTACCTGGCCGCGATGGGATTTCGGTACTAAAAGAAGTAAGAGCGAAGAATCCCGGGGCGAAGGTTATTATCATAACGGCTTTTCCCTCGAAAGAGACTAAAATGGAGGCGCTGCGCCAGGGTGCTGTTGACTACTTGCAAAAACCGTTTGAGATGGAGTATCTTGAAACCTTAATCAAGCAAGCTTACGACGTTGAAGAACTCCCTGCCCCCGAAGTTGAAGAGTTTCCTGCCCCCGAGGTTAAAGAAGTTCCTGTTCCGATTTTTAAAGAACCCATCGTTGAAGAGGAAATAGTTAATCCCTGTATCTGGATGCAAGCAGGCATAGTCCAGAAACGTATGTGTACCCTCGGTTATCAATGTCTGGGCTCATGTAAATTTCATGCAGCCATGATGAAAAAGGAGAAATTTAATAATGATCCAAGGATTAAACCTTTCATCGACAAACTTCACTCGCTATTAGGAGGAAGAGATTGCCGGTATACGATGAATGGATCGATTTCTATCCGGTCCTGTCCAAGACTTTATCACTGCGAGAGGTGCGAATTTGACCAAATATTCCAGGATGAAATAGACCGCCAACTTGCAATTAAAAACGCGCGCAGAAAAAACATTCAGGCATAAACATACAACCGCGTGACCAAGATGTATCATTTGATTCAAAGAGACAACCGAATCCGAGAAAAACGTTTGATGAATATAGCAATACAGTGTACAGGATATAGTGCTTAGAGAGAGTGCTGCCGGCCCGGTTCGGGTCGGCAGCTGGAGGCTTATTTAAATTTTAATGTTTCGATTTTGTCCCATTGGATATGGGGAAGGTATTTTTTCCTGTTCATATCGAACATGATATTGTTATGGGGATAAAAAGTCAAGGTGTATAAAGTAAAGTAGGCATCAACTAAAAAAGGTTGCCCTTCGGGCAAGTTTAAATCGCCTGCGGCGAAAGGTCAGAAAGTCAGAGGATCAGTGTTAGTTTCTGCTTGTCACCTTTTTTACTATTAGTGTGAAGGTTAGACACCCGACAATGACGGAGAGAAGCAATCAGTTTTTAAACTGGCGCGAGGTTTATGGTTTGTGGGGAGTCGAAAAAATATAATCACTCTTGCGGAACTTCCGGTACATACTCGTAGAATTTCACAAATTTAGTTGCGGAACAAGCACATCCATAAGAAAAGAGTACCCAGCCAGAATGACTTTCGCAACAACACTTTTTCCCAGAGTCACAGCAGCTAGTGGCATCGAGAGGAATGAAGCTGACAACCAAAATACTGATCAAAAGAACAATAAAAAAAATTTTTCTTTTCACGGTTTACCTCCTATATATGCAATGATTAATTCTAAATTATATGTCCCAAACAAAAAACACTCCTTATCACAGCAAATGTTTTTTACCGCCATATGTTTTGATTTGAAATAATTAAGGGGCTTTCTATATAGATAATTGCCGTCTTCTCCATAAACATACATATATTGATAGCCATCTTCAAGCACTAATGGAAAAGAATAAAGGGGACCGGTGCCTTACTTTATTACTTTTTCCTGGAAATTTGTTGTAAGCTATAGACATGAAACGAGTACGGCTTACTTATGAAGGTGCTGTCCATTACGATCCCGTAAAATAAATCCCAACTATTAAAACTCATCGAATTGATTATTTTGCTTGCAAAGTTGTGCCAGGATTCCCAAAAAGGCAGGAGGCAGGAAGAATCCTCAAAAAAAGTAATAAAGTAAGGCACCGGTCCCCTCCCCCGGTCCCCTCCCTCAGTAGGTCAGGTAGGTAGTAGGTAGTGATGATTAAGAATGCCCGTGCGGTAGGAGAGATAAGGTGCCCTTCGGGCAAGTTTAAATCGCCTGCGGCGAAA
>WVZO01000223.1 GCA_011772425.1 Candidatus Aminicenantota bacterium
TACCATGTAATCCGGCAATTGATTGACCAGGTATTCCCGGATTTCAGACACCTCCAATTCTTTTGTATTTTCAGTGACAAAATAGGCACACAGGTATTTTGGCCCGGATCGCTTCTGCCCTACCAGAACTAACGCTTCCCGGATATCCGGGTATTTAAGTAAACGATCTTCGATTTCACCCGGTTCAATGCGAAATCCCCGGATTTTGACCTGGAGATCTACCCGGCCCAGGAATTCAATGTTGCCATCCAACAACCAACGAGCCAGATCGCCAGTTTTGTAGATTTTTTGAGAGCTATAGGTCCTATAAGTCCTATAGGACCTATAGAAAACTGAAACAAACTTCTCCGCGGTCATCTCCGGCTGATTTAAATATCCCCTGGTGAGGCCGACACCACCAATACAGAGTTCACCGGGGATACCGATAGGCTGCAATTGTAATTTTTTGCTTAAAATATAAATCACGGTATTGGCAATGGGCTTTCCAATAGGAATATTTTCTTTATATGCCTCAATCGGACAACTGGTGGCGACAACGGTATTCTCTGTGGGCCCATAATTGTTATATAACCGGTAACTTGCTTCAACAAAACGATTCAGTTTGTCTCCACCAGTGAGCAAAACCCGAAGCGAAGAAATTTCCTTCAATTCCTCCATGAACTGTTGACAAAATTGGGTTGGTAAGAAACCAATGGTGATATGGTGTTTCCGGTAATACTCCCCTAACTGTCTAATGTCAAGTTTCATATTATCATCAATGATATGGAGTGATGCACCTTTGATCAAATAAGGAAAAATTTCCCAGACCGAGGCATCGAAACCGATATTGGCGTACTGGGTGGCATTGTCCTTTTCCGTAACCCCGTAATAACTATTGTGCCAGTAACAGAGGTTTACCAGTGACCGGTGCTCCATCAACGTACCTTTAGGTCGACCGGTAGTCCCCGACGTGTAAATGAGGTAGCATAGGTGAGTAGGGTGAGTAAGGTGAGTGAGGTGAGTAGGTTCCTTACTCAACCCACTTACCTCACTCAACTCACTCAACAAAATCTTTGCTCCACTGTCGTTTAACATGTAATCGATGCGTTCCTGCGGGTATTCCGAATCAATGGGTAGATAAGCACCCCCTGTTTTCAATATTCCCAACAAACCGATTATCATCTCCACTGACCGCTCCATCATGATGGCCACAATGGTATCGGGTTGAACACCTTTTTCTCGTAACACGTGGGCCAATTGATTGGATTTTTCGTTTAATTCTTTATAGGTTATGGAAACGTGATCCATTGAAAAGGGCACAGTGCCCTGTGCCCCTACAATCTGCGCTGCACCAATTACTGCAACGCCGTCAGGCCTTCTCTCTACCTCCTCTTCAAATAATTCATGGATGGTTTTGTCCAGCGGATAATCGGCAGCAGTATCATTAAAATCATATAAAATCTGCTGTTTCTCTTCTTCCGACATAACCTCTAACTGCCAGAGCTTCCGGCCGGGGTCCGCAAGGACAGAAGACAAAATGATCTTGAAATGCGCAATAAAGCGTTCGATAGTCTCGGGTTTAAAAAGCTTTGTACTGTATTCAATCGAGAAAAAGACCTGGCTGGCTGCTTCAAATTCATACGCCTCCAGCGTAATATCGAATTTGGAGGTGGTGGCTTCATGTCCATAAGGAACAATTCTTAGCATCGGGGTTTCCATTTCCACCTGCGTTTCCGGGGCCGGGACACGATTGGCCGTGATGGCATTATTCTGCAAAACAAACATCGCATCAAGTAAGGGGTTCCTGCCGGTATCCCGGTCCACCACCACCTGGTTTACCAGGTCTTCAAAGGGGTAATCCTGGTTCTCAAAAGCCTGGAGTGAATTTTCTTTGACCTCAACCAAAAATTCCCGGAAGCTTTTTTCACCCCCGGGGAAATTTCGTAACGCCAGTGTGTTGACAAACATCCCAATTACCGGTTCCAGGTCCGGGTCACGTCTGCCTGCCGTGGGCGTTCCTACTACAATATCTTCCTGACCGCTCAGCTTAGATAAAAACACATAATAAATCGCCAAGAGCACCATAAACAGGCTGGTTTCTTCTTCCAATGCCAGGTCCTTCAATCGCCGGTTGTTTTCTATATCCAATTGAAAATTGGTCCTACTGCCTTCAAAACTCCGTATAACCGGAGGTATAAAGTCAAATGGCAACTGGAGCACCGGTATTTCATCCTGGAAACAATTTAACCAATACTTTTCCTGTTTTTTGATTTCACCAGCATCGATTCGGCGATTGATCCATTCTGAAAAATCTTTGTACCGGAGTCTCAATGCCGGTAACTGTCCTTTACCGGTGTAACAAGCAAAAAACTCCTGCACCAGGAGGCCCGTGGACACCCCATCGGCAATAATATGGTGCATATCCGCCATCAGGATATGTTTATCCTCTTCTATTTTAAGCAATCCCACCCGGAGCAGCGGGGCTTGCGATAAATCAAACGGTCTTATAAATTTTCTAACTGTATCTTCGCGGTCCTTCGCTCTATACCGCATTGTAAATGCCTTGGCGGCTAAATATTCGATTTCAAATTCCACTTCAGCGTGGATTCTCTGGGCCGGTTCGCCCGCTGTCATATGGAAAGAGGTTCGAAGACTCTCATGACGCCGGATCAAGGTGTCAAATACAGCTTCTAATGCGGCGAAATCCAATTCCCCTTCCATACTTACCACATTGGAAATATTATAGGCAATGGAAGCTGCTCCCATTTGTTCCAGGACAAACAACCGTTTCTGAGCAGGGGATAATGGGTAATATTCTTTTTCCGGGGCAGGTGGAATATGCCAATAGATTTGTTCCCGGCCTTGTTCCACCTGTTTTGCGATTTCAGCGATGGTGGGCGAAGCGTATAAGGTGACGAGGTCTATTTTCCGGTTAAAGGCTTTATGAATCTGTGACACCATTGAAATGGCCTTTAACGAGTGTCCCCCTAACTCGAAGAAATTATCATCCATGCCGATCTTTTCCAGTCCCAGGAGTTCCTTCCATATGATTTCCAACCCTTTCTCTATCACTGTCCCTGGTGGTCGATATTGGACACCCGTTTCCAATGCCTGGCCACCCAATTGCATAAGGGCTTTACGGTCTACCTTTTGACTGGGGGTAAGGGGAATGGCCTCTATCTCAACAAAATACGCGGGTATCATATAGTCGGGCAAATGCCGGGACAGATACTTTTTTAATTGGGTGACTTCAAGCGATCCTGGAGAATTCGGCACCACATAGGCACATAGATATTTACTTCCGGTACGATCCACCTGGTCGATTACCACTGCTTCCTTGATGGCTGGATGTTTTGATAAGCGGGTTTCGATTTCACCCGGCTCGATGCGAAAACCCCGGATTTTGACCTGTAGATCAACCCGGCCCAGAAATTCAATGTTTTCATCCGCCAACCAACGCGCCAGATCACCGGTTTTGTAGATTTTTTGAGAGCTATAGGTCCTATAAGTCCTATAGGTCCTATAGGAAACTAAAACAAACTTCTCCGCGGTCATCTCCTGCTGGTTTAAATATCCCCTGGCCAGGCCGGCACCACCAATACAGAGCTCTCCGGGGATGCCGATGGACTGCAATTGTAATCTTCTGTTCAAAATATAAACCACGACGTTGGCAATGGGCTTTCCAATGGGGATATTCTCTTTATATGCTTCAACCGAACAACTGGTGGTGACAACTGTGTTCTCTGTGGGCCCATAATTGTTATACAACCGGTAACTTGCTTCAACCAAACGATTCAGTTTGTCTCCACCGGTAAGCAATGCCCGCAGCGAAGGAATTTCCCTCATTTCCTCCATGAACTGTTGACAAAATTGGGTGGGTAAGAAACCAATGGTGATTTGGTGCTTCTCGTAATAGTCCCCCAATTGCCGGATGTAAAGTTTCATATTATCACCAATGATATGCAGTGATGCACCTTTGATCAAATAAGGAAAAATTTCCCAGACCGAGGCATCGAAACCGATATTGGCATACTGGGTAGCATTGTCCTTCTCAGTAACCCCGTAATAATTGTTGTGCCAATAACAGAGATTTACCAGTGACCGGTGTTCCATCAACGTACCTTTGGGCCGGCCGGTAGTACCGGAAGTATAGATGACGTATGCAAGCGACGGGTGCAGGTTACAGGTTGCAGGGGCACAGTATGCTGTGCCCTTGCCCTTACCCACGTCCGCTAATTCATCTGATGTCAATAATAACGCAGCATTGCTGTCTGAAAGCATGAACTCGACGCGGTCCTGGGGGTATTCCGGGTCAATGGGTAGATAAGCACCTCCAGCTTTTAAAATACCCATCATTCCGATAATCATTTCAACAGAACGTTCTACCTTTAAACCGACAATGGTATCAGTCTGCACACCTTTTTCTCGTAACACATGGGCCAAATGATTGGATTGTTGATCTAATTCCCTGTAAGTTACAGTCCCCTGCCCAACTACAGCAACGCCGTCTGGCGTTCTTTTGGCCTGCTCTGCAAATAACCGGTGAATGGTTTTGTCCACAGGATAATCCCCTGCTGTTTGATTGAAATCGTAAAGCAGATGATCTTTTTCTTCTTCTTCCAGTATATCCAACCGGTGAACTTTACTTTCAGGATTCGCTATTATTTGCCGGATAACATTTAAGAAATGGTCAGCCATCCGCTTAATGGTGGCTGGCTTAAATAAAGCGGTGGAGTACTCCAGGTTGAAAAAAACCTCCTGCTCCATTTCAAACGCATAGAGAGTCAAATCGAATTTCGTGATTTTACTTTCAAAAGGATACGTTTCTACATTAGCGGTATTCATAATTTTTTGTGACATTTGAAAGTTCTGCACCACCATTGACACATCAAAGATTGGGTTCCGGGAAAGATCTCTTGGGGGATTTAATTTCTCCACCAACTCTTCAAATTGAACATCCTGGTTCTCAAAAGCTTTAATACTATTTTCCCTGACCTCTTCCAGGAATTCAAGACAGGTTTTTTCATCGGCAGGATGGTTCCGCATCGCCAGGTTATTGACAAACATCCCGATGATCTCCTGGAGGTCGGCATGGTGCCGCCCTATAATTCCACTGCCCACAATGATATCTTCCTGGCCGGTGTATTTGTGCAATAGTAAATTGAAAGCAGTTAATAGGATCATGTTAAGGGTGGCATTAATCCGGGAACCCAGTTCTTTGATACCAGAAACCATCTCTGCATCCAATGTGAACCGATGATTGTCCCCTTCAAAGCGGAACACCGGGGGCCTGGGAAAATCCGTGGGCAGGTCCAACGGGGAAATGTCTTCCATGTCCGAAAACATCACCAGCCAATAATTCTCTTGTTTCTTGATTTTACCAGATGCAAACAAGTTATTTTGCCACAGGGCAAAATCTCTATACTGGATTTCCAGGGGGGGCAACGCTTTCCCGCCGTACAACATAATAAAATCATCGATCAGGATTCCCATGGAAGCACCGTCACTAATGATATGATGCATATCAAAGAGAAGGAGATATTCTTCAGCGGATATTTCTATAATTCCCACCCGCAGCAGTGGTGCCCGGGATAGATCAAAAGGCTGAATAAAGTTTTGAATAATATCTGCATCCGATTCTCTCTGCCCTGAACTCTCCGCTCTTTGGTCTACGCTGTGAAATTCGATTTTAAATTCCACTTCATCGGTTTCATGAACGATTTGCACCGGTTCGTTATCTATAAAATGAAACGATGATCTCAGGGTTTCGTGACGGTTAATCAATCGAAGAAACGCATCCTGGTATCGTTCTCTATCCATCTTACCCAAAAGCCGGTAGACAATAGGTAAATTGTAACTGGTACCGATACCTTCAAATTTATCCAGGAAAAACAGGCGCTTTTGCGCTGAAGATTGGGGATAATACTCCTTCTTTTCTGATGGCTGAATAGATGTGTGGATACTTCTCTCGGCTGTTTCGATAAACCTGCCCAATCCTTCGATAGTAGGACGTTTGAAAAACTCCGATAACGGCACTTCCACGTCCCATTGCTGATGAATCTTAGAGGAGACCAGGATAGCTTTTAATGAATCGCCCCGCAGTTCAAAAAAATCATCCTGGATCCCGATACCTTTAAAGCCGAAAAAATCTTCCCATATGGATACCAGGGTTTGTTCCACTTCGCTGCGTGGGGGAACGTATTCGCCAGTTACTGGCGGGCGATAAAACCGCTGCTCCTGCTCTGCCGGAAGTTCCGGAAGTTCCGGAAGTTCCGGAAGTTCCACCCCTTCGGCCGCCTCTTCCGCTGGTTCTTCCACCGGTTGAGCCGCTCCGACTCCAAATTGAACCCCATCGATCCAGAACCGCTCCCCTTCAAAAGGATAAGTCGGAAGTGGAATACGGTACCTGGTGCTGTTTCCATGGAATTCGCGCCAATCAACGGTTACACCGTAGAGCCATAACCAGCCGATCTTGCTCACCAGGTAACGGGTATCGGATATCTCCTTTTGGGCAGGTCGAACCACGTTGATAACCGGCTGATCCAAAGGATCATCGATATAGCGTACCATCAATGCAGATAAATCACGACCCGGCCCAACCTCCATAAAGACAGCATGAGGCTGTTTTACCAATTCCTTGATGCCGTCTGCAAATAAAACGGTCTCTCCCAAATGACGCGCCCAATAACCCGGGTTCACTGCTTCCTTTACAGTAATCCAATGACCGGTAAGATTGGATATATAAGGGATTTGCGGTTTGTTTAATGGCACGTCGGCCACACGCCGTTCAAATTCCTTTAAAATAGGTTCCATCAAGGTAGAATGAATGGCATTGGCAGCTTGCAGCTGCATGGTAAGGTATCGCTTGTTTTTCATCTCTTTTTCAAAGGCGCTAATGGCTTCTGCCGGCCCGGCAACAATACAGGAAGGACCGTTATCAATGGCTAACGATAATTCATCGGGAAGCAAAGGGTCCAATTGCTCCCTGGTGATAGGAACACTTAGCATCGCACCACCCGCGGTTGTTTCAACCAATTGTCCCCGTACCACTACCAGCCTTAACGCATCTTCCAGGGAAAAAACACCGGATAAACAAGCGGCCACGTATTCTCCAAAACTGTAACCGATCATTGCCTGCGGCCGAATTCCCCACGCCATTAACAATTTTGCCAGGGCATATTCAAAGGCAAAAAGAACCGGCTGCGAAATATTAGACTGGTTAATCCGTTCCATATCCACCGAAGGAACAGGGTGTGCCGGATAAAGAATTTCTTTTATGTTGTCATCCACCAGGAGATTTAGAATGTGAAAACAACGATCCATCTCTTCTTGAAATACCGGCTCATTTTCATAGAGGTCCCTGCCCATGTTGACATACTGCGAGCCCAGTCCGGGAAACATAAAGACGATCGGGCGCCCTTCCAGTTTCGATAAGTAGGTATGACGTTTCGAGGAACCAGGGGTAGATAAAACTTCCACGGTTTCATCCCCAGTTGCACAAACCGCCACACGTCTATAAGGAAATCGCCTGCGCCCCACCTGCAGCGTGTAACCAAGATTGGCAAGATTAACAGGATTACCGGGATTAGTAAGACGTTGTTTAAGATAGTTGGCCAGGTTTTCAGTCATTTTATCTAAAGCAGTTTCTGTTTTGGCGGAGAGAACAATCAATTCAGGCCGCTCTACCATCTGACCGTTTGACCGTCTGACCTCAGGCGCTTCTTCCAGGAGTACATGGGCATTGGTGCCGCCAATACCAAAGGAACTGATGCCTGCCCGCAGCGGATGCCCGTTGGCATCCCATTTTCTTAACGTTGTATTCACATAAAACGGACTGTTCTCAAAATCGATACCTGGATTCGGCGTTTTAAAATGCAAACTGGAAGGAATAAGCCGATGCTTTATGGCCAGGACGGTTTTTATAAAACCAGCTGCACCCGCGGCCGCATCCAGGTGCCCCACATTGGTTTTAACCGAACCAATGGCGCAAAAACCCCTTTTACCGGTATTAAATGCCAGTTTCAGCGCCTCCACTTCAACCGAGTCTCCTAGGGGGGTGGCAGTGCCGTGGGTTTCAATATAAGTAATGGTTTCAGGTGCTGCCCCTGCCTGCTCCCGGGCCCGGCGAATGACTTCTAACTGCCCTTCAATACTGGGAGCAGTAAACCCTACTTTCCGGATACCATCGTTATTGACGGCAGAACCCCGGATAACCGCATAAATATAATCACCATCCCTAAGGGCTGCATCCAGGCCCTTCAACACCACAACACCAATTCCATTGCCATACACAAGCCCCTGGGCTCCGGCATCAAAGGCCCGAAGATGTCCATCCGGCGACATCACCATTCCTTCCTGAAAAAGATAACCCCCTCTATTGGGAAAGGTGACCGTTACACCTCCTGCCAGTGCCATGTTACATTCACCATTTAATATTGCCTGGGCAGCCAGGTGGATGGCCACTAACGAGGTGGAACAGGCCGTTTGAACCGTGTATGCCGGCCCTTTGAGATTGAGTTTGTAAGACACCCGTGTGCATAAAAAGTCTTTATCTAACAACTGGTTGGCTGCCCAAAACCCCATTTGAGCACTTTTACCGGACATCAACGTTAATGCTTCCCAGTAATGGTTGGGAGATGCACCGGCATAAAGACCAATGACCCCTTCATATGTGTTGCTGTCATATCCGGCATTTTCCAATGCTTCCCAGGCACTCTCATGAAACATTCGCATCTGGGGGTCCATGAGCTCAGCTTCCCGCGGGGTGTAACCAAAAAAACCAGCATCAAAGTAATGGGTATCCTCATCATCCAGGGCACCTTTGGCACTTACATAGTTGGAATTCTCAAATTCCTGGGAAGGTAAACCCGCTTCTGCCAATTCTTCTTTGCTGAAAAAGCGGATAGATTCCACACCGTTTTTCAAATTTTCCCAGAATTCATCGATATTCTTTGCACCAGGAAACTTTCCTGCCATACCAATAACCGCAATTCCCATCCCTTTTTCACCGGGTTGAGGTATCTCACGCTTCTTTACTCCCGGGGTAATATCTACTCCTTCCTCACGACCCAAATAGCCCAGCAGAGAACGAATGGTGGTATACCTGAACAGGTTTACCACCGGGATATCTTTGTTTAAAACCTTTTTTAAACGGCCATTGACTTTGATGATGTCAAGGGAACTGCCGCCCAGTTCAAAGAAATTATCATCAATGCCTACTTGCTCCAGCTGCAGGACCTCCTTCCAGATATCTACCACTGTTTTTTCCAGGTTGGTTTTGGGGGCAACATAAATGCTTTCTAATTGGGGACGGGTTTCATCAGGTTGGGGCAGCAGCCGGAAGGCAACTTTTCCACTGGCAGTTCGAGGAATGTGCTTAACCTCGATAAAATAGGCAGGTATCATATAAGCCGGTAGTTCTTTGGATAAGAATTCTCGCAGTTCCGTAACAGTGATTTCTTTTTTGGGCAGACCGCCCCTACCATTGACAACATAATAAGCACAGAGGAAACGAGTGCCCTGGCGGTCCGGGTGATCCACCACCACTACTTCCTCCAGGTGGGGGTGCTTCTGCAATCGATTTTCGATTTCACCCAATTCAACCCGAAATCCCCTGATCTTCACCTGCCGGTCAATGCGGCCTAAAAATTCGATATTGCCATCCGCAAGCCAACGAGCCAAATCACCAGTTCGGTAGATTTTTTTAGAAAAATAGGACCTATAGGACCTATAGGACTTATAGGAAACAGAAATGAATCTATCTGCGGTTAATTCCGAGCGGTTTAAATATCCCCTGGCTAATCCCAGCCCGGAAATACATAATTCCCCGGCAATTCCAACAGGCAGCAAGCCGTGAGTGACTCTGTCCATAATATAAACCCCATAACCGGCAATGGAAGTACCGATAGGCGGATTGGCAGGCCCTGCCTGCGAACATTTATAATAAGTGGCACAAACCGTAGTCTCAGTAGGACCATAGGTGTTGTAAACCACCCCGATGTTATGAAGCCTGTCCACATGCTCTGCCTTTAATCGCTCCCCACCACTGATAAAAATTCGTATGGATGCCAACGGATTTTCCTTGCCGGTGTCCTTGATATCCCGGATATTATTCAATTCATTCAATAACAAGGGAGAACAGGTAATCATGGTCACCTGATGTCTGGCAATAAATGTGCTTAACGCATCGATATCCGTTACCACTTCCTTGGCCGGGACTGCCAGTTTCCCGCCCCGCAAAAGGATGGGATAGACTTCTTCCACAAAAGCATCAAAGGCAAAGGAAGCCTGCTGGATAACCGTATCATGCGGTTGAAGATCAAATTCATTTTCAAAGGCATTGAGATAAGCCACAAGATTTTGATGCTCTACAGCCACCCCCTTGGGTCTGCCCGTGGTGCCGGAAGTGTAGATTATGTAACATAGTTGAGTAGGGTGAGTAAGGTGAGTGAGGTGAGTAGGTTCCTTACTCAACCCACTTACCTCACTCAACTCACTCAACAAAATCTCTGCATTGCTGTCCCTCAACATATAATCGATGCGTTCCTTCGGGTATTGCGGATCAATGGGCAAATAGGCGCCGCCTGCCTTTAATATTCCTAGAACTCCAATCACCATCTCAATGGAGGGTTCCACCATAATGCCCACAATGGTGCCCTGCCCTACCCCTTTGTCTCTCAACCGATGAGCCAATCGATTGGACCTTTCATTCAGTTCACGGTATGTTATCTGCACCATTTCCCCGGTTCTCTTTTCCTTGCCAACTGCCAACTGCCCATTGCCAACTTCAGAGACGCCGTCAGGCGTCCTTTCTGCCTGTTCTGCAAATAATTGGTGAACGAGCTTATCTCCAGGATAATGAAGCTCTCCGACGGTCTCATTAAACTGGTAAAGAATTTGTTCTTTCTCTTCCCCGGACAACAATTGTATTTCAGATATCTGCTCCTCCGGGTGAGCCAAAACATCATGCAATATGTTCACCAGGCACTGGTGCATCCGTTGGATTTCTTCAAAAGAGAACCGTTGAGTTTGATAATCCCATTCCAACTCAAAAATACCGTGGATATCCATGTTATTGGGATTCGTATGAATGGAAAGGGGTGTGGGTTCATAACCGGGAAGATGATGTCTCAGCCGGAATTTATCTTCCTTTACATCCGGATGACCAATGAGATTGATGTTTAAAAGGTAAACAGGGTCTATTCCGCTCTCTTCCCGAAGTTCGTCCATAAGACGATTAAACGGATACCGTTGATGATTCTTCAGGATAAAATTGGTGTCTTTGCCATTTTTTTCTACAAATTCGCAAAACTCCATGCAGGGGTCTATTTTTATCCTCAACGGAATCGTACTGACAAACATTCCCATCATTTGCCGATGGTTTTGAGTGGTACGGTTGTGGTTGGCACTGGCAATGACAATATCATCGCAGCCGGTCACCCGCGATACATAAACTGCCAGGACGGATAACAGCAGTTTGAACACAGAGGTTTTACGGTCTATACAATACCGGTGCATGCGGGTACGCACCTCACCGGGAAAAGAAAGAACCGCTTCACCGGCTTCCGCATTGATTCCACTCACAGCACCATCTCCCCTGTTTTCCCAGAGCCGGGTCTCTTCCGGCATGGGCAGCAGGGAATGATGCCAGAACCGCCTGTCTGACTCAGCCTCAGAGGACTTGAGATACTCCTTTTCATCCATAATGTATTGAATATAAGAGGGATTGGGAGTTTTATCCACCGTGTTTCCGGCTTGCAAAGCCTCATAGATGTCCGTTATCTCATTAATCAACAAAAACAAACTCCAGCCATCGGTTACTAGGTGATGCAGTTTCATGTAAAAACCGCTTTCTTTTTCACTAAAGCGAAGATAAGCAAAATAAAAAAGCTGGGTGTTAATGAGGGGCATGGGTGTACTTACATCTGTTTCCACCTTACTTAAATCGATCACATCCAGGTTGTACGATTCAAAGGGAGCAATATACTGGAAGGGTTCATCCAGGAAATCAAAGGTAACGACTCTCAACCGGAGGGCATCATTCTTTTGAATGACCATATTAACAGCTTGCTCCAACAACTGCTTATCCAGGATTTCATTGTACCTAACCGTAAAGGGCAGGGAGTTGCAGGCAGTATCGGGGTACATCATTTCCGTGTAATAAATTCGTTTTTGCGGGTGGCTCAGGGGATAACAGGGCCGGGGGGTTCCCATTATAAGTCTCTTTTCTTCGTCACCGATGATGTCGATATCTGCCAATGATATTCCAGGGTTCTTGACCACCTCGGTTAAGAGAGCAAGCAAACGGCCGGCCAATTGCTTCACGGTTTCCAGCTTAAACAGGGCCGTGCAGTACTGCAGGCTGAAAAAAATCTCTTCATTACCCTCTATAAAAACAAAGGTTAAATCGACTTTTGAAGCATTTATGGGAACAGCGGGTGCAGACAATCCCGGTTCGATTTGTTCCTGTTGATCCTGGTCCTGTCGGGCTTCTGTTTCTAATTGCTCAAACATGTCCCGTATCTGCACGGCTTCAGGGTCAAACATATTCTGTACCATCAGGGAGATATCAGTGACGGGATTCCGACCGTGATCATCAGTATGATCCACTTTTTGCAGCAGCTCTTCAAAGGGATAAGCCTGGTACTCATAGGCATTAAGGGTGTTTTCTTTGACTTCTTGTAAAAACTCCAGGAAGGTTTTCTCGCCTTTGGGAAAATTTCTCATCATAAGAGACCCCAGCAGCAGGCCGATGATGCGCTGCAAATCCTCATGATCCCTCCCGGCAACCGGTGAACCGATGATGATATCCTCCTGGCCGGTATACCGGAACAACAGCGTAGTGACAGCGGTTAGCAGCACCATGTATAAGGTGGTTCCCGTGTCCTGGATGAACCGGTTCAATTGACGGGTGAGCTCCTTGTCCACTTTATTAAAAACATAATCCCCGGCAAAACTCTGAACAGCAGGCCGGGGATAATCCGTGGGCAGGTTAAGTACCGGTAATTTACCCTTAAACCGCTCAAACCAGTACGCTTTATGATGCTTTAATTTATCGGTTTTCAGGAGCCAGTTCTGCCATTGGGAAAAATCTTTAAATTGCAGCCGCAGTCCGGGTAACTCATCTCCTTTTCCTGCATATATCGAAAGAAAATCATTGGTCAATACAGCCTGGGACGTGCCGTCGGATATGATGTGATGCATATCTACCAGGAGAAAATGATTCCCGTCGCTTTCCTTGAGCATTCCCACCCGAATCAGGGGAGCTTGCGATAGGTCAAAGGGACGAAAAAAATGTTCAATGGTGTTACCTTCATGGACTGCTGTTTCCCCTGCCAGCCGCTGGATTGAAAATTCCACCTCCATGTGGACCTTCTGCACCGGCTGCTCATTAATCATATGAAATGATGTTCGCAAACTTTCATGCCGCCGGATCAACTGCTTAAAGGTGAGTTCCATTTTCACTTTATCCGCTTCTTTTCCCAACGGGATAACCTGGGGCATATTATAACCGAGACTTTCAGGTTCCATCCAGTAAATAATGTAAAACCGCTGCTGCGATGAAGAAAGAGGATAGTACTCTTTCTCTTCTGCCGGTTCGATAGAAATATGGATGCTTTTTTCCGCTACATCGATATACCTGGCTAATTCTTCGATAGTGGGAGCTTTAAAAAACTCTGCTAAGGGTACTTTTACATCAAACCGGCGATGAATTTTAGAAGTAACCACAACGGCTTTTAACGAATCGCCTTTCATTTCAAAGAAATCATCATGGATGCCCACGCCTCTAAAGCCGAAGAATTCTTCCCATAGGGCCACCAGTTTTTTCTCTGTTTCGGTTCGCGGCGGCGTATATTCGGACTTAATATGGGGACGATACTGCTGTAATTGTATTTCTTCAGCCGGCATCTCCTTTTCAGCCGCATCCACCCGTAATTGGACATCATCGATCCAGAAACGCCGGCCTTCAAAGGGATAAGTCGGCAACGATACCCGGAAACGCTTTTCACCAACAGCAAACGACCGCCAATCTATGGCAGCGCCATAAAGCCACAACCGACCGACCTTATTCTCTACTTCTTCCCGGGACGACCCGGCTATATCGATAACCGGCTGGAGGGAATGATTGTCGATATAGTGCTCCATTAACGCAGACAAATCGCGGCCCGGACCTATTTCTACAAAAACAGCACCGGACTCTTTGAGCAGCTCCCGGATCCCTGCTGCAAATTGTACCGTCCCCCCCAGGTGCCGGACCCAATACCCGGGATCAACCGCTTCAGCAAACGTGAGCCATTGACCGGTAACATTAGATATATAAGGAATCTGCGGCTTGTTTAATTGCATCTCAGCCGCTTTCTGTTGAAACTGTTCCAATATAGATATGATCAGGGAGCAATGAACAGCCCTGGAGGTTTGCAGCCGCCGGCAAGGAAATTTCTTCTCATTCATCTCTTTTTCAAAATTTTCAACCGCTTCCACCGTTCCGGCTACAACACACGAAGGTCCTTCATCAATAACTAAAGATAACCCATGATAATGCCCCAATAACGTTTCCACATGTTCAGCGGTAAAAGGGATACGCAGCATGGCACCTTCAGGCGTTTGTTGAATCAACTGCTCTCGCACTCCCACCAATTTTAAAGCATCTTCCAATGAAAACACCCCAGCCAAACAGGCAGCAACATATTCCCCAAAACTGTATCCAATCATGGCAGCAGGCTTGATTCCCCAGTTCATCAACAGCTTTGCCAGGGCATATTCAAAAACAAACAGAACCGGCTGCGAAGCAGCCGGAGTGTGGATATCATTACCCATTAACGGTTTCAATATTTCAAAACAACGGTCCACTTCCTGACGAAACACCGGCTCATCGTCATAGAGGCCCCGGCCCATGTTCACATACCCGGACCCATGGTTAGAAAACATAAATATTACCGGCCTTCCTTCTACTGCCGGTTCCACTGCTGGGGAAGTCCCGGCATCCAGGGCTTGCACCGCTTCCTCTACACTGGAACAGGACAGCATTTTTCGATACTCAAAGGCCTTGCGGCCCACCTGAAGTGTATAGGCCGCATCCGCCAAATTAACCTCCGGATGTTTTTTAAAATAGGCGGAAAGATTCCGGGTGATTTTTTCCAGTGCGGTTGGTGTCCTGGCAGACAGAAGAAGCAATTGAGGTTTGTTCTGACCGTCTGACCGTCTGACCTCCAGCCACTCTTCCAACAATACATGGGCATTGGTACCCCCGATGCCAAAAGAATTGACACCGGTTCTCAACGGAGATTTTCTATCTTTTAAAGATATTAACGTTGTGTTGACATAGAACGGGGAGTTTTCAAAATCGATTTGGGGGTGGGGTGTTTTAAAATGCAGCGTGGGAGGAATCATTCGCTTTTTTAAAACCAATACCGCTTTGATTAAACTGATTACTCCTGCAGCACTGTCCGCATGTCCCATGTTGGTCTTACAGGACCCGACAGCACAAAAACCTTTTTTTTCGGTATTAAAGGCTTGTGTCATGGCGTTTATTTCAATGGCGTCCCCCAGCGGCGTTGCTGTGCCGTGAGCTTCGACAAAAACAATGGTTTCGGAATCAACTTCCGCCATATGCAGCGCTGCCATGACCACCTGGGCCTGCCCTTCAATACTGGGGGCTGCAAATCCCACCTTGCGATTGCCATCGTTGTTCACAGCACTCCCTTTAATTACAGCTTCAATATGATCGCCATCTTCCACAGCGTCTTCCAGGGTTTTCAATACCACCAGGCCAACTCCCTGGCCGCCAATGAATCCTTTCCCCTCAGCATCAAAGGAGCGGCAGTGACCATCCGGAGGATTGGTCATCCCTTCATCATACACATATCCATAAGAGTTCAATGTGGTTAGTTTTACTCCTCCGGCTAAAGCGATATCGCACTGCCCCGTTAATAATCCCCGGCACGCTTGGTCAATGGCCACCAGGGAGGTAGAACAGGCCGTTTGCATGGAAAGACTGGGGCCTTTAAGATTTAAACTGTAAGAAACATGCGTGCTGACAAAATCCCGATTACTAAATAACCACGAGGTAAAATCCCCCATCACACCACTTTTCCCGGATAATCTGCTTAACGCTTCCCATTCAAAATTGGCTGAGGCCCCGGTATAAACACCAATGGTACCATCATAGGTTTCAGGATTATATCCGGCATCCTCCAATGCCTCCCAGGTACATTCATGAAGAAGCCGGACCTGGGGATCCATGATTTCAGCTTCCATTGGAGTATACCCAAAAAACTCCGCATCAAAATACTCCTTGCCCTCCAACAAAACCACAGCCCTTACAAATTTCGGATTGCTCAACAATCGAGGGTCCAGCCCCGCCGCTTCCAACTCCCGCGTGGTAAAAAATGTAACAGATTCCACTCCATTTTTAAGGTTCTCCCAGAATTGATCGATATTCTTCGCCCCGGGGAACCTCCCCGCCATACCAATGACAGCTATTTCCAACCCGGTTCGGCTTTCATCTTCATGCTCATTGGTGTTTATATCTTTATCTTCCTCGAACAATTTTATTCCTCCTATTCCTGGTTTGTCATTTGCTCAAATTCCCGGATAATCATAATGGCAAGCTCCCGGTTTTTCGTTTTATGAGATAAAGAACGAGATGAGCACCCTTTATGGGGGGCAACCTTCAACAGGCACTGTTTGCTCTCATGCTTCCACTGCTCAATATTGACATTGATCGAAGGTCAAATATATTAAAGTGCATTGGTCCTACTTCCGGACAATATTAAACATTCTCAATGGGGGTATATTATGAATAACACAACTCAGGAAAGTTGTAAATAGATAATTACGTTACCTCCACACCCCCTAAGGACATTATACATAAAGGTTTTATAGAAAAACATCCACTAATGTTACCTCTACCTGCCAGGTACACGATAGGCAATTCCTACTTTATCTCCGTCACATGCAGCTCCCATTCCTCTTCATCTTCATTCTCAATGAGTTGGTAAAGCTTCCCTCCGGCTATGGTAAAGGGATAAAGTTCAAGAATATCTTTATCAACTAACGGCAGCCATACCTTCTTCAACAATTTACCATCCAGATCATAAATGAAGGTTTCGTATTTTTCATTTTCTTTTTTATTGCCGATCACATAGACCTTGCCGTCTCCAACCCGGTAATCCTTCAGCAGCGGCAAGTGGTTGGGATATTTCATGCGATTCTTTTCAAATTCAAAAACTTGCTTATAGCGAATATCTCGTTTAAAGTAATCGATAAATTTGTTTTTAAGTTCGGAAGTCACCGGCACTTTACTGCATGGGATATCGATGGTCCCTACATCGTTCCCTGTTTTATCAAATATATGGATCTTGTTGTCAAAACCCGGGAAAAAAAACTTCCCTCCATCCCCAAACCTGAAGAAAACCTGTTTTATGAGAGACATGAGAATGGGGTCCATTTTTTTGCCCTCCTGGTCGGGATTTACTTCCCGAAACACTTCTTTTTCTTTATTGAAGTCAGAATCATATAAACTGTAAGTGATATACGAGACTCTTTTTTCTAAGGTCAGCGCAAACACAATATATTTATCCTCAAAAGGCATAAATACATGCCAGACGTTTTGTTTTTTCCTTTCTTTTATAAACTTCCCTTCTCTGGTAAAGAATGATACTTTGGACATACTGTTGACGAAAATCCGGTCGGGTTGAAGAAAAACACGTAAACTGGGCAGCCAGGGCCAGGGAAATCGTTTAAATTCCTGGGGACCTTCACCTTCTTTACCGACTTTCTTTACCAGTTTTAAGTCCTTTAACGAATAAATAAAAACATGGATACCTTCGGTAATGAATATCTTACCCCCATCAACAAGGATTCTTTCCGGGTTGATCAGTTCCGGGAAAGACCCCACCTTGGCAGCGAAACCAAACCCTGTTAAGATTATCAATACCAGGAAAAGACTGATTTTTTTCATTTTTTATTACCTCCTGTTTTAATTATCTTAAAATATACAATCAAACCCGCTCTGGTCAATGGGAAAAGAGGAAAATGTGATCTTAATCGTTTTCAATGCGGGTATATGAATAACACAATTAATGACAGTTGTAAATATATAATAACGTTACCTCCTAACCTCCTGATGAGGCTGTATACAATCCGTTTAAAAACAGGCATCTAATAATGTTACCTCACAACCACCGTATTTCCATCCAGGATAACCGCAGCAATATAGTTTTCCAGGTGTTCCCACTCCTCCAGCGGAAGCTCCAGGGGGTTTTCAAACCAAAAAATGAGATCGGCTTTTTTTCCCTTTTTAACGGTACCCATGTTGTTTCGTTTAAGGCAATTGGCACCGTTTACAGTGGCAGCTTCAAAAACAGATGCGGGCTCATATCCCATTTTGCGCATCAGGTACAACTCTCGCAGCGATGCATGGGGTGTTACATAACTTCCGGCGTCAGAGGCAAAAAGCATATGGGTAAAGGGACGTCCGTCATTGAGTGTGGATGCCATGCCAACCATCTGGCACACCGCCTCCCACTCGTAGGTGGTTTCTTCCAATTTTTGACCAGTTTCCCGGGAATGCTCCAACCGGCACAGGAGTCCATCCAGTGTTGGTCCCAGGTAAATATTCTTTTCCTGGAAAGCCCGCAGTTGTTCTGCAGAGGCTTGAACCCCATGTTCCACGCAATCGGCCTGTACCCGGATGCACTGGTCAAGGGTTTCAGTTCCTTTGGCATGTACGGCAAACACCCAATTCTTCTGGCGGGCAGCAGAGCGGGCGTATTGAAACCATTCCCCTGGAAATACGAACCGATAGCCTTTCTTATCGATAAGAAAGGGGCTCTCCGGGATAAATTTGCTGACCCCGGCACCGGTTGCTTCCAGTTCCAGGAGTGCAATTTCCATTTCTTTCAGGGAGTGTATCATGCGAGCGTAAGGTTCTCCAAAGCTTCCCGGAGCCATGAATGCCCAGGTGGAAAAGATCGTATTGGTCATGGGCTCGCCTTTGGCAATGGCGTCCATCATTCCCCGGTAAACCGGCGCCCCGCAATAACCCGGGGGACCTTTATCAATGCCAAAGGTAATTCCCAATTTTAAACTGGAACGGGCATAAGAGATGGCTTTTTCCACAGCTTGCTCCGGTTTTCCGGCGACAGTCTCCATCATTTCTTCAAAGGAACATGCGCTTCCAGTCATCAACCAGTGCATATGGCAGTTGATAAAACCGGCGGTAACAAAAAACTCCGGGGAACTCTCAACAGGTTGGCTGCCTGTTATGTTCCCATTTTCAATCATTAATTGTTCTTTTCGGTAACCTGCCTCCCCATTTTGAATCTCAATGACGGTGACCGGAACCGAATAGATTGTACCGTTCTTTTGATACAATATATCTGCATTATTACTCATTTGTTTGCTCCTATCAGCATTTAATTTTTTCTTTATTATAATATAGGATACCCTAGTACCATATTGGAATCTTTAAGTCAACATAGTAGTCAATTCACATATTTCATCAATATCTGTCCAACTGCTTTTCTGTTGGAGTCTTCGAAAAGATAAAAATGATCGCCGGGAAATTTAATAAACTCCGTACAGTGCATGTAAAGCTGCCACTCCTGCAATTTTGCCGGATTTACAATATAATCTCCGTCACCATACAAAACAATTGCATTGGTTTTTATTTTGGGTCCCTTTTTTTGCCTGGCTTTATCGGCAGTATACCTTTCCAGGGCTTTCAGGTCGGCCCGGAGTGCACCAATAAACATCTCCAGTAATTCGGGCTCATTTTCAAAAATTTTGGGCATTCCCCCAAGTTCCGTGGATTTATTAATCAACGTTGCCGTATCCATTTGCCAATGTAAATCCAGGGTGTCCATAACACAATGAGGGGGATTCACACTGGAAATAATCATCTTTTTAATATTCATTTCCTTTTCCAGGTCTTTACAAAGTTCATAGGCCACAAGGGCACCGATACTGTGACTGAAAAATAGGCAGTTGTTTTTCAAAACAGGACGGAGTTCTTTTAAATATAGGTACACCATGGCATCGATACTTTCCAGGGGTTTCCCGGTATTAAACAGATGACCCGGTGGGTTGATGACAACCACTTCCACGTCTATATCGATTTCACTAATCAAACTCATGTAAGAATAGCCGCTGCCGCCGCCAAAGGGGAACATCACAATTTGTTTTAGCAAATTCCGGCTGCTTCTTCGTATTACCTGGACAACGCCTTTGTTTTCCGCATGTGACATTGACATTATGGTTTCACACCTGTAATTAAATGTATTCGGATTCTTACAAATCCTGATATGAGAATTAATTTTAATATTTATCCGGCTTAAATGCAAGTGGTTCGTCACGGTCAGCAATTTTAAATTTGGAGTAATGGAGTTGTGGAATAATGGAGTAATGGAAATAGAGCTATCCACACTAGGGGAATGGTGGGAATGTTTCTCCTACCTATTTGAAATTTTTTATTGTATTTGGAATTCTAATTGGGCGCCCACGGCGCGGGTTCTGGAATTTTTAATTTGTTCCTGCTGAATAATCTCTTTGTAACGCTGGGGAGGAATCAACAGGTAACTTTCAAACTCCCTGGCAAACTGCTCGGTTTCCCGGAATCCCAGTTTCTCAGCCAGATCATCGATAGAAATTTCACAATCTTCGTCAAGGATAAAGACAGACCTATGTAATTTTTCTCTGATGATAAACTGCTCCACGCTAATGCGTTGATCAGCTTCGAATGCCTCTGACATGCGGGCTGGATCCAAACCCAAGGTTTCTGCAATTTTTTGCTTCCCGAGAGATGCCAGCTCTTCCACGCTGCAGGTTAAAATGAATTCCACTACACTGTCGGAACCTTTATTTTTTTGCTTTTTCATTTTACATATCTCACTCTTCAAAATTTACACATTTGCACACAGCAGCAAACAATCCAATGATTAAATATCATATTCGTTGGCAGCTGTAAATATATAAAAATGTTACCTTCCCATTGACAAGAAGAAGAATATGTTTGGGTTTTGAAGTGAAATATATGAAAATGTTACTTTTTTCAGATTTTTGACCCACAGAGAAAAAGAGAAGAAGGTTAGAAGGTCAGAAGAGTGGAAAAAACAAATAACCAAGCAACAATCAACCTTTCTTAGAATAATCGTGGAATCCTTTTCCGGATTTCCTGCCCAATAAACCAGCATCCACTTTCTTTTTCAACAGCGGGCAGCAGCGAAATTTGGGGTCCTGGTAGCTTTCATAAAGTACTTCCAGGGAGTGCATAACCGTATCCAGGCCAATAAGATCGGCGGTTTCCAGGGGCCCCATTTTATGACCAAAACATTGTTTAAAGATATTGTCTACCTGTTCGGGGGTGGCCACCCCATCCTGTACTACCCACATGGCTTCATTCATGAAAAGATGCGAGATGCGATTGGTAACAAAACCGGGATAGTCATTGACCACGATGGCTTTTTTGTCCAGTTGTGCCAGCAGTTGTTCTGCTTTTTCAATGGTTTCATCAGAGGTATGAAAACCGCGCATGACTTCGATGACGGGCTTGGCGAAAACCGGGTTAATAAAATGCATACCGATTACTTTATCCGGCCGGGTGGTTATACTGGCTATTTTAGTAATGGAGATACATGAGGTGTCCACACCGAAAAGGGCTTCAGGATCGCATTTTTGATCCAGCTCCCTGTAAACCTTTTCTTTTACTTCCCATTTTTCGGTGACGTTTTCGATGATCCATTGACAATCTGCCACTTCCTTTATGTCTGTGGTAAAGGTAATTTTTTCCATGGCTTCCTTTACCGGCACTTTTGGTGCCCCTTTATGAACCAGTGGGGCAAAACGAATGCTTTTGGTGATTTCTGATCTGGCATTTTCCAGGACTTTATCCGCTGTGTCCACCAATAGGGTTTGGATGCCGTGCAGTACCAGGTCAACGGTGACACCCACCCCCATGGTTCCAGCTCCGATAACGCCGATTTTTTTGAATTCCATGTTGGTTCTCCTTCTTGTATTTTTGTATTTTTAAGATGTAAAAAAACGTGTAATCTAGATTGGGATTATAACTGTTTTTTTCCTGGCTTTCAAGTTATTTTTTACGGGATTCTTAAGAGGGGATGGTGACGCCCAGGCTTTCCAGTAATTGAAGTTCCGGGCCTTCCAGGGCTAGGCGGGCGATAGTGAGCAACTCATGACGCCACCATTAGGTTTTTTTATGGCATCATTCCTTTTTTTTAGTGGCTTCCCGGTTTAATTGGTAATTGATGATAAATCTCAACGATGAATAATATTATCGGCTGATATATTCTCGATATCTTCCAGGAGGAGTCCCATAATAGTTTTTAAAGATTTGAATAAAATAATTGGTATTGGAGAATCCCATTTTGGCTGATAGTTCCCGTATGGTTATATTTTTGTCTTGCCTTAGTAAACCAACTGAACGGGATAACTTTTCCCGAATTAAAAATTCACATAAGGTAAAATCTTTATCACTTTTGAATTTTCTGGACAAATAGCAGCGATTCACCCGGAATTCACTGGCAATTTTTGTGACAGTCAAATTCTGAAATTCATCATTGGGACAATTAAGCACGAATTCAACAACTCGATCAGAAAGATTATCTTTTTTCATTTTCTAAAACCATTAAATTTCATTTGACCTCACTCTTCAAACCCAACTGATAATAATGATGCATAATTTCAGTTCTGCTCCACGTAAACGTCCGTCTTTATTCTTGCACATTTCTAAACTTTAAAATATTCATTATATCCAGGTCTTAAAATAAAAATATTGAATATCACAATTGATCTGTGTTGTAAATATATAAAAAAGTTACCCACTTCCCAATGAGAAGATTTACACATAAAGATTTTACAGATATATATACAAAAATGTTACCTTATTCTGTAAAAATCACAAAAAAAGTGACAAAATTTCCCGACAAAATTATTCGGAAATGGTGCTGTGAATACCAGATCAGGCAAACTTCCGCCCCATTATCTTGATAAGAAGGGATTTGGCTGCGGAACTACGGGAAGGCACCTTCCCGGCAGGTGCTGGGGGCAGACGTATTTCTTTTTTTACTTTATTTTTGCAACAAAAACTGGTATATTAAAATCTATTAACCCACTGTACGCGTTTAAAACTCCGTCGGCGGTGAAACCTGGAAAAAATTAGCCGATGGATTCCCCCAGAACAAATATGTGGGTCGTATCGGCCTGGTAGTGGCCCCTGCCAATCCCAATGTGATTTATGCCTTACTGGATAACCAGGAACCTAAACCAAAACCGAAAACACAAAAAAAGAACAAAAAAAGGCGAAACCTGCCGAATGAATCCGTGAACGTGATCCGGGAAGATCCCGGGAAAGAAAACATTCTTTACCTGGGCACGGACCTGGGGATATACGTATCCCTGGATAAGGGTTTTAGGTGGTAAAAAATTGGCAGGCACCGCTGATAAAGGAATCAACTGTACCATCTGGGATTTGACTTTCGAGGGTGGAACCGAATTGGGAAAAATAAAATCACTGTTTCGCTTATTCCAGGAATTTCTTAATTGTATCGATTTGCAGATCAGGATACTCTTGCAGCACCAGGCTTACATACTGGCCGTTCTCTTCATATACCAGATCATTTTTCTTTAGATGGAAGAGTGTCCGGTTAATCTCATTTACCGAAAGATTGTTCAGATTGCTCTTGATGGAATCCATGGACACCGGTTCTTCCAATTCCTTTAAAAGTTTATCTTCTATGCCGGAGAGTCTATATTTTTTAACGGTGTCCTGCCGGGAATCATAAATAAATGGAGCACCATTATCGGTATCACGATAAAGTCTAGCCTCGATTTCCACAGTAATTAATTGACCTAACATTCTGCAATCGTGGTGCGATGATTTATATATACTATTTTCAGATTTGAAAACATAGAAATGATGTATAAGGGAGTTCAGAGACGTTTGCTGTTGG
>WVZO01000451.1 GCA_011772425.1 Candidatus Aminicenantota bacterium
TCTCTACCTGCTCTTCAAATAATTCTTGAATGGTCTTTTCTTTGGGAAATTCGGATACTGTCTCATTAAAATCTTCCAATATACGCCGTTTGTCTTCCCCGGATATGATCTCTATTGCTTCTATTTTTATATCCGGGTTTTCCAGCACCGCCCTTAAGGTGGCATTAAAATATTGGAAGAATCTTTCAATGGTACTTTCCTTGAATAGTTTCGTACAGTATTCCAGGACCACACGTAAGCCACCTGCAGTTTCTGTGGCTATCATCGTTAAATCGAATTTAGCAATCCGGTTTTCAAATTCATATGGTTTTAACTTCAACCCCTCCAGTTCCAATTCCGGGAGGTCGATGTTTTCCAGCGTAAACATCACATCAAAGAGGGGATTACGGCTGGTATCCCGGGTTACATTGACCTGGTCCACCAGCTCTTCAAAGGGATAATCCTGGTTCTCTAATGCCGCCAGGGTTTTTTGTTTTACTTGTTCCAAGAATTGTTCAAAGGTCTTATACCCCCGGGGAAAATTCTTTAATACCATGGTGTTGACGAACATACCGATGGTCTGCTGGAGTTCGGGATTCTTGCGGCCAGCCACCGCTGTACCTACCACAATCTCATCCTGACTACTGACTTTGGACAACATGATATTAAACAATGCCAGCAGCACCATGTAAAGGGTGGCTTCTTGTTTGGCAGCCAGTTGATTCAATCGCGCCGTATCAGTACGGTTGATTTCAAAAAGGATGGTACTGCCCTCGAAGCTCTGAACTCGCGGTCTGGTAAAATCAAGGGGCAAATTCAATATAGGAATTTCCCGGGCAAATTCCTCCAACCAGTATCCCTCCTGCGATTTGAGCTTCCCGGCGGCAAATAATTGATTGTGCCATTGAGAAAAGTCTTTATAATTAATGTTTATTTCCGGTAATGATTCTTTGCTGTAAAGGGCCTTGAATTCTCTCAGGAATATTCCCATGGAAACACCATCGGAAATGATGTGATGCATATCGGCGGTCAGGATATATTGCATTTTTTCCAATTTAATCAAACCGATCCGCAGCAGCGGGGCCTTTACCAGATTAAATGGACGGATAAAGCCACCTGCCTCTGTGGCTAAATCATAATATTCGATTTCAAATTCTACATCCTGGTGAATCCGCTGAACCGGTGCCTCACTCACTTGTTCAAAAGACGTTCTTAAACTCTCATGCCTGGCGATAAGCTTCTTTAGTGTAGATTCCAGTTTCTTTGTTTCGATATTGCTGTCCAGGGGTAAAATCGAAGATATATTGTAAGCAGTGCTTTCAACATTCACCTGCTGTAGAAAATACAACCGCTTCTGCGCTGAGGAAAGCTTATAATATTCCTTCTCTTCCACAGGTTCTATCCCGGCATATTTGATTTTTCGCGCACCTTCGATATAACCTGCTATTTCTCTTATGCTCTTACGTTTAAACACCTCCGGCAATGGTAAACTTACGTCTAGAGTTTTATGTATCTTAGATATCATGATGCCGGCCTTTAACGAATGCCCCCCTAAATCAAAAAAATTCGATTCGACACCGATGACATCTTTCTCTATTCCTAATACTTCCGCCCATATCTCCACCAACAGCTTTTCCACCCTATTCCCGGGTGCAATATACCTGGCTTTTATTTCTATCTCGAGTTCCGGCAAGGCTTTCCTGTCCACTTTACCATTCGGGGTTAAAGGAATTCGCTCGATTTTTGCCACATAGGCGGGGATCATATAATCCGGCAGTACACGCCCCAGCATGCGCCTGATCTCTCCTCCCTTTACATCTACAACCCCATCAGCAACTATATAAGCACATAAATATATATCACCCGATTGCTCCTTTTTATCTACCACAACTGCTTCTTTTACCCCGGGACACTTCAACACCTGGTTCTCGATCTCCCCCAGTTCCACACGGAATCCCCTGAGTTGTACCTGCTGATCAATCCTGCCGCAATAGATCATGGTTCCATCTTCCAGCAATCGAACCAGGTCCCCTGACCGGTAAAGCCGTTCACCGGCTTTATAGGGATTCTCTATAAATCGGTCCGTTGTTAATTCGGGCTTATTCAAATATCCCCTCGACACACCCGCACCACCCACATACAATTCACCATTGACACCCACCGGCACCAGCATCTGATTATCAGCCATTACATAAGAAGTCAATGCAGGAATGGATTTCCCAATATTGCCGATGTTTAAATCGATTTCTTCCCGGGAGATCTCTTTATAGGTAACATGCACGGTGGTCTCCGTAATCCCGAACATATTAATCAGTCGAGTCTGCGGATACCTCTCTATCCACTGCTTCAATCTCCCGGGATTGAGCGCTTCACCACCAAAAATCACATACCTTAAATGTAAATCCCTCTTCTCATCGCTCAATTCTATATCGCTGAACCGATAAAATGCCGACGGTGTCTGATTCAATACGGTCACACCATGATGCTTGACCAGGAAAACATACTGTTCCGTGTCCATGGAAACCAGCTTCGGGATAACAACCAATTTCCCACCATACAACAATGCACCGAAAATCTCCCATACGGAAAAATCAAAACAGTGAGAATGAAACATCGTCCAGGTATCCATATCATTAAAATCAAATTGAAAGCCATCGGTAAAGAAAAGGCTCACCACATTCCGATGGTTTACCATCACACCCTTGGGCCTGCCAGTGGTACCGGAGGTGTAGATAATGTAACATAGGTGAGTAGGGTGAGTAGGATTTTCCTCACTTACCTTACTCACCTCACTCAACTCACTCACCAAAACCCTGGCATTGCTGTCCTTTAACATGTAATCAATGCGTTCCTGGGGGTAATCCGGGTCAATGGGTAAATAAGCACCGCCAGCCTTTAATATTCCCAATATGCCGATTATCATTTCAATGGACCGCTCCATCATAATTGCAACAATATGGTCCGCCAGGACGCCTTTTTCTTTTAACTGGTGGGCCAATTGATCGGATTTTCGATTCAATTCCCTGTAAGTAATGGAGATATTTCCATGCATACATGCATCCATGCATCCATTCCCTTTGCCTACTACAGCAACGCCGTCAGGCGTCCTGGCTGCTTGCTCTTCAAATAATTCATGAATGGTTTTATCGGAGGGATACCTGGACTTCGTGTCGTTAAAATCGTACAGCAACTGCTTTCTCTCTAAGTCTGAAAGGATATCGATGTCCCCAAGCGGCATATCCACATCCAACAAAACCCGGTGTAACAGATTTTGCAGGTGTCCGGCCAGCCTTTTAATGGTCTCTTTTTCATACCTAAGCCGGTTAAATTCCACTTCCCCGGTAAGTAATCCATCAGAGCTTAAAAAAGAAAACATGATATTGGGATGGGTATGCCGGATATCGCTNNTCAAAAAGAGGAAATTCCTTTTCCGTATCCTCTAAATTTAACTCTTCCAATAATACTTCCATAGGATAACCCTGGTTCTCGGTTGCCCTGGTGAGAGTCTGCCTTACCTCCAGTAACAATTCTTTAAACGTCATATGATGGTCTAACCGATTTCGTAAAGGAAGTACAGTATTGA
>WVZO01000233.1:0-20334 GCA_011772425.1 Candidatus Aminicenantota bacterium
TTGAAGTTCGCGATTCGAGAAGGTGGACGAACCATTGGTGCCGGCAGTGTAACTGAAATCATTGAATAAAAAATAAAGAAGTAAAACGATGGCTAAAAGCGAAAAACGAATAAAGTTACATCTCAAGTGTACCGAGTGCAGCGAAAAAAACTATTCGACATACAAAAATAAAACCAACACCACGGACAAGCTGAATTTAAGTAAATATTGTCCGCGGTGTCGGAGACATACCGTCCATAAGGAGGTTAAATAGGCCAGTAGCTCAATTGGTAGAGTACCGGTCTCCAAAACCGGGTGTTGGGGGTTCGAGCCCCTCCTGGCCTGCTTTTTAAAGTTATGAAGAAAGGAAATATATTTCAGCGGATCAAAAATTACCTCACTGAGGTTAAAGGTGAGCTAAAAAAAGTAACGTGGCCGTCAAAAAACGATTTGCAGAAGACCACCATCGCTGTGATTATACTGTCCATTATTTTCGGAATATATTTGACCTTGATTGATCTTTCCTTTCAAGAAGTGGTAAAGGGCATCATTAGTATTTTCAGATAGGTAAAAAATGGAAAAAGAGAAAAGATGGTATATCATTCATGTGTTTTCCGGTGCAGAGGAGTTCGTTGTTAAAGCCCTGGAAGAGAAGATTCGCAAATACAAAATGCAGGAACACATCTGCGAAATGGTCATTCCCAAAGAAAATGTGATAGAAATTAAAGACGGAAAAAAAGTAATCAGTGAAAAGCGATCGTTTCCCGGCTATATCCTGGTGAAGATGGACATGAATGATAAAAACTGGTATTTTGTCCGCAACACCCCGAAAGTTACGGGCTTTGTGGGTGCGGGGAAACGACCCAAACCGTTGGCTGAGAGGGAAGTTGCTAATATATTAAAGCACATCGAGACAACCCAGGTTACACCCAAACCCAAATATCATTTTGAAGTAGGAGAAGGAGTAAAGATCATTGATGGCCCCTTTATGAATTTTAATGGAGTGGTTGATCGGGTGTTAGAGGAGAAAAACCAGCTGAAAGTTACAGTAACCATTTTTGGAAGACCAACTCCAGTGGATCTGGATTTTTTCCAGGTAGAAAAAATATAAAAAATCATAACCAGCACTATTCATCGTATGAATAACCAATAACGAACACAGGATATAAAAATAGAGGAAAGAGAGAACAGGAAACAGGATATAGAATAGAGGATAGAGTAGGAGAATACAAATGGCAGCTCCAAAGAAAAAGAAACAAGTAGTAAATAGCTTTAAGCTTCAGTTGCCCGCCGGCAAAGCGACACCGGCACCTCCGGTGGGCCCGGCTCTTAGTCAGCACGGTCTAAATATAATGGAATTTGTGAACCAGTTCAATAAAGCTACCACAAAGATGGAAGATGGTATGATTGTTCCGGCGGAAGTACTGGTGCACCCCGATAAAAGCTTTACAATGAACCTGAAAACCCCACCGGCTTCTTACTTGCTGCGGAAAGCCGCCGGCATCTTAAAAGGCTCGGGTGAACCCAATAAAACCAAGGTTGGCAAGATTAGCCAAAAGCAGTTGGAAGAAATCGCAAAAATAAAGTTACCGGATCTAAACACCAATGATCTCAGCCAGGCGGTGAAAATAATTGCCGGATCGGCAAGAAGTATGGGACTGGAGATAAAACATGGCTAAACGACACAAAAATTACTTACTGGCAAAGGAAAAGATCGAGCAGAAAGAGTATGCGGTAGATGAGGCGTTTGGTTTATTAAAAGAAGTGAAAAGCACCAGATTTGATGAATCCGTTGATATTGCCATTCGGTTGGGAGTGGACCCCAAATATCCTGATCAGATGGTAAGAGGGACCGTTGTATTGCCTCACGGCACCGGAAGGGTTAAGCGAGTCCTGGTGATTGCTGCCGGTGAAAAGCAGAAAGAAGCAGAAGAAGCGGGCGCTGATTTTGTCGGCGGCGAGGAAATAGTCGAAAAAATTAAAAACGAAAACTGGTTTGATTTTGAATTACTCATTGCCACCCCTGATATGATGAGGCACGTGGGAAAGCTGGGAAAACTATTGGGACCCAAAGGTCTCATGCCCAGCCCAAAAACCGGGACCGTTACCTTTAACATTAAAGAATCCATCTCTGACATCAAAAAGGGGCGCGTGGAATTCAAAGTGGACAAAACCGGGATTATTAATGCAGCCATAGGCAAAAGTTCCTTTGACACCAGTGACCTGGTAGACAACGCCAGGGAATTTGTCTCCGCCGTATTGAAGGCAAAACCCGTTTCATTGAAAGGTAGATACGTGATGTCTATTTATGTCAGTACCACCATGAGCCCATCAGTGAAATTAAACCTTCAGGATTTTGAGAAATAGTTCAGGTAACATGTAAGGAGGAATGCAGTGCCTAGCAAAGTGATAATGGATGTGAAAAAACAACAAGCCGATGAGCTTAGCAAGATTTTTCAAAGCAGCGGTGCTTATCTTTTCGATTATCGCGGCTTAACAGTTGCAGAAATGAATGACCTGAGAGAACGGGTGAAAAACCTTGGTGCCAATGTGAAGGTATTTAAAAACCGCCTGGCAATTAAGTATTTTGAAAAAGAAAGAAAACCGCAGGGCAGGGACCTCTTCAAAGGTCCCCTGGCGGTTGCCTATGCCAATGACAATTTTGTTGAAGTGGCAAAAGTGATGGTGGACTTTGAAAAGGAGAACAATAACGTCCAAATCATGGCAGGGTTCATTGAGCAAACCTATGTGGATAAAGACAAGATTAAACACGTCGCCACACTTCCAGGCAAAGAGCAATTATTGGCACAATTGGCCTTTTTAATCTCAATGCCGCTGAAGAAAATGGGAATGGCCCTGTCCGCTCCCCTCAGGAATATGTTGATTCTAATGAAAAATTTAAAAGATAAAAAAGAAAAAGAGGAGAAGAATAATGGCTGAATTCACAAAGGAAGAGTTTTTTAAACACCTGGATAACTTAACGGTATTGGACCTGGCAGACTACATCAAAGAATTTGAGGACCGGTATGGAATTAAAGCCGAAATGGCAGCAATGCCTGCTGCTGGTGTTGCAGCACCGGCGGCTGCCGAGGAAGAAGCCGAAGAAAAAACCGAGTTTGATATTATATTAAAAAATGTCGGACCCAAGAAAATTAACGTCATTAAAGTGGTCCGAGAGGTTACTGACCTTGGGTTAAAAGAGGCAAAAGCTGTCGTTGATGCAGCACCGGAAACAGTAAAGAAAACCGTACCCAAAGAAGAAGCAGAGGAGATTAAGAAGAAGTTCGAGGAAGTCGGGGCCGAAGTTGAAATTAAGTAGCAACAATGATATAGAACGTACGACGTACGATGTACTACAAATTAAGTAATACGTAATACGCAGTACGTAAAAATAAACGGCAATTAAATGAGTTGCCTTAATTATAAAAACTAAAAATGAGGGATAAATATGCAAGAAAAAAGATATATTGATAGGATAAGTTTCTCAAAGATTTACTCCCCGATTGAAGTGCCCGATCTTTTAGAGATTCAAAAGCGGTCTTACCGCACGTTTTTACAGATCGATGAACTCCCGGAGAAGCGCAGGAACATCGGCATTCAAGCTGCCTTCAAGTCCATATTTCCTATTTCGGATTTTAAAGAAACCGCCATCTTGGATTTTGATTCGTATTCCCTGGGCGATTGGTTCTGTAAATGCGAGGCACTGGAAGGAATTGAGAACGCCAAACCTTATTGTACTCACTGCGGGACCTTATTGAGTTCCGATACCAAAACCGGTCCGGATTCCGTGTGCCCGGAGTGTGTCACCAAGGGAACCGTGGAAAATAAAACCTGCAGTCAATGTGGGGATAAAGTCCGGTTAAAAATCAGGTATACACCGGAGGAGTGCCTGGATAAAGGATTCGATTACTCCATTCCTTTGAAAGTCACGCTGAGATTGGCATTGTACGCAGAAGATAAAAAAGGGCAGAAGGTGATTCGGGACGTAAAAGAGCAAGAAATCTTTTTTGGTGAAATCCCTTTTATCACAGACCGAGGCACCTTTATCATTAATGGCACGGAACGAGTGGTGGTATCCCAATTGCAGCGGTCTCCGGGTGTCTATTTCTTACCAGGCAAAGCACGAGGTGAATACACCGCTAAAATCATTCCTGCCAGGGGTGCCTGGATCGAACTGGAAGAAAAGTTAAATATGCTGCAGGTTCGATTGGACAAAAAAACCAAACGCATCAATGTCACCACGTTCTTAAAAGCAATGGGGCTTTGTGATGACCTGGAAATTTTGAAGAAATTCTATACGATTATATCTGCCAAAGTTGAAAACGGCGTGTTTTACTTTCAAACCTCCAGGTTTCTAAAGGATAACCGGTTGACAGCTCCAGTATATGACAAAGATGGCAAGGAAATCTTACCGGCAGGCACAAAATTGATGATCAAACACATCAAAGACCTGGAAAAAATGGACATCCAGTACGTCCCGGTTGATATCGAATTATTTGAAGACCTCTATTCAGCATCTGAAATTAACGGCATTTTAAAAACCAATGAGATGATTAGCGCCACCCAGATCAGGAAATTGAAGAAACTGAATACAGAGTTCCTGGTTTTTTTCCCGGAAAGCGTAGAAGAAGAATTCGGACCCATGATTGGCTATACCCTGCGGAAAGATAAAAAGAAACAAGATGTGGAAATTGCGGACAAAGTGGTGGTTCAAAGTGATGAGGCAGAAGATCGGGTTTCCAAAGACCAGGGGGATGCCTTTATCGAGATATTTAAGAAGTTAAGACCCGGTGAGCCGGTCACTCTTGAAGGGTCCAGGAAATTTTTTGAAAATATGATGTGTGACTCCCGGCGGTACGATTTGTCATCGGTGGGACGGTTGAAATTAAATATTAAACTGGGGTTAAAGAAGGATTTCAATGAAGATATGTATACCCTCACCATCGACGATGTCATCGAGATTTTAAAATATTATCTTCGCTTGAAATTCGATCGCACGGGTAAAATGCAAGTGGATGATATTGATCACCTGGCCAATCGACGGATTCGGGCAGTGGGTGAATTGGTGGAAAATGCGTTCCGAATCGGTCTCATGCGTCTGGAAAAAATCATCCGTGAACGAATCACCAATGCCACGGATATCTCTGTCATGCTGCCCCGGGAATTGTTGAATACCAAACCGGTATTTGCTGCCATCAAGGAATTTTTCGGTACATCCCAGTTATCTCAATTTATGGATCAAACCAATGCCCTGGCAGAAACCACTCATAAACGAAGGATATCCGCCCTGGGACCCGGTGGACTCAACAGGGAACGTGCCGGATTTGAAGTCCGGGATGTTCATTCCTCTCATTATGGCCGCATCTGTCCCATTGAAACACCTGAAGGCCCCAACATTGGTTTGATATCTTCGTTGACTACCTACGCCCGGGTCAATGATTATGGGTTTATTGAAACCCCATATCGAAAAGTTGAAAGAGGAAAAGTATTTAATTACTGCAAAATACTCTATCCGGGTGATTCCAAATTTAAGTATGGTCAGTTGGTAAGGGAAGACTTACTATTTGCAGAAATAAAGCGGTTGAAAACAGAAAACAAAGATATACCTATTTATGAGTTTTTTCCCTTTTATTTAACTGCCTGGGAAGAAGAAGGATTTGTTATTGCCCAGGCCAATGCCAAACTGGATAAGAACAACATATTGATCTCAAAACGTGTTAATTCCAGGAAGGGAAGTGAAACCCTTTTATCAGACCCCGGTGATGTGGAATATATTGACATATCGCCAAAACAGATTGTATCGGTTTCTGCTTCTTTAATTCCCTTTTTGTCTCACGATGATGCCAACCGGGCATTGATGGGTTCCAATATGCAGCGGCAGTCGGTTCCTTTGGTGAACCCGGAAGCCCCGGTGGTGGGAACCGGGATGGAACATAAACTGGTACGGGATTCCGGTATTGTGGTGACGGCACGGAGACCCGGGATCGTAGTAAATGCCGATGCAGAACGGATCATTGTTAAAGCCGACACCGACAACAAAGGTGATTTCTCCGAAATCGGTGCAGATTTGTATGAATTAAAGAAATTCAGGCGTTCAAACCAGAACACCCTGGTCAACCAGAGACCCCTGGTCAGGCCCGGCGACCATGTGGATTCAGGCCAGGTGCTATGCGACGGGCCGGCCTCTGAAAAGGGAGAACTGGCCCTGGGGCGGAATATACTGGCTGCTTTTTTACCGTGGCGCGGTTACAATTATGAGGATGCCATTGTCATCAGTGAACGGCTGGTTAAAAATTCCGCTTTTAATTCCATCTATATCGTGGAAGAAACCGTGGAAGCCAGGGAAACCAAATTGGGAAAAGAAGAAATCACCGCAGATATCCCCGGGGTTTCTGAAAATATATTGCGAAACCTTGATGAAAATGGCATCGTTCGCATCGGTGCTAAAGTAAAACCCGGTGATATATTGGTAGGAAAAGTCTCACCCAAAGGAGAGACCCAGTTATCCCCGGAAGAGAAATTGTTGCGTGCCATTTTCGGTGAACAAGCCTCTGAAATCAAAGATACCTCGTTGTATTGCCCTCCAGGTGTAGAGGGAACGGTTATCGATGTAAAAATATTCACCAGGAGAGGCCTGGAAAAAGATAATCGCGCCCTTGACATTGATGAATTTGCCATCACAAAACTGGAGCGGAACTTCAATGATGAGAGAAAAATATTAGTCGATGACAAATTTGAAAAAGTCAAAAACCTGCTGAAAGACGTTCCGTTGGAAAAAGATCTTCACCTGGATAACCGTAAATTTACCAAAGGGACCTCAATACCATCCGGGGAAATCGAAACATTGAAACTGAACGACGAGTTAACGAAAAAGATAAAAAAAAGTTTATCCGAAGAGCAGCGAAACCGCATCACTGAAATCGAGTCAAAGGCCGGTCTCCATATTGAAGCATTGAAAAATGAGAAGCAAGCGAAGATTGAGCAGATGAAAAAAGGCGATGAGTTCGCACCCGGGATCATCAAGATCATCAAAGCCTTAATTGCGGTCAATCGCAAGGTATCGGTTGGAGATAAAATGGCGGGACGTCATGGGAACAAAGGTGTGGTGGCCAAGATTTTACCGGAAGAGGATATGCCTTTCCTGGAGGATGGAACGCCAGTGGACATTGTCCTGAATCCTCTGGGTGTTCCTTCCCGGATGAATGTTGGCCAGATCTATGAGTTAATCCTGGGGCGTGCTGGGAAAATATTGGGTCTTCACTTTGAAACCCCGGTGTTTGACGGTGCCACTGAAGAAGAAGTGAAATATTATATGGAAAAAGCCGATTTGCCCGAAGATGGTAAAGTAACACTCTATGATGGTATTACCGGAGAAAAATTTTCCAATAAGGTCACTGTTGGGTACATGTACATGATGAAGTTGGAACACATGGTGGACGATAAGATTCATGCCCGTTCCACCGGACCATATTCGTTAATTACCCAGCAGCCGCTGGGAGGTAAAGCGCAGTTTGGTGGACAACGGGTCGGTGAAATGGAAGTGTGGGCGTTTGAAGCGTATGGAGCTGCCTATTTACTCCAGGAGATTTTGACCATCAAATCCGACAATATCAGTGGACGCAATGAAATCTACTCGGCAATTGTCAAGGGAACAATGGACTTTAATCCCGGTTTGCCTGAATCCTTCAACGTCCTGGTTAAAGAATTAAAGAGCCTGGCACTCAACGTCGAACTTATTCGAAAAGAAAAGACAGAAGAAGAAGCCATCATGAAGGAAAGCATTGCCAGGATATCTTAGAAATATATAAGTATAAGGAGTTATTATGCAACGATTTAGAAAGCACGGAAAAGAAGTTAACATCATGGACTATAAAAAAATCAGGATCAGTCTCGCTTCTCCTGAGGTCATTCGCAGTTGGTCTTCCGGGGAGGTAACCAAACCTGAGACCATCAATTACCGGACGTTTAAACCGGAGCGAGATGGACTATTCTGTGCGAAAATATTTGGCCCTACCCAGGATTTCCGCTGCCTTTGCGGTAAGTATAAAGGCTTAAAGTATAAAGGGATTGTCTGCGAGAAATGCGGTGTTGAAGTCACCATGTCCTCGGTGAGAAGAGAGCGTATGGGGCATATTGAGCTCAATTCCAAAGTATCTCATATCTGGTTTTTCAAGGGTGTCCCCTCGCGAATCGGTGTTCTTCTTGAACTCACCGGCAAACAGGTCGAGCATATTGTTTATTTTGAAAATTATATTGTCATTGATCCGGGAAAGGTACCCAGCCTTCGTTTTAAGCAGATTCTCACAGAAGATGAGTACATCGACCTGGTGGACCGGTTCGGCGACGATGCCTTTAAGGCTGGGATGGGAGCCGAGGCCATTTACGATTTATTAAAAATGCTGGATGTTGAAAAAGATGTCGCGCATTTAAAATCCCGTTTAGCCAGGGAACGGTCCATCCAGAAAAAGAAAAGCCTGGCCCGCCGCTTAAAGTTGATGGAAGATTTCTTACATTCCGGCAACAATCCTGAATGGATGATTTTAACGATTATCCCGGTACTCCCTCCTGATCTCAGACCCCTGGTGCGATTGGACGGCGGCCGGTTTGCCTCTTCGGATTTGAATGACCTTTACCGCCGGGTGATTAATAGGAACAACCGCTTAAAGCGGCTGCTGGACTTAAAGGCCCCGGAATTGATCATCAAAAACGAAAAACGGATGCTGCAGGAGGCTGTGGACGCCCTCTTTGACAACCAGAAACGCAATAAAAGTTATATGAGTTCCCAGAAGAGACCCCTGAAATCTCTCTCTGATTCATTGAAAGGGAAACAGGGACGATTCCGCCAGAACTTATTGGGGAAGCGGGTGGATTATTCCGGTCGGTCCGTTATCGTGGTAAACCCCCAATTAAAATTGGACCAGTGCGGACTCCCCAAAAAAATGGCGCTGGAATTGTTTAAACCGTTTATATATAACAAACTGGAGAAAAAAGGTGTTGTCACTACCTTGCGGGTGGCGCGAACCTGGGTGGAAGAGAACAGGGATGAAATCTGGGATGCTTTGGACGAAGTCATCAAAGAGCATACGGTTTTGCTCAACCGGGCCCCCACCCTCCATCGCCTGGGAATCCAGGCGTTTCGGCCTCAACTGGTAGAAGGCAATGCGATTACGCTGCACCCATTGGTATGCCCTGCATTTAATGCAGACTTTGACGGTGACCAGATGGCGGTTCATATCCCGCTGTCATTGGAAGCTCAAGCAGAAGCCAAAATTCTCATGCTCTCCACCAACAATATCTTGAATCCTGCCAATGGCCGTCCCCTTGCTGTTCCTACCCAGGATATGATCCTGGGATTTTACTATCTGACCTTCAACAAAAAGGGCTTGAAAGGCGAGAATATGATTTTTAGCTCTCTCAGAGAAGCACTTCTAGCCTGGGAGCTTGGTATTGTCGATATAAATGCCAGGATCAGGGTACGCCTGTTTGGGAAAGTGAAGAACCTGGATACCTATACCCTGGACACCCAGGATGTTGCCAATTGCCCGGTCACGGAAATAAAAAAAGGAGACAACCGGCTGCTGGTCACCACACCCGGACGTGTGCTGTTTAATGAGTTCCTGCCCCAGGGCATTCCTTTTATTAATGGATTGTTGAAGAAAAAAGGCCTGCAAAACCTCGTTTACTACATTTACCTGGAATTGGGGTTCGATGCCACGGTGGACACCCTGGACATGTTGAAAGAAGGTGGATTCGAATATGCCACCCGGGCCGGTTTTACCATCAGTACATCGGACCTGGTGATACCCAACGAAAAAGTAACCATCATCAATGACACCGAAAAAGAGCTGGACCAGGTGGAGAAGGAATATGCCGACGGTCACATGTCTGCCAGTGAACGGCACAATACCATTATTGATAAATGGAGCCGTGCCACTGACCAGATCCGGGAAACCATGTTTGCCAACATGAAAAAGATGAGTTATGAAGGCGATACCATTAACCCCATATTCATCATGTCCGATTCCGGTGCCAGGGGAAGTAAGGACCAGTTAAAACAGTTAGCCGGCATGCGGGGTTTAATGGCCAAACCCTCCGGTGAAATCCTTGAAACCCCTATTACAGCCAATTTTAAAGAGGGGCTCTCTGTTTTACAATACTTTATCTCTACCCATGGTGCCCGAAAAGGATTGGCTGATACCGCCTTGAAAACAGCAGATGCCGGTTACTTAACCCGGAAACTGGTGGACGCTGCCGTAGAGGTAATCGTAAAAGACCATGACTGCGGTACGATAAAAGGCATTGAAGTGACCGACCTGGTGGAAAACGGAAAAGAAATTGAACCCTTGATTGAACGAATTATTGGCCGTACTGCCCTTGAGGATATTTACGACCCGGATGAACCGGAACATATCATTGTGAAAGCCGGCGAAGAAATTGATGAGTCCAAGGCCAAACTTATTATTGATTTAGGTATTTTAAAGATAAAAATCCGTTCGGTTTTGACCTGTGAAACCAGGGCGGGTGTGTGCCGCATGTGTTATGGCCGGAACCTCTCCACCGGAGGTCAAATCGAATTGGGAGAAGCAGTTGGAATTATTGCTGCTCAGTCCATTGGCGAACCTGGAACCCAATTAACCATGAGAACGTTCCATATCGGAGGTGTTGCCTCCGGTACGGAAGGACAAACCCAATTGCACTCCGGGTTTAATGGTATTGCCCATTTTAAACATCTGGAGATTATCGAGGATAAGGAAGGCAATTTAATTGCTATGAACCGAACCGGCCACATCCAGATATTGGATTTTAAGAATAGGGAAAGAGCCCTTTACCCCGTGGCCTACGGTTCAAAGGTGAAGGTAAAAGATAGCCAGGAGGTGAAAAAGGGAGAAGTACTCCTGGAGTGGGACCCCTTTGCTAATGCTATCTTAACCAAGGAACCCGGGCGAGCTGAATTTAAAGACCTGGAAGAAAATGTCTCATATGTCCAGGACCGTGATGAAGTCACAGGAAAGTTGACCACCATTATTATTGATATCAAGAGTGAAAAATTGCGAGATGAATTGCAGCCCCAGATCGTAATACGGGACAAAAAAACCAACAAAATCACCCGGCGATTCTATCTACCGGTTAATGCCCACCTGGCTGTTAAAGATGGGGATGACGTCGAAACTGGAGATGTGTTGGCCAAAATTCCCTCTGAATTTGCCAAAACAAAAGACATCACCGGTGGTTTACCGCGGGTGACCGAATTGTTCGAAGCGCGAAAGCCCAGGAACCCGGCACGCATCGCACAAATTGACGGTATTGTCGAGTACGGGAAATTGATGAAAGGTTCGCGGAAAATTATTATCAAACCCTTTGATAAAGACGGCAAACCAGACGAACACAATATCCCCCGGGGTGCTTATATCATTGTTGCCGATGGAGATAAAATAACCGCAGGAACACCATTGATGGATGGCCCGCTTAATCCCGTAGACATCCTCACCGTACTGGGAGAGCAACAACTGGCTGAATACCTGTTAAAGGAAATACAGGATGTGTACCGCATGCAGGGTGTTGCCATCAATGATAAGCACATTGAAATTATTATCCGCCAGATGATCAAATGGCGACGAATCGAAGAAGTGGGAGATACCCGTTTTATCCCGGAACAGATCATCGAAAAATGGGTTTTTGAGGAAGAAAATGCCAGGGTAATGGAACAGGGCGGACGGCCAGCCAGGGCAAAACCCCATCTATTACCAATCTCCAGGGCTGCCCTTGCCTATGACAGCTTTATCTCTGCCGCGGCATTCCAGGAAACCACACGCGTATTAACCGAAGCAGCCATTGCCGGCAGAGAAGATAATTTAAGCGGCATTAAAGAGAATGTCACCATGGGACGGCTCATACCTGCAGGAACCGGTTTCCCATTTTATCACCAGTTTGAAATCAGTGAGGAGGAAGACCTATTCCAAACGGCAAAGTAACAGCTAAAAATAACAAATGAGTAAAAAAATACTGGTTGTCGATGATTCGCCCACACTGCGCAAATTGCTGCGGTTTTACCTGCAAAAGAAAGGCTATACCGTTGAAGAAGCACACAACGGCAGGGTGGGGCTGGAGTGCATTTCACGGGACACCTTTCACCTGATTATCCTGGATATGGCCATGCCCATCATGAATGGAGCACAAGTGCTTGAGAAGTTAAAAGAGATGGAAAATTTCAAAACTCCCATTTTGATCCTCAGCGCAGATAAAGAAGAAGAGAGCAAAGCCACCGGTATTTCCCTGGGCGCTTCTTATTATATGACCAAACCCTTTAAACCACCTGAAGTGGTGGAACGTATTGAAGAAATATTTAAAGAAAGAATTTAAGCTTAAACAATATCTACTACTATTCGTTGAACATTAAGTGTCTGCACCAGTTCCGAGGAAATTTTAACGTTGTCATTTGGCTTGACTGGTCGGCTTTTTGACAGGGCGCGGAAATTCCATTCCCAATGTGTCTTCGGGGCAAAGGGAGAATTGGTCAACTGGGTCCGCTCATCAAGATAAGCACGAAAGAAAACCACCACTCCGTTCAAATTTCCTCCTCGTTCAATTTTAAGTGTATGGGGCAGCGGGGCCTGGACGTCTCCCCAATCTTCTAAAAAATCAATGCTGTAGAGCACACATTCTCGCGATAGTATTTGAAAAGGAAAACCAGCCTGTCTATCGTATGAGTACGAAATCGTGGGTCGAGTATTCTCTCCCGGAGACAGCCGCTTAATAAAGGGATCAAAATTCAGACCATATTGCCCGGGAAATTCTCTTGCTTCTTTTAGCTCACGTTCCATGGTAAGCAAATTCGTTTCATCCACCTCAATGCCGGCGCAGCAAACGTCCAGTCGTGCCGGGATGAAACGTCCCTTTCGCTTAGCAAAGAATCGATCCCGGGCATCGGCAATCGATGGCAGGATGTTTTCTGCAAACGGATCATTCCCAATAATCTCGTGGATAATAACATCTGCGGGTTCTTCCAACTCTACGTCCCTGCTGTTGCCGGTTATCACCCGGATTACCTTTTCAAAACCGTTTGCCCTTATCATTTCCTTTGCCAATTCTGCTATCTCAGTCTCCTCGATAGCGATTNNCCTCGATAGCGATTACCCGTTTAGCACCGGATTGAGCGGCAAACAGCGAAAAAATACCGCTGCCACCACCGATTTCCACCACTGTTTTCCCCTGAACATGTGCAGCAATGGCATGCCTGTAAGCGTTTACCCGCACGGCATCCCGTACCATGGTGTGATGCACCCTTATGGAAGCAAAACCCATTTGAGCCGGTGTTGATGTGGCAATGCTCTCATCTTCACTATCTGCAGGTATCAAGAAATTTTCTTTGAGCATTTTCTCAAAAACCACCTTAAAACCATCCTCATCAAACTCGCATTCCTCTGCCAGTATCTTCATTGCCTCTTCCGGGGAGTTCCCATTGCCAAAGGCACGAAGTACAAAAATTCCATCCGGTTCGATTTTTTGGGGCGGTCGTGACATCGACGTCGTTGCCACCAGTTCGCTCTTCTGATTAAACTGGATAATAAGAGATTTCGAAATTTTATAGCGCATTCCTTACTCCTTTCTATGACTAACCATAGATTTTACAGGAAAATCACAGGCAATTCAAGTTTATTTTTAGACAGTTAAGAGCATATGAGTCTGGAGGAGTTTTTCTTTTACTTGCAATCCATAGGGACAGGCATGAGTACAATGGCCGCGGCAGCTCCGGCAAAAAATGGGTTTATGAGTAAAGGGTAAAGCGGTGTAATGATCAATGGCTTTTTTCTGCTGCCCGTAATCCTCGTAATACATGGCACAGCGCATGATGTCACTAATTGCCACCTTGTGCGGGCAGAAGCCTTCACAGGTGGTGCAGGTTACACGACAATAACTATTGCTCACCGCATCTCGATATTTTTGCAGCAGGGCAAGGTCTGTTCGTTTGAGTTTCTTCCCTGAGGCAGCAACATAATTTTCAACCAGGGAAAAATTATCCATGGAGAGGATTGCACAATCGATATGTTTATTAGCAAGAACCCAACCAATGGCCGCCTGAGGATAACTCAATTGTTCATTAACGAAACCCTTCAGGTTGCCCTGTTTACCTCCGGCCAGTGTTTTCATGGCCATGGTTCCGATCCCTTTTTGCCGCATATTGGCAATGAGTGGTTCGATCGTCCTGCCCTCCATGTGATTATAGCAAAACATGACAACGTCAACAAAATCCTCATATTCAGGTTTCACACATTCGGCAAGGGTGATTTTTTCACTGTGTGTGGAAAAACCGGTAAATCGGACTTTGCCCTCTTTTTTAAACTGGCTGTAGGCGCTGCGGATTTCTTCGTTATTCAGGAGAGTCATTGTTTCCAGTGAGTGAATAAACAATCCATCCACATAATCTGTTTGCAATTTTTTTAAACTTTCTTCCAATACCTTAATAATCCCGCGTTTGGAAGCTTTTCTCCCGCCCCAAAATCGTTGTTTGGTGATTATACAGGCTTTGTCACGAACTCCCTTTAAGCCTTGCCCGATATGCTCTTCGCTGACACCCATTCCATAAATCGCTGCGGTATCAAAGATATTTACACCAAGATCAAACGCATATCTAATCACACGGGGCGTGTTAATAGAGCCAGCACCAAATGTGATATCAGAAGTTTTGATCCCGGTTTTACCCAATTGGTTATATTGCCTGATCTTGAGGTCATGTTTCTCTCCTCCCGGCCCTTGCCTTTGTTTGCCGCAGCTGCCAAACAGCATCCCTGCTGCTCCGGTGGTTAAACCTGAAAAAAATTTTCGTCTTGTCATTGATTTCATATAGGCACCTCCTCTTTATTTTATAGTAATATTATGTGTAAAATATGACCATTTGTCAATATAAGAAAGAAGTAAAATGGCACTAATGGGAAATACCTCTATGAAGCATGGTACGATGACTGACCGTGTATGAAAAGTTTTGCGGAGCTTTTTCAAAAGCGACCCCCCGGAGGGCCGCCGGAGGCATAGGAGTTCAGGATGGGCAGGCTTAACGTTTTTTGAGCTCACAGATATTACTGCCCATCCTGGAGATAAAAGTATGGTTTAGTATATCCGCACGGAGGGCAGAAGTTTTTTCATTTAGTGCCCTGTGCGGTAGGAGAGATATAAGGCGCCCTTCGGGCCAATTTAATACGCCTTCGGCGAAGCCACATTAATCTTAGCCTGAACCTTAAACTCAACCTAAATTATTTCAGAAGGTTTGTTTTGGTCATTTGAATTTCGGTCATTCGGATTTGTTTCGAATTTCGAAATTCGTATTTCGGATTTCCTTTCCCTTCCCCTATCAGCGGAATCAAAGGTTCCAGGTACTTTATTCATCTAACCGGATGGTGTAAAAGTGATCGATTGTTAAATAAAAAAGCTCTAACGAAAGATCAAAATGCTCTGAGGCAAGATCAAAACGCTGTAAATTAATATCAAAAAGCTCTGGATTCAGATCAAAAAAGCTTTGAAGTAAGATCAAAAAGCACTGAGATAAGATCAAAATAGCTTTGATGTCAGAGCAAAAAGCTGTGAATTTAGACCAAAAAGCTCTGACGTAAAGATCAAAAAGCTGTGAATTAAGATAAAAAAGCTTTGATGTAAGATTAAAAAGCTGTGAATTAAGATCAAAAAAGCTTTAATGTAAGATCAAAAAGCTCTGAGATAAGATCAAAATAGATTTTACGTCAGAGCAAAAAGATGTCTCTTAAGAGCAAAAAGATGTCTCCTCAGAGTAAAAAGATGTCTCCTAAGAGCAAGAAGATGTCTCCAAAGAGCAAAAAGATTTAATTTCGACTGAAAAATAAAGGTAACCTGTTGAAAAATCGTCTCACGAGACGCCGTTAATATCCGGCGAGACGCTTTGTTAATAAGCATAATCGAAGGTTCCAGGTACGAATGCCACTAACTTAAGACTAAATTGGCAATAAGCAGTAGGCAGTAGGCAAAAATCTAAAAGCTCTAAACGCCGTTAGGCGCGGTCTTTTGCCAACTGCCAACTTAGTTTTATTATTATTTATCCTTAAGTTAATGACATTCGTGCCAGGTACTTTATTCACTACTAAGTCCTAAGCCCCATGTAAGAACATCCTTAAATTTCGAGTTTCAAGACTTATAACCCATGATTATCAGTTTGGCTCAGATTCATATCCAACCTGGGAAATTTTTTTTCTACCGGAGAAAATATTCGTTTCTACCGTAGATAATTTTTTTTCTACCGGAGAAAAATATTTTTCTACCGTAGATAATTTTTTTTCTAGGGGAGATAATCTCCTTAGAATCGAAGGTGCCAGGTACTTTATCCCATGGTTTTGGATGATCTTCTTAGAATAGATTTGCCTCCAAATCTATTTTACCTTTCTGGGCTTAATTGGAAAGGATTTCACTTCGCCAGATCAGTCAACAGCGGGCGAAGCCCGCAAAAATCTTTTTTTGCACACTTTTCGCAAAAAAAATTTTTGTTTACTGTTGACGGATATGAGGAAGTGAAATATCATTCTCCAAGACCAGAAAGGGAAATTTACCCACAAATTCTTTTGAAGACCCAAATTTTTTTTCGTATCCTTTTCAATGAAAAAAATTTTTGTTTACTGTTTACGGATTGGTGGAGACGAAATAGACTTTTTAAAGCCCTTAATAATGAATTTTTTAGTCCAATATAAATTGGAAAAGATATCCGCCGATCCATTCGTAAATTTTCACGCCTTTTTACACATCGTACCATGCTGCTTTTGTTTTGAATTTCAAACATTCGAATTTTGATATTGTTTTGAATTTCGTGCTTCGATTTTCGAATTTTCAAGGGTGCGCCACGTTTTTTAAGACTTTGACGCACTCTTGCTTGCATGCGTTGCCATGAATTGATTTTTATTCTCTTTTAAGGTAAAATGGGATTTTAATAACGGATGGGATAATATGGCTGGGAATATAATTTTTTTACATCTTTCCGACCTGCACTTCGGCGACCAGAACGAAACCAACTCCGCAAAACGGACCAATACTCTAAACAAACTTCTCATTACACTAAAAAAACTCCCCACTGAATGGAAACCCCAATCAATCGCAATCTCAGGCGATATCGGCTGGCACGGCCTGGAAAATGATTACAATATCGCTGAAACCTGGCTAATTGAACTTTTAAAGATCCTCCATCTCTCTGCAGACGATATTATCCCCGCTCCGGGTAATCATGATATTAACCTGAAAAAAGCTGCTGCTATTGCTGTCCCTTCCGATCATATTAAAGTCGATGACTTATTAGACCTTGATTTACTGGAAAGTATGTCGGTTCCTTTTAAGGGGTTCGAAGCTTTCTGTAAAAAAATGAACATTCCTCCCTTCACCCTGGGTAGTAAATTCTCTTACCTGGCGGGTTCCCGGATACACAACGGGATCACGTGGCTTGTGCTTAATTCCGCCTGGTTTTGCCGGGAAGGTAGAACAGAAAATTTACATATCGGTCTGCCCCACCTAGAAGTGATTACCGCGGCAAAATGGTGGGAAAAAAGAGACATCCCAACGATAGGGGTTCTCCATCACCCATACAAATCCCTTCATGATGAAGAAGTGTACAGTTACGGCAGCCGCAGGATTACTTATAATTTCCTGGCAAGGGAATGCCATATAATTCTTTCAGGCCATGTTCACGGGACGTTGATCGATCCACACTCCACGTATCAAAAAACGTACCTATTCACAGGTGGCTCTTCCTACAGTGGTAATACGGAACGGAATAATTTCTCGATTTTTCGGCTCGATAAATCCACCGGTACAATTGAACGGAGAGCTTACGAATGGAATCCTGCCAATGGCGAATGGGAATACAGGGGAGAATATTCGAAAGATTTCCCTTTTATCGGTATAGAAAAAAAACCGGAACCCGCGGTTGAAGAGAACCGGGATTTGCACCGGCGGTTATTTACCTGTTCCAGGCGGCATTATGAGGACCTCCGTGGTGATAACGGCCGGTTTCGTCACCTGGTTATCTCGGATATTATTCTTCAAGAACCCATTAAAGAATGGCTCGATTCCACCGTAACAGAACATTTCGACGAGAGTGAGGGCAATCGTGGCGGAACTGCGGGCGACAACCGTAAACTGCTGTATAGCCTCCCACGACTCTGGATAGAGGGAGACAAACATGCTGTTGTCAAAGGTGACGGCGGGATGGGGAAAACCGTGTCCCTGGTCCGATTATGGGATGAATTGACTAAAGATTACCATGCCGACCGTCCTGTGCCGGTTTTTATACAGTTAAATGAAATCAACACCATGCCCGAAGAGAAACGGATGGATTTTATTTTATCTACCATTCGCAGGAATTATTTTGATGGCCAGGTCAGTGAAGACGAGATCATGCGTTTTTTGAGAGATCCCCGTGATCTCCCTGCCGCAGTGCTCCTACTGGACGGGTTTAACGAAGTGACGGTGGATAACAAGGATTTGTTGATCCAATTAAGGAAATTAATGGAACATTCCAGTGGAGTGCAGGTGGTGATAACCAGCCGGTACGATATGAGAAAGGCTTATGGTTGGGAGCACCTTCATTTATTGGAACTTCGAGGACTGGAAGAAAAGGAGGTGCGAGAATACCTGCAAAAGAAAAACAGCAAAATGCCGGATGGTCGTTTGTTGCCAATGCTGCGTAATCCCATGATGTTGACCCTGTATACCTCTACGTGCGAGGTGCAGGGGAAATATGAGGGGGATTTCAAAGAGAAGGTAGAAACAGTCGGGGAATTGCTGTGGAATTTTATGGAAGCTCAGGTTGCGGTGATGTTGGAGCGGCTTAAATATGATAAAAAAAAGTGGTGGTTCTATAAATTCCTATTGAAATTCATGCTGCCTGGCGTGGGGTATGAAATGGAGAAGGCGGGACTATTCGCTTTTACCAACACCCAATTCCGGGAGAGCCTGGACCGCCTGTGTCGGCGGTATTCGCAGGATGATTTCCTGGACACGTTTCCCCAATTTGGAAAATATGAAGACATGCTGCCTTTGGGAGAGTTTGTTGATGGTCTTGACAGTCACAAGAGGGCCGGTCTGCTGCGGGATATTTTTTGTAATGAGCTGCATATGCTGGTGCAAGAGGTGCAGTCACTTCGTTTCCTGCACCAGGATTTCCGGATTTTTTTTGCCGCCATGCACCTATTAAACGAGGCGGATATCAGTTTGAGTAAGGGAGAGATATCTGGGGTATTGAAGGAACCTATACTAGATTATTTCGTACGTCGACTTGTAGGAGAAATCGAGGGAGAGCACCGCTGTAAGCCCTACCTGGCGAAAAATGAAGGTTGGAAAATCTATATAAATAAGGGAAACCGTTTACACCGCGTGCTGGATTTATGCCGTGGAAAATTCGGAGAAGGGGTGGGATATGCGGTATGGAACATCGTGACCATCTGGAAAGAGGTGCGGGGGGAGTTGAGTGGTGCGGATTTATCTAATCTTGATTTATCACATCTTACCCTTAATGGTGTAATGTGCAGTCGTTTTTATGAAGAGCGAAACTTAGTGTACTTAGCTGCAGTTTTCGATGGATCGCGGGTCCATGAAAAAAACCTCTTGTCGCAGGGGCATACGAAAGGGGTTAACAGAGCGGTGTACAGCCCGGATGGGAAAAAAATCCTTTCAGTTTCTATTGATCACACCATCAAAAAGTGGGACACGGGAACCGGTCAATGTTTGCAAACCATGGTCGGCCATTCTTCATATGTAACAAACGCGGCATACAGTCCGGATGGGGAAAAAATCCTTTCTACTTCTGATGATAAAACCATCAAAGAATGGGATGCAAAAACAGGAGTATGTTTGAAAACCCTGGCCGGGCATAGGTTAAGAGTAACCAGCGCGGTGTACAGCCCGGATGGTAAAAAAATCCTTTCCGCCTCCTGTGATAAAACCATCAAAGAGTGGGACGCGGGAACCGGCGAATGTGTTAAAACCCTGGCCGAGCATACAGATTATGTTAACAGCGCGGTGTACAGCCCGGATGGTAAAAGAATCCTATCTGCTTCTAATGATAAAACTATCACAGAGTGGGACGTAAAAACCGGTGAAATGGTGAATATACTAGCAGGGCATTTGGCTTGGGTAAGAAGCGCAGTATACAGTCCAAATGGGGAAAAAATTCTTTCCGCTTCAGGTGATCACACCATAAAAGAGTGGGATGCGGGAACGGGTGAATGTGTGAAAACATTTGCCGGCCATAATTTTTTTATAATGAGCGTGGTGTATAACCAGGATGGTAAAAAAATCCTTTCAGCTTCCTGGGATGATACTATCAAAGAGTGGGACGTGGGAACCGGCGAA